>NZ_JBILUK010000047.1:0-17262 GCF_044371015.1 Phenylobacterium sp.
AGCCGCCGGATCAAACCCCAACTCCGTTTCCGCCGATCGGCCAGCCTCGCTCATCACACCCTCTCGAACCGTCCCGACGCCAAGTGGGAGGAGCGGGCCCCAATCACCCCTACGTCACGCAAGGGGGCTCCGGAGGGCGCGGCCATCCGGCGCTTCTGACTCTCCCGTCTACCAGGCGCCCGCCTCGCGCAGCGCCCGCGCCAGATCTTCAGGAACGTCGCCGAGCGCCGCATCCTCCAGATCCGCCGGCGCGTCCTTGGTCTCCAGATATCGCCACCCCTGAAACGCCCGCCGGGGAGTCGGGACAACCCGCACACAGGTCTCGTCCAGCGTCACCGCGCAGCGGGCCTCGCGCCCCTCCCCCTCCGTCGCAATCGCCAGAATCTTCTGCCGGCTCAGGATCACGCCCTTAAACACCCGATAGAGAGATCCACCGTCCAACAACTCGTCGGCGCGCTTGGGGGTCATCCGGGTGGTCATCACCCAGGGCGCGCCAGGCGCGAACCGGGTCGCTCGCCAGGCCAGCATTTCTTCCACCGTGGCGGCGCCCACGGCCAGCTTGATCATGTGCAACGGCATGGCCCCGGCCATAGCCGCCGTCGTCCCCGGACGCTACCCTCTGTGGTCGTGGGAACCCTGCCCGACATTCCGGTCGATTCGGTCCTCGCGCGCCTCTTCCTGCACCCCAGGGCGCGCGCCGAGACCGAGTGGTTCTCGCTGCCCGGCGGCCATCGCCTGTTCGGCCAGGGCGAGGCGTCCGACAAACTCTTCGTGGTGCGCACCGGACGCCTCGGGGCCTTCCGTCGCGAGCAGGGCCAGGAATCCCAGTTCCTGGGCGTGATCCGACCCGGCGAGCCTGCCGGCGAGATGGCCCTTATCGCCGGTGTCGCCCACTCGGCAGACGTCTACGCGTTGCGCGACTCTGAGATCTTCGCGATCCCCAAGGCGGCGTTTTTTGAGGCCTGCGACGCCGACGCGTCCGTAATGACCGAACTCGCGCGCCTCATGATCCTGCGCAGCCGCCAGTCGGCCCGGCGCGGACCGGTGGGCGAGCCCAGCGTCTTCGGCTTCGTGCCGGTGGGCCGGCCAGGGCCAATCCGCCCGCTGGTCGAGCGTCTCGAACGCGATATCCAGGCGCTGGGCTATGCCGTCACGGTGGTCGGCGCGGAGGCCGCGACCGCCCCAACCGAGTGGTTCTCCGAGGTCGAGCGCACCCACGACTTCGTTCTCTATGTGGCTGAGCGCGACGAGCCGCACTGGGCGCCGTTCGTGCCGCGCCAGGTGGATCGCCTGTTCCGGGTCGGCCGCGGCGACCGGCCCGCTGAGCCCGTACCCATGCCGTCCGGTGCGGCGACCCTGCAGGAACAGGGCCTCGTCGACCTCATCCTGTTCCAGCCGGCCCAAGCCGCGCGTCCGCAAGGCACGGAGGCCTGGCTCGACGTTACCGTCGCGGCGCGCGTGTTCCACCTGAGGCGGGGCCACAACGGCGACCACGCCCGACTCGCCCGGGTGCTCACCGGTCAGTCTGTGGGTCTGGTGCTATCCGGCGGCGGGGCCCGGGCCTACGCGCATGTCGGAGCCATCAGGGCGCTGCGAGAGCGGGGCGTGCCTATCGACTTTGTCGGGGGCTCGTCCATGGGCGCGGTGGTCGCCGCCGGCCTCGCCATGGGCTGGGACGACGCCGAGATGGATCGTCGGCTGCACGAGGCCTTCGTAGACACCAGCCCGCTCGACGACATCGCCTTGCCGTTGTTGGCCATGACTCACGGCATCAAGGTGGGCCAGCGTCTGTCGCATCACTATGGCGAGACCGAGATCGCCGATCTCTGGCTGCCGTTCTTCTGCCTGTCGTCCAATCTCACGACCGGCGCTTACCAGCTTCACCGGCGCGGACTGTTGCGTCAGGCGCTGCGCGCCTCGATCGCGCTGCCCGGCGTCTTGCCGCCCGCCACCGACGGCCAGAACGTGCTCGTGGACGGCGCCGTGATGAAGAACTTCCCAGCCGACATCATGCGGGCGGCCCAGCTCGGGCCGATCGTCGGCGTCGACGTCACCACCTCGCGCAGCATCACCGCCAGGGATGTGGCCAGACCGTCCTCGATCTGGCGCTTTATCTGGTCAGGCCAATGGCGGATGGGCCCGCCCATCGTGTCGCTGCTGATGCGCACCGCCACGGTTTCCACCGGCCGGGATCTCGCCGCGGCGCGCGAGGCGACCGACGTCCTGATCCAGCCAGACCTGGCCGGGATCGAAATCCGTGATTGGCGCGCCTACGAACCCGCCGTGGAGGCCGGATACATCGCCACGCTCGCCGCGCTCGACGGCCTCTCCCGCCCGGTCACTCAGCTCCGCCGCCGCCAGAGCCTCGCCGAACAAGCCGCCCTGGGCAGCCCGACCTCGTCGTTCATGGACACGGCCAACGTCGATTGAGGCCGTATCGATTGGGGCTTTTCGACCCGCGCGACGCGATCCATAGTTTCCGGGTTCTGTTCAACAACTGAAAGGAGGTGATCCAGTGTCTCATAGCAATGGCCGCATGCCGGTGACCGTGACCTGGACCTCCGTGATCGGGGTCCGCGCCTGAGCCTCACTTAGGCCGGTCGCGCACCGCGCAAGCGGTCCGACTATGGAAGGGCCGTCCTGGCGACAGGGCGGCCCTTTTCCGTGGAACACTCGCGGCACTCGCCGACGCATCATTACCTGCCGCATCATCGACTTCCGCCACCTGCCCGCTACCCTCGCCACATGACCCCATCCCGCAGAGCCGTCGGTGAACACCTCCGCGAGTGGCGCACGCGGCGGCGGCTGAGCCAAATGGACCTGGCGCTGGAGGCGGAGATCTCCACCCGGCATCTGAGTTTCCTCGAGACCGGCCGCGCCCGGCCCAGCCGCGAGATGGTGCTTCACCTCTCCGAACAGCTCGAGATTCCACTGCGCGAACGCAACGTGCTGCTTATGGCCGCCGGCTTCGCGCCGATCTTTCCCGAGACCAGCCTCGCCGACCCACGCCTGGAGCCCGCTCGACGCGCGGTCGACATGATCCTCAAAGCGCACGAACCCTACCCGGCCCTGGTGGTCGATCTGCGCTGGAATCTGGTGGCCGCCAACGCGGCGACGGACGTGATGATGGAGGGCGTATCCCCCGACCTGCTCTCCGGCGTGATCAATGTCGTGCGCCTGTCGCTTCACCCCGACGGACTGGCGCCGCGCATCGTCAATCTCGGCGAATGGCGCCAGCACGCTCTGGATCGCCTCAAGCGTCAGGTGGACCTCACGGCCGACCCCGCCCTCGCCGAACTCCTCGAGGAGGTGAAGGGCTATCCCACGCCGCCGGCGCCGGACCGACGGCCCGAGGACTATGGTGACGTCGTGATCCCATTCCAGTTGATGAGCGGCGACACCGTACTGTCGCTGATCGGCACCACCACCGTCTTCGGCACGCCGGTCGACATCACGCTTTCGGAGCTCACGCTCGAGATGTTCTTCCCCGCTGACGCCGCGACCGCCGACGCGTTGCGCGCCGCTCACGAGGCGCGGGCGACATAGCCCAACGAAAAAGCCCCGGACTTGCGTCCGGGGCTCTCGAAATCTCTATGAAAGAAAGATCCTAGTCCTCGCCGAAGCCGCCTTCGGCGGTAGGGCCGGAGTCCTTGCCCTTTTCGGCCGGGTCGCGGTCCACGAACTCGATCACGGCCATGGCCGCGTTGTCGCCGTGGCGGAAGCCGGCCTTCAGCACGCGGATATAGCCGCCGTTGCGGTCCTTGTAGCGCGGGCCCAGCACCGAGAAGAGCTTGCCCACCTGTTCCACGTCACGCACCTGGCTGATGGCCTGGCGACGCGCATGCAGGTCGCCGCGCTTGGCCAGGGTCACCAGCTTCTCCACCACCGGCCGCAGTTCCTTGGCCTTGGGCAGCGTCGTCACGATCTGCTCGTGCTTGATCAGGCTGGCGGACATATTGGCGAACATCGCCGTCCGGTGGGCGGTCGTACGACCCAGTTTGCGGTGGGCTTTGCCGTGACGCATTTCAGTCTCTCCTGGGCTCTCCGGCCCGCCTTGCGTCCGCTCGTCTGGACGCCTGCCTAACCAAGTCCCGGTCTGCTCCCACCCGGGTCAACACGAAGCGCCGGAGCCCTCCACCGCAAGCGCGGCTTCGTCGGGCCCTGACCGCAAGAGGCGGTCCGGAGTCGGCGCGAAAGCGAATTACATCTGGTCTTCGAACTTCTTCGCCAGATCCTCGATGTTCTCGGGCGGCCAGTTCGGCACATCCATGCCGAGATGCAGCCCCATGCCCGCGAGCACTTCCTTGATCTCGTTGAGCGACTTGCGGCCGAAGTTCGGGGTGCGGAGCATCTCCGCCTCCGTCTTCTGGATCAGATCACCGATGTAGACGATGTTGTCGTTCTTCAGGCAGTTGGCCGAACGGACCGACAGCTCCAGCTCGTCGACCTTCTTGAGCAGCGACGGGTTGAAGGGCAGTTCCGGCTTGGCCTCGCCTTCCACCTTCTTCTTGGGCTCTTCGAAGGTGATAAAGATCTGCAGCTGGTCCTGGAGGATACGGGCGGCATAGGCCACCGCGTCCACCGGGCTGACCGCGCCGTTGGTCTCCACTTCCATGATCAGCTTGTCGTAGTCGAGGCTCTGACCCTGGCGGGTCGGCTCGACGCGATAGGCCACGCGCTTCACAGGCGAGTAGAGCGCATCAACCGCGATCAGACCGATCGGGGCATCTTCCGGGCGGTTCATTTCGGCGGACACATAGCCCTTGCCGGTCTGCACCGTGAACTCCATGCGCACGTTCGCGCCCTCGTCCAGCGTGCAGAGCACGTGGTCGGGGTTGAGGATCTCGATGTCGGACGGCGCGTCGATCTGCGAGGCCTTGACCGCGCCGGGGCCGGTCGCCCGCAGCGTCATGCGCTTCGGACCTTCGGCGTGCATCCGCAGCGCCAGCTGCTTGATGTTGAGCACGATGTCGACCACGTCCTCGCGCACGCCTTCCAGCGACGAGAATTCGTGGACCACGCCGTCGATCTGCACCGCAGTCACGGCCGCGCCCTGCAGGGAGGAGAGGAGCACGCGACGCAGGCTGTTGCCGAGCGTCACACCGAAACCGCGCTCGAGAGGTTCGGCCACCAGACGCGCCTTGCGGGCGGCGTCGGCGCCAGTCTCGATCTGCGGCTTCTCGGGACGGATAAGTTCGTTCCAGTTTCTTTCGATCACGGTGTCCCTCGAAAACGCAAAGTCCTCCGGCAGCGAAATCCGCAGCCGGCGTCAGGGAGTATTCAGTCGGTCAGACGCGCCGGCGCTTGGGCGGGCGGCAGCCGTTGTGCGGGATGGGCGTAACATCCCGAATGGTGGTGATCGTCATCCCCACAGCCTGCAGCGCGCGGAGCGCCGACTCACGACCCGAACCCGGACCGGAGACGTTCACTTCCAGCGTGCGGACCCCGTGCTCGGCGGCCTTGCGGCCCGCGTCCTCGGCGGCCATCTGCGCGGCGTAGGGCGTCGACTTACGCGAACCCTTGAAGCCCATCAGACCTGCGCTCGACCAGGAGATGGTGTTCCCCTGGGCGTCGGTGATGGTGATCATTGTGTTGTTGAACGAGGCGTTCACATGCGCCACGCCCGAGGTGATGTTCTTGCGCTCGCGCTTTTTGACGCGCGCCGGTTCCTTGGCCATCGGAGAGACGCTCTCTTACTTCTTCTTGCCGGCGATCGGCTTGGCGGGGCCCTTGCGGGTGCGGGCGTTGGTATGCGTGCGCTGGCCGCGGACCGGCAGACCCTTACGGTGACGCAGGCCGCGATAGCAGGCCAGGTCCATCAGGCGCTTGATGTTCACGGCCGTATCGCGGCGCAGATCGCCTTCGACCATGTAGTCGCGGTCGATGGTCTCACGGATCTGCAGCACTTCCTGGTCGGTGAGCTGGTTCACCCGGCGGGCGTCCTCAATACCGACCTTCCCCACGATCTCGCGCGCCTTCGCAGGGCCGATGCCATGGATGTACTGCAGCGCGATCACAACGCGCTTGTTCGTAGGAATGTTGACGCCAGCGATACGGGCCACGTGCAGAGATCTCCTGGTCACGCAAGAGAAGCGCGAACGGCGCCCCGGCCCCTATTTCCATAGGCATAGGCCGGCGCGTCTTTCGCGCTCTGTCGCGGAAGCGGTTCGTTATATGGAGACGGGCGCCTCCGTCAATGCCGGAAACGCGGATTTGTGAACGAATTGCTTCGCGCGGAGCAAGGGAGCCCTCACCCACGGCGAAGCAACAACTTCGACGAGGTAAGCATGCGTCGAAAGAACGTGCAACGCGCCCGTCCGCTGCGCGGCCGCCCCTCAACCCATGAGCTAAGACCAGCGGGTTCCGGCGCACACTGGCCGGGCGCGGTATCGCCAGGCGACTGTCGAAGCTATCCCAACGCCCGTTCAATCGCGGCGGCGACGGCATCCATCGTGCCCATGCCATCGACTTCCACCAGTTTGCCCTGGTTTTGATAGTAGGGCAGCAGCGGTGCAGTCTGGCCGTTATAGGCGTTGAGACGCACCAGGAAGCTTTCAGGATTGTCGTCCGGACGGCCTGACTCCGCGAAGCGGCCGGCGATGCGGGCCTTGAGGGCTTCGTCATCGACCTTCAGCCGGACCACCAGATCGATCTTCTTGCCGCGCCCGGCCAGCATGGCGTCGAGCGCCTCGGCCTGGGCGATCGTCCGTGGAAATCCGTCGAAGATCGCGCCGCCCGCCGCTTCCGTCTCCGGCAAGCGACTTTCTATCAGTTCGATCACGATGGAGTCGGAGACCAGGTCGCCGCGCTGCATGATCCCTTCGACCCGCTTGCCAAGCTCCGACCCCGAGGCGATGGCCGCGCGCAGCATGTCTCCGGTCGAGAGCTGGACCATGTTGCGGCCGTCCACGAGCCGCTTGGCCTGAGTGCCCTTCCCCGCCGCCGGCGGTCCGAACAGGATCAAATTCATGACGCGCGATTCCTCCCGCAGACGTCCTTCCTGACGCCTTGCCCCATCGTCAGCCAACGCGGCGCGGCTATCGCCGCCCACCACGTAGCTTGGATTTCTTGATCAGACCCTCGTACTGGTGCGCCAGCAGGTGGCTCTGGATCTGCGCCACCGTATCCATTGTCACGCTGACGACGATCAGCAGGCTGGTCCCGCCCATGTAGAACTGGGTTCCGGTCATGCTCATCAGCCCCTCGGGTACAAGGCAGACGATGGTGATGTAGACGGCGCCGATCGTGGTCAGGCGGGTCAGCACGAAGTCGATGTACTCCGCCGTGCGCTTGCCCGGACGGATGCCCGGCAGGAAGCCGCCGTACTTGCGCAGGTTCTCCGCCGTGTCCTCGGGATTGAACACCACCGAGGTGTAGAAGAAGCAGAAAAATACGATCAGCAGGCCGTACAGCAGCATGAACAGCGGCTGACCGTGCTGAAGCTGGCCCGTCACGAACGGAAGCCACTGCATGTGGTCCGGCAGGTCGGCGTTGGCGGCAAAGCCCATCACCGTGGCCGGCAACAACAGCAGTGACGAGGCGAAGATGGGTGGAATCACGCCGGAGGTGTTGATCTTCAGGGGCAGGAAGGACGTGTCGCCCCCCACCATCCGGTTGCCCTGCTGGCGCTTGGGGTACTGCACCAGCAGACGTCGCTGCGAGCGCTCCATGAACACGATGGCCACCGTGACCAGCACCACCAGCAGGATCATGAAGATCAGCGCACCGGCGTTCATCGATCCCGTCCGCGTCAGCTCAAAGGCCTGGAACAGGGACTGCGGCAGAACCGCCACGATACCCGCAAAGATCAGGAGCGAAATGCCGTTTCCGACGCCACGGCTGGTGATCTGCTCGCCCAGCCACATCAGGAACATGGTCCCGCCGGTCAGGGTGACAACCGTCGAAACCACGAAGAAGACGCCGGGATTCTCCACCAGTCCCGGGCTCTGCTGCATGGTCACAGCGATCCCGAACGACTGCACTATCGCCAGCACGACGGTCAGGTAGCGGGTGTATTGATTCAGTGTCTTGCGCCCGGCCTCGCCGCCTTCCTTCCTCAGCTTCTCCCACGGCCCATAAACCGTCCCCAGGAGTTGCACGATGATCGAGGCCGAGATGTAGGGCATCACATTCAGTGCGAAGATCGCCATCCGTTCGACGGCGCCGCCCGTGAACATGTTGAACATGCCCAGGATGCCCTGAGCCTGTCCCTGGAACGCCTGCTGGAAGGCCACCGGATCGATGCCTGGGATCGGAATGTAGGTGCCGAGGCGGTAAACGATCAAAGCCCACAGCGTGAACCAGATACGCTTGTGCAGCTCCGTCGCCTTGCGGAAGGCGTCGAAGTTCAGATTGGCTGCAAGCTGTTCTGCGGCCGAAGCCATGCGACGAATCCCCCGGGGCGGAAGTCCTGACAGATAGGGCGCGGCGGCCCCGAACGCGAGGCCGTCTGCGACTTAGAGCCTGATCAGGCCTCGGCGGCCGGTGCTTCCGGCTTGGTGGTGGTGAGCGTGCCGCCGGCTTTCTCCACCGCCGCGCGCGCCGAAGCTGTCGCCGCGTAGATCGTCAGGTTGAGCTTGGCCTTGCACTCGCCTTCGCCCAGCAGCTTCACGCCATCCTTCACCCGGCGGATCACGCCGGCCTTGAGGAGCGCATCGGCGTCGATGACGGCCTTGGCGTCGAGCTTTCCGGCGGCGATCGCCTGCTCAATGCGCCACAGGTTCACCTCGGCGAAGTCCTTCCGGTTGCGCGAGTTGAAGCCCCGCTTGGGCATCCGCATGTGCAGCGGCATCTGGCCGCCTTCGAAGCCGTTCACGGCGACACCGGAGCGCGCCTTCTGGCCCTTCACGCCGCGACCGGCGGTCTTGCCCTTGCCGGAGCCGGGGCCGCGGCCCACCCGCATGCGACCCTTCGTAGAGCCCTCGCGCGGAGCGAGTTCGTTGAGCTTGGTCATAGGCGCCTCTCCTTGGAGATCTATCGCCCGGCGTAGGCCGGACTCGGCTGATTGTGTTGGTCCTGCCCCTCTTGGGGCAGAAGAGAAGCCGGGACTTAGTCCACCACCTCTACGAGATGAGCAACCTTAGCCACCATGCCCCGCACCGAAGGGGTGTCCTCCAGCGTCGAGACCCGGCCCACCCGGTTGAGGCCCAGGCCGACCAGGGTCGCGCGCTGGTCGCTCTTGCGGCGGATCGGACTGCCGGTCTGACGAACCTTGATCTGAGCCATGGGTCTCAGGCCTCCACTTCGGCCGCGGCCGCCTGGGCCGAGGCGCCATCTGCGCGACGGCCGAGCAGGTCGGAGACCTTCTTGCCGCGCTTGGCCGCCACCTGGCGGGGCGAAGACTGAGCCTTCAGCGCCTCGAAGGTCGCGCGCACCATGTTGTAGGGGTTGGACGAACCCACCGACTTGCCGACCACGTCCTGAACGCCGAGCGTTTCCAGCACGGCGCGCATCGGACCGCCGGCGATGACGCCGGTGCCGGGAGGCGCCGCACGCACCATCACCTTGCCTGCGCCCCAGCGGCCATTGCCGTCGTGGTGCAGGGTGCGGCTCTCGCGGAGCGGCACGCGGATCATCGACTTCTTGGCCTCTTCCGTGGCCTTGCGGATGGCTTCCGGCACTTCCCGCGCCTTGCCGTGTCCGTAGCCCACGCGGCCCTTTTGATCGCCCACCACCATCAGGGCGGCGAACGAGAAGCGGCGGCCGCCCTTCACCGTGGCGGCGACGCGGTTGATGTGCACCAGCTTTTCAACGATCTCGTTATCGCGGTCCTCTTCGGGAGCGCGATTGCGGCGGTCGCCACGCTGTTCGTCTCTGCGAGCCATGATCGTTTCCTAGAAATTCAGGCCGGCTTCGCGCGCGGCGTCCGCCAGGGCCTTCACCCGGCCGTGGTAGATGTAACCGCCGCGATCAAAGACGACGTCCTTGACGCCCTTTTCGATCGCGCGCTGGGCGACGAGAGCGCCCACCTTGGCGGCCGCGTCTTTGTCGGAGCCCTTCACGCCCTTGCCGCCCTCAAGCGACGAGGCGGCGGCGAGCGTGACGCCCAGACCGTCATCGATGACCTGGGCGTAGATGTTCTTGCCCGAGCGGAAGACCGACAGGCGCGGACGACCGTTCGCGACCGTCCGGAGCCGGTTGCGGACGCGCTGAGCGCGGCGCTGGGTGGTTTGGCGGGGAGAAAGAGCCATGGCCTACTTCTTCTTGCCTTCCTTGCGACGCACCGTCTCGCCCTGATAGCGGACGCCCTTGCCCTTATAGGGCTCCGGCGGACGGATGCGGCGGATGCGCGCGGCGGTTTCGCCTACCACCTGCTTGTCGATGCCCGAAATCTTGATTTCGGTCTGCTTGGGCACCGCGAACGCGATGCCGGCCGGCGGCGGGATGTCCACGTCGTGGCTGAAGCCCAGCTGCATGGAAAGCGCCTGGCCCTTCATCGCCGCCCGATAGCCGACGCCGACCAGCTCAAGAGTCTGCTCGTAGCCCTCGGTTACGCCGACCACCATGTTGCTGACCAGCGTCCGTGAAAGACCCCACATCGCTTGCGCGCGCGTCGTGTCCTCACGCTTTGAGAGCAGGATCTCAGCACCTTCCTGGCGGACTTCGATCTCCTCGGCCACGGTCCAGGAGAGTTGCCCCTTCGGGCCCTTCACCGTGACCGTCTGCCCATCGAGGGTGACCGTGACGCCGGCGGGCACTGGGACCGCCTTTTTTCCGATACGAGACATCCTAGTAGACCCGGCAGAGCACTTCGCCGCCCACATTGGCCTCGCGGGCCGCCGTGTCCGACATGACGCCCTTAGGCGTCGACAGGATCGAGATCCCAAGGCCGTTCTTCACCGGCTTCAGGTCGCTGATCGACGAATAGACCCGGCGGCCGGGCTTGGAGACGCGGGCGATTTCCACGATCACCGGGGCGCCGTCGAAGTACTTGAGCTCGATCTCGAACTCAGGGAACGCGCCGGGCTTCTCCACCAGATGGTAGCCACGGATGTAGCCCTCGTCGAGCAACACATCGAGCAGCCGCGCGCGCATCTTCGACGCGGGCGTCGAAAGCTTGCTGCGACCGCGCGCGGCGGCGTTCTTGATGCGGGCGATCAGATCGCCAATGGGGTCGTTGACCATCTTGACCCTCCCTTACCAGCTCGACTTGACGAGGCCGGGGATCAGCCCGTGCGAACCGAGTTCGCGCAGGGAAATCCGGCTCATCTTCAGCTTGCGGTAGTAACCGCGCGGACGCCCGGTCACTTCGCAGCGATTGCGAATGCGGTTGGCCGCCGAGTTGCGCGGCAGCTCGGCCAGCTTAAGGCGCGCATCGAAGCGCTCCTCCAGCGGCAGGCTTTCGTTGTTGGCGATCGCCTTCAGGGCCGCGCGCTTGGCGGCGTACTGCTTGACCAGTTTCTTGACCCGGTCGTTGCGGTTGACAGCGCTCTTCTTGGCCATGTGCCTGTTCCTTCCCGCTGCCTATTGCTGAACAAACGGGAACTGGAATTCCCGAAGAAGCTCGCGAGCCTCGTCGTCGGTCTTCGCAGTGGTGGTGACGATGATGTCCATGCCCCAAATCTGATCGATCTGGTCATAGTTGATCTCGGGGAACACGATGTGCTCCTTCAGCCCCATGGCGTAGTTGCCACGGCCGTCGAACGAGGTCGCCTTGAGGCCCCGGAAGTCCTTCACCCGCGGCAGCGCGATGGTGATCAGCCGGTCCAGGAACTCGTACATCTGATCCTTGCGAAGGGTGACCTTGCAGCCGACCGTCATGCCCTCGCGCAGCTTGAAGCCGGCGATGGAGGTCCGCGCCTTGGTCGCCACCGGCTTCTGGCCGGCGATCTTCGCCAGGTCCGCCATAGCCGAGTTGATCTTCTTGGAGTCGGAGACAGCTTCCCCCACGCCCATGTTGATCACGATCTTCTCGAGCTTGGGGATCTGCATCTCGTTGGTGTAGCCGAACTTTTCCTTCAGCTGCCCGCGGATGCGCGCCTTGTAGTCGGCCTTGAGCCGCGGTTCGTAAGCTTGATCAGCCATTGATCACCTCGCCGGTCGTCTTGGCGAACCGCACCTTCTTGTCGCCGTCCACACGGAAGCCGACGCGGGTCGACTTACCTTTGGAATCGACGACGGCGACGTTCGACAGATGGAGCGACGCTTCCTTGTTCTTGATCCCGCCCTGGGGGTCGAACTGGGTCGGGCGGGTGTGGCGCTGAACCATGTTCAGGCCTTCCACGACGACACGGCCGTCCTTGGGCAGCACTTTCAGGACAGCGCCTTGACGGCCCTTGTCCTTGCCGGTGAGGACCACGACGCGGTCCCCTTTCTTGATCTTCGCGGCCATCACAGCACCTCGGGCGCGAGCGAAATGATCTTCATGTGGTTCTTGGCGCGCAGTTCACGAGGAACCGGGCCAAAGATCCGCGTGCCGATCGGCTCGGATTGCTTGTTCACGATCACGGCGGCGTTCTTGTCGAACCGAATTACCGAACCGTCCTTCCGCTTGATCGCCTGGCTGGTGCGCACGACGATCGCCTGCAGCACATCACCCTTCTTCACGCGACCGCGCGGAATGGCTTCTTTCACCGAGACGACAATCTTGTCGCCCACCGAGGCGTAGCGGCGCTTCGCGCCGCCAAGCACCTTGATGCACATGACCCGGCGCGCGCCCGAGTTATCGGCGACGTCCAGGTTAGTCTGCATCTGGATCATTGGGTCCGATCCTTACGGGTTCAGGCCTGGACCGCGCCGCCGACAGGCAGCACTTCCCAGGTCTTGGTCTTGGAACGCGGAGCGCATTCCACGATCTTCACGATCTCGCCGGCCTTGCAGGCATTGGCTTCATCGTGGGCGTGATACTTCTTCGACCGGCGGACGGTCTTCTTAAGTACGGGGTGCAGGAAGGTGCGCTCCACCTTCACAACAATGGTCTTGTCGCCCTTGTCGGAGACGACAACGCCCTCGAGAATTCGCTTCGGCATCGTTCGTCTCTCCTCAGGCCTTAGCCTGCTTCGCGCGCAGGACGGTCTTGAGGCGCGCGATATCCTTGCGCACCTCGCCCACGCGGTGGGTCTTCTCGATCTGGCCGGTCGCCTTTTGAAAGCGCAGGTTGAACTGCTCCTTCTTGAGGGTGACCAGTTGCTCGGTCAGTTGATCGGGGGTCAGCCCCCGGACGTCTTCAATCTTCATCACGCGTGCTCCGCGGCGGCGTCGATGCGGGTCACGATGCGGGTCCGCACCGGAAGCTTGGCCGCGCCGAGGCGCAGGGCTTCGCGGGCGACGTCGTCTGGCACGCCATCGATTTCGAACATGATCCGACCGGGGTGGACGCGCGCGGCCCAGAACTCCACCGAGCCCTTGCCCTTGCCCATCCGCACTTCGGCCGGTTTCCCGGTCACCGGCACGTCGGGATAAATTCGGATCCACACCCGGCCCTGACGCTTCATCTGACGGGTGATCGCGCGGCGGGCCGCCTCGATCTGCCGCGCGGTGATGCGTTCAGGTTCGACCGACTTCAGGCCGTACGAGCCGAAGTTCAGCGTGAAGCCGCCCTTAGCCATCCCGTGGATACGGCCCTTGAACTGCTTGCGGTACTTTGTGCGCTTGGGAGACAGCATCTTCTTCTAGTCCTCAGGCGTTCGCCGCTTCGCCGCGACGCTCGCGGCGGGGCCCACGGTCCGGACGGTCGCCGCGCTCGCGGCCACCACCCTCGCCCGCCGGACCGCTCTCGCTGGCCAGCCGCTTGTCGAGCGCCATCGGGTCGTGGTCGAGGACCTCGCCCTTGAACACCCAGACCTTCACGCCAATGATCCCGTAGGTGGTCTTGGCCTCGGTCACGCCGTAGTCGATGTCCGCCCGCAGCGTATGACGCGGCACCCGTCCTTCCTGATAGGACTCGGCGCGCGCGATTTCCGCGCCGCCCAGACGACCGGCGACCTCAATACGCATGCCCTTGGCGCCCAGCCGCATACCGCTCTGCAGCGAACGCTTCATCGCGCGACGGAACGCAACTCTGCGCTCCAGCTGCTGGGCGATGTTCTCGGCCACCAGTTGCGCGTCGGTCTCCGGCTTACGGATTTCGACGATGTTCAGATGAATCTCACCGTCCGTCATCGCGGCCACGTCCTTACGCAGCTTCTCGATGTCGGCGCCCTTCTTGCCGATGATCACGCCCGGGCGTGCGGCATAGATGGTGATGCGGCACTTCTTGTGCGGACGTTCGATGATAATCCGCGACACGCCAGCCTGATACAGGCGCTTCTTGAGCTGACGGCGGACCTTGATGTCCTCGTGCAGCAGTCGGCCGTACTCGGGGCCGTCGGCGAACCAGCGGCTGTCCCAGGTGCGGTTGATGCCGAGGCGAAGCCCGACCGGATTGACTTTGTGACCCATCAGGCGGCCTCACCCACTTCGCGGACCACGATCGTGATCTCGCTGAACGGCTTCTCGACGCGGCTGGCCCGACCGCGGGCGCGGGCGTGGAAGCGCTTCATAACCAGGTTCTTGCCCACAAAGGCCTCGGCGACGACCAGCGAGTCGATGTCGAGGTTGTGGTTGTTCTCGGCGTTCGAGATCGCCGAATAGAGCGCTTTGCGCACGTCGCCGGCGATGCGCTTGGAGCTGAACTCAAGCTCGTTCAGCGCCCGCTGCACCTTCAGACCACGAATCGACTGGGCCACCAGGTTCAGCTTGCGCGGGCTGATGCGGATGGTCCGCACCTTGGCCACGGCTTCGGCGTCGGTGAACCGGCGCGCTTTGGCTTGCTTGCTCATGCTACTTCCTCTTGGCCTTCTTGTCGGCCGCGTGGCCCGGGAAGTAGCGGGTGGGCGCGAACTCACCCAGCTTCATGCCGACCATGTCTTCCGAGACCATGACCGGCACATGCTTCTGGCCGTTGTGAACCCCAAAGGTCAGGCCGACAAACTGCGGCATGATCGTAGAGCGGCGCGACCAGGTCTTGATCACGTCCTTGCGGCCAGACGCCTGAACGGCTTCGGCCTTCTTCAAGAGATACCCGTCGACAAACGGGCCTTTCCAGACGGAGCGGGTCATGGCTTAGCGGGCCTTCCGAGCATGACGCGAGCGGATAATGAACTTGTCCGTCGCCTTGTTCTTGCGGGTCTTGCGGCCCTTGGTGGGCTTGCCCCACGGAGTGACCGGGTGACGGCCGCCCGAGGTGCGGCCTTCGCCGCCGCCGTGCGGGTGGTCGATCGGGTTCATGGCCACGCCGCGGACGTGCGGACGGCGGCCCTTGTGACGCGAACGACCGGCCTTGCCGAGGTTCTCGTTCATATGATCCGGGTTCGACACCGCGCCGACCGTGGCGATGCAGGTGTCCATCACCATGCGCAGCTCGCCCGAGTTCAGGCGGATCTGGGCATAGCCCGCGTCGCGTCCCACGAGCTGAGCATAGCCGCCCGCAGAGCGTGCGATCTGGCCGCCCTTCATCGGCTTCATCTCCACATTGTGGATGATGGTGCCGATCGGCATGCCGCGCAGCGGCATGGCGTTCCCCGGCTTCACGTCGGCCTTCTCAGCCGCGATCACCATGTCGCCCACCTTGAGGCGCTGCGGCGCCAGGATGTAGGACAGCTCGCCGTCCTCATACTTGATGAGGGCGATGAAAGCCGAGCGATTGGGATCGTATTCGAGGCGCTCGACCGTGGCCGGAACATCGAACTTGCGACGCTTGAAGTCGACGATGCGATAGAGGCGCTTTGCGCCGCCGCCGCGGAAACGCACGGCGATGCGACCGTTGCCGCCCCGGCCGCCGGACTTTGTCAGCCCTTCGACCAGCGACTTCTCGGGCCGGCCCTTGTGTAGGTCGGACTTGTCGACCAGGACCAGCTGACGCCGGCCGGGCGAGGTCGGATTGAATTGCTTCAAGGCCATCGGATCAGAGCCCCGTCGTAATGTCGATCGACTGGCCCTCGGCCAGCGTCACGATCGCTTTCTTGACGTCGGAACGCCGTCCCATGATGCCCCGGAAGCGCTTGGTCTTGCCCTTCACGTTGATCGTGTTGACCTTCGTGACATTGACCTTGAACAGCGCTTCGACGGCGGCGGCGATCTCGTCCTTGGTCGCCGTGTCGGCCACGCGGAACACCACTTTGTTCTGCTCGCTGAGCAGGGTGGCCTTCTCGGTGATCACCGGCGACAGGATGGTGTCGTAATGGCGGATAGTGGGCGCGACGGCCATCACGCGGCCTCCTCAGGCTGGAACCGCGCCTGGATCGCGTCGACCGCGTCCTTGGTCAGCACCAGGGTGCGGCGGCGCAGCACGTCATAGACGTTGAGGCCGGCGTTCGGCAGCACGTCCACGTTCGGAATGTTGCGGGCGGCGAGCTTGAAGTTCGCATCCACCTCGGCCCCGGCGATGACGAGCGCGTTGGTCACGCCAAGCTTGCCCAACTGGTCGCGGAGAGCGGCCGTCTTGGCCACAGACAGCACGGCGGAGTCGAGCACCACGAGCGAGCCGTCCTTGGCTTTCGAAGACAGCGCATGGCGCAGCGCCAGGGCGCGGACCTTCTTGGGCAGGTCGAACGCGTGGCTGCGCACCACCGGCCCGTGGGCCTTGGCGCCGCCGACGAACTGGGCCGCCCGGCGGGAGCCGTGACGAGCGCCGCCGGTGCCCTTCTGCTTGTACATTTTCTTCGAGGTGCGGGAGACCTCGTTGCGCACCTGGATCTTGTGGGTGCCGGCCCGGCGCTTGGCCAGCTGCCAGGTGACCACGCGCTGCAGGATGTCGCCGCGGATTTCTTCGATGCCGAAGATGGCGTCCGACAGCTCGATCGAGCCGCCCTTCCCGCCGTCCAGTTTGATGACGTCGAGCTTCATTACGCTTGCTCCCCGGCTTCGTTCGCCGTGGCCTCTTCGGCCGGGGCTTCGGTCACCGCAGGCTCAACCGCCGCCGGAGCTCCGGCCGACCGGAAGGCGCCCGGCTTGGGGGCCTCAGCCGGCAGGGCCGACTTCACGGCGTCGCGGATCTTCACGTACGAGCCTTCGGTCCCGGGGACTGCGCCCTTGACCAGGATGAGGCCGCGCTCGGCGTCCACGCGCCAAACAGTAACATTGAGGGTGGTTACGGTTTCCTGGCCGAGATGGCCGGCCATCTTCTTGCCCGGGAACGTGCGGCCCGGATCCTGACGATTGCCGGTCGATCCGTGCGAACGGTGGCTGACCGAGACGCCGTGGGTGGCGCGAAGGCCGCCGAAGTTCCAGCGCTTCATGGCGCCGGCGAAGCCTTTGCCGACCGTGGTGCCGGTGATGTCGATC
>NZ_JBILUK010000239.1:0-4813 GCF_044371015.1 Phenylobacterium sp.
CTTTGGCCGTCCGTCTACTTTAACGCGTGGTCGGTCGCCGAATCGACGCGTTTGACGGTGCGTTAAGCGGTCGCCGCCTAGGGTTTCACGCCATGCGTAGACCCACCCGCCCCCTCTCCGAACGCCGCCCGGCCCGCGCCCAGATCAGCGCCGAGCAGCTCGCCTCGCTCAGCCACGAGTTCCGCACGCCGCTCAACGGCGTCATCGGCATGGCCCGGCTCCTGGAAGGCACGCCGCTCTCGGCCGAGCAGCGCGCCTATGTCGCCGCCCTGCACGACAGCGGCCAGCACCTGTTGGCCCTCGTCAACGACGTGCTCGACTTCGCCAAGCTGGGATCCGGCGCGGTGGAGCTGCGTCCCGCGCCGTTCGGCCTGGAAGGCCTGCTGCGCGGCGTGGCCGAGCTGCTGTCGCCCCGCGCCCGGGAGAAGGGCATTGAGATCGCCTGGGCCGGTCCGGCCGCGCCGGTGCGGCTCCACGCCGACGAAGGGCGCCTGCGCCAGATCCTGCTCAACTTCGCCGGCAACGCGGTGAAGTTCACCAGCCAGGGCGGCGTGCTGATTGGCGCCTCGGTTCCCAAGCCGGGCCGCCTGCGATTCACGGTCGAGGACACCGGACCTGGTGTCTCGGCTGCGGACCGAGACCGCATCTTCGAGGCCTTCGCCCAGGCCGACGCCTCGCACGCAGATCTCGGCGGCGCCGGGCTCGGGCTGGCGATCGCCCGACGCCTTGCCCGCGCCATGGGCGGCGATGTGGGCGTCGAGGCGGCGCCCTCGGGCGGCGCGGCCTTTTGGTTCGAGGCCGACCTCGCGGCGCTGCCCGGCGCGCCGGTCGAATCGTCCCTGGCCGGTCGTCGGATCGGCGTCGCCTCACCCAACCCCGTCATCCGCGAGGCCGCGCGCCGCCAGATCGAGGCCTGCGGCGGCCAGGCCGTGGTCACCGAGACGCTTTCCGAGGCCGTCGCCGCCACACGCATCAATGAGGTGATCCTGGCTGACGCGGCCCTGACCGAAGGCCACGGATCGCTCAGGCCCCCGTCGCGCCGCGCCACCATCGTGCTGCTGGCCCCGGACGAGCGCGACGGCATCGACCGCTATCGCAATGCCGGATTCGCCGGCTACCTGATCAAGCCGCTGCGCCGCGTCTCACTGGCCGAGCGGGTGCTGATCGCCGCCGGTGCGCAGGTCCAGGCCGAAGCGCCCCGGGAGGATGAGCGGATCGCCACTGCGGCGGCGCCGGGCGCCCGCATCCTGCTGGTGGAAGACAACCCGATCAACGCCCTCCTGGCCCGGGCGCTGCTCGGCCGCGAAGGCTGTGACGTGGAACATGCCGTCAGCGGCGAAGAAGCGCTCGCCGCCTGCGACGCCAGCGCCTTCGACCTGATCCTGATGGATATGCGCATGCCCGGTCTGAATGGCGAAGAGACGGCGCGGCGCCTGCGATCCAATGGGCTCGAGACCCCGATCGTGGCGCTGACCGCCAATGCCTTCGAGGATGATCGCCACGCCTGCCTGGCCGCCGGCATGAACGACTTCCTGGTCAAGCCGCTGTCTCCCGACGCCCTGCGTGCGGCCCTCACTCGCTGGGCGCGCCCCGGGTTTACGCAGGCTCCGGCGCACGCCAAGGTCGGCTGATCGCGGCGGAGCGGGAAGCGCGCGCCGCCCGCCGGAGCGCCCATGCCCGCTGACGACGCCGCGAAACCTCGGAAGGGTCTGATCCAGGCCCTCGCCGTGTTTGGCGAGCGCCGCGCGCTGGTCATGCTGGCGCTGGGGTTCGCCTCGGGCCTGCCCAACCTGCTGATCTTCGATACGCTATCGCTCTGGCTGCGCGAGGCCGGGCTGTCGCTGCAGGTGATCTCGATCTTCGCGCTGGCGACGCTCTCCTATTCCTTGAAATTCCTCTGGGCGCCGCTGGTCGACCGCACCGCCGTCCCGGGCCTGACCCGCGCGCTTGGCCACCGGCGCAGCTGGATGCTGGTGCTTCAGGGCGCCCTGATGTTGGGCCTCTGGGCGATCTCCGGCGTGGACCCGGCCCGGGACCTGGCGCTGATGGCCGCCTTCGCCGCCCTGGTGGCCTTTGTCTCAGCGACCCAGGATATCGTCATCGACGCCTGGCGGATCGAAGCGGCGGAGACCGAGAAGCAGGGCGCCATGGCGGCGGCCTACCAGTGGGGCTACCGGATCGCGATGATCACGGCCGGCGCCGCGCCGCTGATCCTGGCCGAGACCTATGGCTGGAGCGCCTCCTATGCGGCGATGGCGCTGCTGATGCTGGTCGGCGCGGCGGGCGTGCTGGCCGCGCCACGCGAGGCGGCCCATGTGGTCCGGCCTATCCCCACGGAGGGCGTTCCCTCGCGCCCGGCGCTGGAACTTCCGGAGTGGGCCGGACGACTGGCGATCTTTGCGCTGGGCGCGCTGATCCTGGGCTCGGGCCTGGCGGCGGACGCGACCCTCATCGGCGAGACACTGCGCGCCGTGGGCCTGCCCGGCGCGGGCGAGGCTTTGGTCGCAGCGTGGAAGCTGAAGCCGGAGGGCGTCTATCTTCAGCTTCTGGCCGTGGCCGCGGGGCTGGGCGTGATCGTTCTGGCCATCTGTCCCCTTCCAGGGGCCAAGACCCGGCCCGGGGTCTATCTGTTCGCCGCCTTGGGGGATCCCCTGCGCGATTTCCTGGTGCGCTATCGCGGCGCGGCGGCCCTGATCCTGGCGACGATCTGCCTCTATCGGCTCTCGGACTTCGTGTTGAACATCATGAACCCGTTCTACGCCGACCTCGGCTTCACCAAGATCGAGATCGCCGAGGCGCGGAAGGTGTTCGGCGTGGTGATGACCGTGCTGGGCGTCGGTCTGGGCGGCATTCTGGTGGCGCGCCTGGGCCTGTTGCGGGCGCTGGTGGTCGGCGCCTTCGCTGGTCCCCTGTCGAATCTCGCCTTCGCCTGGCTGGCGGTGCAGGGGCCGGAGCTGTGGGCGCTGTTCGTGGCCATCGGCATCGACAACGTGGCCAGCGGCGTCGCCGGCACCTGTCTGATCGCCTACATGTCGAGCCTGACCTCCGCAGGCTTCACCGCCACCCAGTACGCGCTGTTCTCCTCGCTCTATGCGCTGCCCGGCAAGCTGGTCGCCTCGCAGTCGGGACGGATCGTCGAGGGATCGGCCGCCGTCGCCGACGCCGGCGGGCCGCTTGCGGCGCTCAAACCGCTGTTCGGCGCCCTGCCGCCCGAGGCCTATGCCGAGGCCATGGCGCGCTCAAGTGTCTCCGCCCCCGCCCTCGGCGTCGGATACCTGCTGTTCTTTCTGTACTCGGCGGTGATCGGCGTCGCAGCGGTGGTGCTGTCGTTTCTGGTGCTGCGAAGGAGCGCGGCGTTGACCCCAGCAGGAGGCGTTATCGGCGACGCCGACTGAGGGGGCTTGCTACCGGTCGAGACAGACCACCTGAGCCACCTGCAGCTCGCGGCGCAGGTCGTCGGCGACGCGGAAGTAGTTACCGGGCGTGATAGGTTCGCTGATCGCCTGGCCGTCGGGCCGCCCGCCGGCGGAGCTTATGGTGGCGCGCGTTATCTCCGGGGCGGTGGTGTAGATGCGGCCCCGGCGCGGGCTCTCGGCGATCGTCACGCCGATCACCCGGCCCTGACTGTCCAGCGCCGGCGCCCCGGAGAGACCGCCGAGCGTGCCCTTCAGGCCCTCCGTCCGACCGGTCTCGGCCCAGACCAGCACAGGCTCCGTGCGCGCGCCGCTTCCGCGCACCACCAGGTTCTCGCGCCCGAGCAGCCGGGAGCTGGCTTCGCCCGGTGCGCCTTGCGGGAATCCCGGATGGAACGCCCTCTGGCCTCGCCGCAAGGGTTCGGTCAGCCCCAGAGGCAGCGCCGCCGCGCCCCCTTCAGTGGACAGCACCGCAGCCTCGCCGCGCGGATCCAGGTGCACCTTGACCTCGACGCCGGTGTCCGGCCCGACGATCACCACCGCCTTGCGACAGCCCTCGACGACATGCCGCGCGGTCAGCCACATGCCGTTGCGAGCCACCGAAAACGCCGTTCCCGAGGCCGGGCCCGCCTTGGTCGGCACGTCCACCACCACGGAAGGGTCAAAGGGCGAGGCCGGGCCCAACGCTTCGACGAGCGGGTCGGAGCTCTTGGGCGGGGGCGGCGGGGCGTCGGCGCGTTCATCCCGGCCGAGCGCGGCGAACAGCACCGCGATCACCACCGCAGAGTAGACCGCCCAGTCCGGCAGTCGGGGGAATCGCATCTCAGCTACGGGCCGCGGCGATCACCAGGGCGGTGGCGATCTTCGCGCCCACCAGCAGGGCCGCCGCCGAAACTTCGCCCGCCTGGATACGCGTCGGCAGGCCGCGCAGAATCAGGTCCACCAACCGGAACACCAGAAGCTGCAGCACCACCGTCACCGCGCCCCACAGCGCGATTTCTATCACATTGGTCGAGGCCCGCAGCGACGCCGACAGCGGGATTGCCAGCCCGATCAGAACCCCGCCCAATGACAAAGCCGCGGCGGTGTTGCCCTCGCGGATCAGGGCGATCTCCTTGTGCGGGGTCAGCAGCACATAGACCGCCGCCGCCGTCAGCAGGATCAGGATCGTTACGCCCGCATGGGCGAGAAACACCGGGAATCCGGACGCGAAGGCCTGGATCTCGGGGGAGGGAATCGGCATGGCGCGTCTCTCTCGATCAGGTCTCGGCGACAGCCTTGCGCCGGGCGCTGGCGCGCAGCTTCTCACTCTCACTCTTCAGCTGGCCGCAGGCGGCGAGAATATCGCGACCGCGGGGCGTGCGGATCGGCGAGGCGTAGCCACCCCGGTTCAGGATCGC
>NZ_JBILUK010000048.1:0-17082 GCF_044371015.1 Phenylobacterium sp.
GGATTGAAGGCGGCCGAGACCGCCGGGATCAAGGGTGACGGGCCGGAGGCCGCCGCCGCTCTGCGCAAGCTGCCGCTCAGCGCCATGCCCTACACCGGCGGAATTGTCAGCCGGGCTGGGCCGATCCTCGACGGGCGTTACATCACCTCGGGCGTCGCCCAGGGGTTCGCCGCCGGGCGGCAGGCCAAGGTCCCGCTGATGATCGGCGGCAACTCCAATGAGGCCAGCCTCGTGCGCCCCCAGCCCGCAATGCTCGACATCATGCCTCCTCCGGCCCGCGAGGCGGTGCTGAAGGCGTTCGATCCGACCGGCGCCGGCGACAAGGCCCGGATCGTCAATGACCTAGTGACGGTTCAGCTGATCACCGAGCCCGACCGCCACATCTCGCGGATTCACGCGGCGGCCGGACAACCGGTCTATCTCTACTATTTCAGCCATGTGCCGGCGGCGCAGAAGCCGACCCAGCCGTTGGGCGCCCGCCACACCGACGAGATCCGCTTCGTCTTCGGCGCACCCGCGGCCAAGTTCGATGCGTCTGACAAGGCGCTCTCCGACGCCATGACCGGCTTCTGGGCCGCCTTCGCCAAGAGCGGAAACCCCGGCGCCGGCTGGCCCCGATTCACCGCCGCCGAGGAGAAGCAGGTGGAGTTCGGCGAAGGTGGCGTCACCGTGCGCGAGCGCTTCCTGAAGCCCTGGCGCGATGTGGTCGAGGCGGCGCAGCCGAAGTAGCGTCTATCGCTCCAGCGCCAGGGTCGGCAGCACTTCGGCTTCGGCCCTGTCGAGATCGGCGTCGCGGAAGCCTTGGCGCACGGTGATCTGGTCGCCGAATTCCAGGAGTTCGTCTCGGGCCGGATCGTAGGCGGGCCAGGCCGGCTCGCACATCGGAGTCCCGGTCCGGGCGAAAGCGGCCCAGCATGCGTTCATCGCCCGGGCCATTGCCCGGTCCTGGTCGGAGACCACGCTCATCGGGGTGCGGCGGCCCCAGTACTCGAACACGTACTGTATCTCCGCCGCATGAGCGGCGCGGGTGACCGCCGGGCGGAAGCGGGTTCCCACATAGCTGAAGTGGTAGAGCCAGGTGGGCTTGCCGCCGGCCGCTTTCGCCGCGATCCAGCGGGCGGGGCCGACCATTATCCGGTCTCCGTAGGCGATGCGGCGGGCGGTCTCCTGCGGGCTCGCGTCCCGCTGCGGGCCCATCAGCGAGTCCTCTCCGGAATTTGCGCCGATGATCAGCGGCACGTCGTCGAAGCCGCCCTTGGCGATGGTCTGGGAGATACTCCTGCGTAGCAGGCGTCCGTCCGGGAAGGGCCCATACTCGCCATCCAGCGTCGCTAGTTTCTCCACAGGCAGGCCGCGCAGTGTCGTCGCGTCGGCGGTCTCGGCCACGCCGAGCGTCTTGAGCGCGGCGACGCCCGCCTGTTCGCGCGCCGCAAGCGTGGTCGGCGGGAACCAGCCCGCGCCCGACTGCACGATGGCCTTGTGGTAGAGCCCCCGGGCGTAGGGGGTCGAAAGCAGCGCAAGGGTGCTCCAGCCGCCGGCGCTCTCGCCGAACACGGTGACATTGCCCGGATCGCCGCCGAACGCCGCGATGTTGGCCTTGACCCACCGGAGCGCGGCGATCTGGTCCATCAGGCCGAAGTTGCCCGTAGGCGCCTTGCCCGCCGCCTTGGTGATCGCCGGATGCGCGAAGTAGCCGAGCGCGCCCAGGCGGTAGTTGATCGTCACAACCACGACTGCCGAGCGAAGGCCTGACCGTCAAAGACCCAGCCCGCGCCCGTACGATGGCCGCCCCCATGTATCCACACCATCACCGGTGCGCGCTGGCCGGACTTCGGTGCGAACACGTTGAGATGCAGGCAGTCTTCCGAAGTGGGGCCGTTGGCGCCGCCCAGATTTGGAGCGCTGCCCATCGGCTGCGGGCAGGAGGGGCCGTTCTGTGTGGCGTCGCGCTCGCCGCTCCAGCGCGGCGCCGGCGCGGGCGGCGCCCAGCGTAGCGCGCCGACCGGCGCGGCGGCGAAGGGGATGTTGCGGAAGATGTGCGCCCGCTCGGTCGCCTCACCGATGAGCGCGCCTTGCGCGACCCGCACCTTGGGGGCCTCCGCCAGCGCCGGGGCGGCCATCAGCCAGGTCGCCAGGATCAGGATTGCGCGCCGCATGAGGGTCCTCCCATTCGAGGACGCAGGGTTCGCACATCCTGGTGGCGAAGGTCGAGGCGTCGCTTGACTCCGGCTTTTCGACGGATCAGAACAAATTAAGAACACAAGGAGTCCGGAAATCCATGTCCGAATCCCGCGCCCAGCGGATCGCCGAAGCCCGAACGCGGATCGCCGCGCTGGCGGCGGGCGGTCGCGCGCGCGGCGGGACGCTCTCGCTGGGCCTGGCGGACGTCGAGGCCTGTCTTCCGGGCGGGGGCCTGCCGCTGGGCGCCTGGCACGAGATCGGCGGATCGGGGATGGAGGCTGAGACCTCGGCCGCGCCCGCGGCCTTCGCCGCGCTGCTGGCCGCGCCGCTGGCCCGCAAGGGCGCGGCGCTGTGGGTGGTGCGGCGGGATGATCTCTGGGCGCCGGGGCTGGCGGGACTGGGCTTTCCCGCCGAGCGGCTGATCCAGGTCTGCGCGCGGAATGCAGCCGAGGCGCTCAGCGTGATGGAGGATGCGCTGGTCACGCCCGGCGTCTCCGCTGTGCTGGGCGAGGTGGATGCGGTCGATCTGCTGGCCGGGCGGCGACTGCAACTGGCCTGTGAGGCCAGGGGGGCGACCGGCTTCGTGATCCACCGCCGGCCCTATGGCGGCGCTGCGCAGGATCCGGCCGGCACGGCGGCGGCCACGCGCTGGCGCGTCGACGCCGCCCCGTCCGAGCCCGCGCCGGGCGCCTTCGGTCTGGGCTCGCCTCGCTTCCGGGTGGCGCTGGAACGCAGCCGGGGCGGTCGGCCCGGCGCCTGGATCCTCGAAGCCGCCGAGGCCTATTCCTGGGAGGCGAGCGATGCCGCGCATCCTCTGCGCCTGGTCGCCCGACTGGGCGATCGCCAACTGGCGCCGCCGCAACGCCACGCGGCCTGACTCCTCCCCCTTCGCCCTGGTCGAGACCGTCCGTCAGGTGCGCAGGCTGGCGGCGGTGTCGCGCGAGGCGGCCACGCTCGGCCTCTTCGCCGGACAGAAGGCCACTGACGCCCGCGCCCGGGTTCCGGAGCTGGTTCTGGCCGAAGCCGAACCGGAAGCCGACGCCAGGGCTCTGCGCGAACTCTCCGACTGGTGCGTGCGCTACTCGCCGGCGGTGGCGATCGATCCGCCGGACGGCCTCTTCCTCGACATCACCGGGGTGGCGCACCTCTGGGGCGGCGAGACCGAACTGCGCGACGATTTCGTCATGCGACTCAGGTCGGCGGGGCTCAGCTTTCGCCTCGCCATCGCCGAGACAGCCGGCGCCGCCTGGGCGATGGCCCGGTTCGGTCCGGACGGCGCGATCCTTAGCCCCGGCGACGAGGCGGCGGCGCTCCAGACCCTGCCGCCGGCGGCCTTGCGGCTTGATCCCGAGGCGGCCGCTCAGATCGAGCGCCTGGGCCTCAGGCGCCTGGGGCAGATCGTCGGCCTGCCTCGCGCGCCCTTCGGCCGCCGGTTCGGCGCTGCGGCCCTGACACGGCTCGATCAGGCGCTGGGCCGAGCGCCCGAGGTGCTCAGCTTCCGCCGACCGCCGACCCCCTGGGTGGATCGCCTCGCGGTGCTGGAGCCTGTGTCCACGCCCGACGACATGGCTCGCGTCTGCGCCGACGTCATCGCCCGGCTCTGCACCCGACTGGAGGCCGAGGGGCGCGCCGCGCGCCGCTTCGAGGTCGTCTTCCACCGGGTGGATGGCAAGGTCCCGACGCTGGCCGTCGGCTTGGCGATCGCCGGCCGCGACGCTGCCCGCATCGCCAAACTCTTCGCGCCCAGGATCGAGACCATAGACCCCGGCTTCGGCGTCGAGGCCGTCACCGGCTGGGCGCACGAGGTCGAGCCGCTGGAGGCCCGCCAGCGCGGCATGGGCGATGATCTGGCGCTCGCGCCGGAGGACGGGCTGGCACCGCTCGTCGACCGGCTGGTCAACCGCCTGGGGGCCGAGCGGGTGTGGCGCGCCGCCGCCGTGCCGAGCCACATCCCCGAACGCGCCGCCGCGCCGGCCTCGCCGCTGGCCGAGGTCCCGGCCACCTGGGACCCAGAGGCGCCGCGCCCGTTGCGGCTGTTCCGCCGGCCGGAACCGCTGGAAGGCGTCTTCGCGCTCCTGCCCGATGATCCGCCGCGCCGCTTCCGCTGGCGGGGCCGCACGCACGAGGTCAGCCGCGCCGAGGGGCCGGAACGAATCGCCGCCGAGTGGTGGCGCCACGACATCGCCGAGGTCTCGACAGACCAGATCCGCGACTACTACCGCGTCGAGGACCAGGACGGCGCCAGGTTCTGGCTGTTCCGCGCCGGCCTCTACGGCGCAGGCGACGCGCCTCCGAAGTGGTGGCTGCACGGGCTGTTCGGATGATGTGCGCCATCTCCCTCCATCGCCTTCGGCGGCCCCCCTCCCCCGCTGGGGGAGGACGAACAGGCCTTGTCCTCTCCCAGCACGAAGCGCGGATCGGGGAAGGTGTCGCGAAGCGACGGAGGGGGGCTTCCAGGCCCGATGCGCCGGTCCGCCCATGACCCGCTACGCCGAGCTGCAGGTCACGACCAACTTCTCGTTCCTGGAGGGAGGCTCGCATCCGCATGAGCTGATCGGGACGGCCGAGGCGCTGGGGATCGAGGCGATCGGGATCTGCGACCGCAACAGCCTGGCCGGCGTGGTGCGAGCCTGGCGAGCGGCGCGGGATCTCAAGAAGGGCGGCGGGCGCATCCGCACGCTGACCGGCTGCCGGCTCGACTTCGCGGACGGAACCCCCAGCCTGATCGTCTACCCCGCCGACCGCGAGGCCTATGCGAGGCTCACCCGCCTGCTGACGCTTGGCCAGCTGCGGACCGGGAAGGGCGCCTGCGAGCTGACCTGGGCCGATTTCCAGGAGCACGCCGATGGCCTCTTGCCCCTGATCGTCCCGCCGGATCGCCTGCACAGAGCCTTCGCGGACGAGGCCGCCCGCATCGCCCGCGTCCTGCCCGAGGCGTGGGTCTCCGGCGCCCGCCGCTATGGCCCTCGCGATGTGGAGCGGCTGTCGCGGCTGGCGGCCCTGGGCGAGGCGGCCGGCGCGCCGCTGGTGGCCACCAATGACGTGCTCTACCACGACCCCCGCCGCCGCCCGTTGCAGGACGTGCTGACCGCCATCCGCGAGAAGACCACGATCCATGAGGCGGGTTTGCGGCTCGCCGCCAACGCCGAGCGGCATCTGAAGAGCCCTGAGGAGATGGCGCGCCTCTTCGCCCGCTTTCCCGGCGCCCTCGAGCGCGGCGTGGAGATCGCCCAACGCATCGGCTTCGATCTCGGCCAGCTCCGCTATGAGTATCCCGATGAGCCCGTGCCGTCCGGCAAGACGGCGATCCAGCACCTGCGCGACCTGGCCTGGGCCGGCGCCGCCTGGCGGTTTCCGGACGGCGCGCCCGACAAGGTGAAGCGCCTCATCGCCCATGAACTCGATCTGATCGAGAAGCTCGACTACCCGAACTACTTCCTGACCGTGCACGACATCGTGCGCCATGCCCGCGACGAGTTGGGCATCCTCTGCCAGGGGCGCGGCTCGGCGGCCAATTCCTGTGTCTGCTTCTGCCTGGGCATTACCGCGGTCGATCCGACCAAGCCGGACCAGGACCTGCTGTTCTCGCGCTTCATCTCGGAGAACCGGGGCGAGCCGCCCGACATCGATGTCGACTTCGAGCACGAGCGACGCGAGGAGGTGATGCAGTATGTCTACGCCCGCTACGGCCGCGAGCGGGCGGCCATCGTCGCCACCGTGATCCACTACCGCCCGCGCATGGCGATCCGCCAGGTAGGCAAGGCGCTGGGCCTGACCGAGGACATCACCGCCGCCCTCTCCGGCACGGTCTGGGGCTCCTACGGCGACAGCGTTCCCGACGACCACATCCGTCAGTGCGGGCTCGATCCCGCCGCGCCGGAGATCCGTCGCGCCACCACGCTGGCGCAGGAGCTGCTGGGCTTTCCCCGCCATCTGTCGCAGCACGTGGGCGGCTATGTGCTGACCAAGCGGCGGCTCGACGAGACCGTACCGATCGGCAATGCGGCCATGGCCGACCGCACCTTCATCGCCTGGGACAAGGACGACATCGACGCGCTCGGCCTGATGAAGGTGGATGTCCTGGCGCTGGGCATGCTGACGGCGATCCGGCGGGCCTTCGCCATGCTGCCGCCGGGGCCGGACGGGCGGGCCATCACCGACATCGCCCACATCCCGCAGGAGGATCCGGCGGTCTACGACATGCTGGGTCACGCCGATTCCGTCGGCGTCTTCCAGGTGGAGAGCCGGGCGCAGATGTCGATGCTGCCCAGGCTCAAGCCTCGCCGGTTCTACGACCTGGTCATCGAGGTGGCGATCGTGCGGCCCGGCCCGATCCAGGGCGACATGGTGCATCCCTACCTCAAGCGCCGCGACGGGATCGAACCTGTGGTCTATCCCCGCCCCGGCCCGGACTATCCGCAGGATGAGATGCAGGCGATCCTGGGCAAGACGCTCGGCGTGCCGCTGTTCCAGGAACAGGCCATGCGGGTGGCGATTGTCGGGGCTGAATTCTCCGATGACGACGCCGACGGCCTGCGCCGCTCCATGGCCACCTTCCGCAACCTGGGAACCGTCGGCGACTATGGGCTGAAGTTCGTCGAGGGCATGGTGCGGCGCGGCTATGACCGCGAATTCGCCGAGCGGTGCTTCAAGCAGATCGAGGGCTTCGGCTCCTACGGCTTCCCGGAGAGCCACGCGATCAGCTTCGCGCTCCTGGTCTACGCCTCGGCCTGGGTGAAGCGGCATCACCCCGATGCGTTCTGTGCGGCGCTCCTGAACAGCCAACCCATGGGCTTCTACCAGCCGGCCCAGCTGGTCCGTGACGCCCGCGAGCACGGCGTCGAGATCCGCCCCCCTGACGTCATGGCCAGCGACTGGGACTGTACGCTAGAGGCCGCGGACCCGCCTTACCGCGCCGTCCGCCTGGGTCTGCGTCAGATCAAGGGGCTGCGCCAGGCCGAGGCCGAAGTCCTGGTCGCCGCGCGGGCGGAGGGCGCGCGGAGCGTGGAAGCCTTCGCCCGGGCGCCGGGCATCTCGCGCCGGGGGCTGGAGCTGCTGGCCGAGGCGGACGCCTTCCGGGGCCTGGGCCTGCCGCGGCGCGAGGCGTTGTGGGCGGTCAAGGGCCTGGCCGGCGAGGCCAACGCCGCCCGCACCGCACCGCTCCTTCTGCGCCAGAACCTGAAGGAGGCCCAGGTGGAGCTGCCGTTCATGAGCGCCCCGCACCACGTGGCCGAAGACTATCGCACCACAAGCCTTTCGCTGAAGGCGCACCCGACCGGCTTCTTCCGCGACGACCTGGCCCGGATGGGGGTCAGTCCCTGCGCGGCGCTGAAGACCGCGCGCGACCGCCGGCGCATCGCGGTGGGCGGGCTGGTGCTGGTGCGCCAGCGGCCGGGCACGGCCAAGGGCGTGGTGTTCCTGACGATCGAGGACGAGACCGGTGTCGCCAACATCGTCGTCTGGCGCGACGCCTTCGAGGCCAACCGCCGCATCGTAATGGGCTCAGCCTTCCTGGTGGTGGAAGGCCAGGTGCAGAAGGAAGGCGAGGTGATCCACGTGGTCGCCCGGCGCTTCACCGATCTCTCCGCCCGTCTCGCCGAACTCCGCGAGGATGAAACGCCTGTGACCGCCGCCGCCCGATCATCAGATCGTCTGGTTCGCAGCCGTGATTTCCATTGAGATCAATCGGCGCTGTATTACCGGATGTTCATCATGAAATACGCGTAACTTCCTTAAATCGAAGTCATGACGCCATATTCACGGGCGTTAATGTGATCAGCAAAGTATTCAATCCCTCGCCGCCGGTTGAAACGCCGGCCCGAAACTCAAAGAGGGATACCCGCCACGACCAACCTGACCCACCGCATCTCCACCGTCGCCATGATGGCGCTCGCCGCCCTGCCGATCATCGCCCTTCCCGCTTCGGCGCTCGCCGCGACCGTCCGGGTCTCGGACCTGAACCTCGCCACGCCAAACGGCATGGCCGCCTTCGAGCGGCGCGTGGACCACGCCGCCCGCAGCTACTGCAACGACCTCCAGAGCCTTCAGGCCCGCGCCAACTGCCGCGAGGGCGTTCGGGTCGAACTGATGGAGAAGGCCCAGCCGATCGCCGCCGCCCACGCGGCTCAGATGGCCCGCACGCTCGCCGCCCGCTAGAGCCTTTCCCGTTCAGATGGGATCATCTGAACGGGGCGAAAAAGGCTCGAAATCAAAAATCTAGAGCGTCTTTTCATCCGAAAACCGGTTCCCACTTTTCGGAAGACGCTCCCCCCCCGCCTCCAGCGACGGCGACCCGACCCGCGGACGACGCTCCCCAGCCGTCCGCGGGTCTTTTCGTCTCCGGTCGTTCAGGCCGCGTCGACCAGCACCACCTCGGCGTCCTCGGTGGCGGTCACGCGCACGACCGCTTCGCCGCGGATCGCCGCGCCGTCCCGCGTCCCAACCTCCACCCCGTTCACCTCGATGGCGCCACGCGCCGCCGCCAGGTAGCCCCAGCGGCCGCCGAGCTCATACTCGGCCGTTTCGCCGGCCTTCAAGGTCGCACCCAGGACCCGGGCGTCAGCCCGGATCAACAGGGCCTCGGCGTCGTCTGGCCGGCCGCTGGCCAAGGTCACGAACCGTCCGGCCCGCTCGCCGCGCGGGAACGGCCGGGCGCCCCAGGCCGGGTCGCCGCCCCGGGCGCCGGGCTCGATCCAGATCTGGAAGATCCGGGTCGTCTCCGGCTCCAGATTGTACTCCGCGTGCCGGATGCCCGAACCCGCGCTCATCACCTGCACGTCCCCGGCCTCGGTTCGACCCGTATTGCCCAGGCTGTCCTGGTGCGTGATCGCCCCGTCGCGGACATAGGTCACGATCTCCATGTCGGCATGCGGGTGCGGCGGAAAGCCCGAATTGGGCGCGATCTCGTCGTCGTTCCAGACCCGGATCGGACCCCAGCCCATGCGGGCGGGATCGTGATAGCCGGCGAACGAAAAATGGTGGCGGGCCTTCAGCCAGCCGTGGTCGGCGCCACCGAGGCGCGCGAAGGGTCGGATATCGATCATCGGTTCGTCTCCCTGGCCGCGCGGACCGCCGCGCGACGTTCGGACACAAAATGGGAGGCCGAAGTCGCCCGCAAAAGCGCGCCCCGGAAGGACACTCTATCTGAAACCAAAACAACGGATGGCTTCAGCCTGGGTTCATGCGCCGGGCGCGAGGTTGCGATCCAGCACGCTTCCAGGACCCGCCCATGACCTTCCGCACCCTGATCACCGCCGCCCTGCTGGCCGCGATCTCCGCCTCGCCACTGGCCGCCCAGCCCTATCGCGGCGGCGGCGCCACGCTCTATGAGTTGCCTGACTTCAAGGGCCGGTCGGTCACAATCACCGGGCCGGAGGACGACCTCGGCCGCTGGCGTTTCAATGACCGCGCCCAGAGCGCCCGCTTCGAGGGCCGCTGGCGGATCTGCGAGCATGACAACATGAAGGGTCGTTGCGCCGAGGTCTCGGGCGGGGTGCCCGATCTCACCGCGTTCGGACTGTTCGGCCAGATGTCCTCCCTTTCGCCGGTCGGATACCGGCCGGACCGCCCCGATCGGCCCTATGGTGGTGGCGGCGGCTTTCGTCCCGGCGATGCGCGGGGCGTCGAAGGCGTGCGGACAGTCTTCTTCCCCCGGCCCAGCGTGAATGGCGTCGACGTGGCGGCCGGCGACCGCGGGGCCGACACTTTCTGCCGCAGCCAGGGCTTGGGACGCGCGGTCTGGTACGACTCCAGTGAGCGCGCCCGCGAGGCGATCGGACCTGACGGCGAGTATGTCGGCCGCTCCAGCGTGCTGCGCGATCTGCTCTGCCGACGCTATTGACGGAGACGGGCGGCGCGGTCGTCCATCTCTACATGATCGTTCGCGCCCTGGCCCTCGCCGCATCTCTCGCCGCCACACCGGCGCTCGCCGCTGACTGGCGTCCGCTTGATCCCGAAAACACCCTGCTGATCGACACCACAAAGGGCAGGGTCGTCATCGAGCTCCGACCCGAGTTGGCGCCCCAGGGCGTGGCGCGGGTCAAGCGCCTGGCCCGCGACGGGCTTTATCACGGCCTGCAGTTTCATCGGGTCATCGACGGGTTCGTCGCCCAGACCGGAAATCCGAACCACCGCGACGGTGGGGTCTCCGCACTCCCGGATTTGCCGCCCGAATTCACCGCGCGTCTGGAGCCGGGGCTCGCAGCCATCGTCAATGAGCGCAGCGACTCCCGCGACGGCTTTGCTGGCGCCGTACCGATCCAGACGGTCTCGGCCGACGAAGCCGCGCGCTCGACGGACCGGCGCCTTCGCGCCTGGGGCGCCTACTGCCCAGGCGTGGTCGGCCTGGGTCGGCAGGCCGATCCCGGCAGCGCCAACAGCGAGTTCTTCATAATGCGCGGCGCGGCGCGACGGCTTGACCACGAGTACACTGTCATTGGCCGTGTGGTGAGCGGCCAGCCGGCCGTGATGGCGCTGGCCGTCGGCGAGCCGCCCAAGGTTCCCGACCTGATGTTGAAGGTCCAGATCGCAGCTGATCTCGCCATCGAGGCGCGACCTCGCATCGAGATCGCCGACCCTGCGGGCGCGCCGTTTCGTGACGCGGTCAGCAGAGCCAGGGCCCGCGGCGCCGGCTTCAGCATCTGTGACGTGGAGATCCCGGTCCGCACCTTTTGAACGTGCGACAAATGGCTCCTTGTTGCAGCGCAGCATTCACCCTATCAGCCGCCGCCTCAGGCATGCCTGCCGACGCCAAGTTCGGGGTCGGATCAGAAACATGCTTTCGATTCAAAAGGTTCGAGTCGCTAAGCGCGAGCGTCGGCGTTCGTGCGGCTTCGATTCGCCGAAGGATAAGAGATGCGGTTCGAGGTCGTGGAAGAGGACAACGGTTGGAGCGTGCGCGCCGATGCGTTGGAATTGGCGCGGTTCGCGGATCAGGACGCGGCTCTGGCTGATGTCGCTGAGCGCATGAAGGCCGCGGACCCCGCCGCCCCTGCCGCACTTTCGGTCCGTTATCGGGTCCAGGGCAGACAGCGAACCTAAGTCCTTGCCCTTGTTCGAGGACGCTGGCCTGATCGCCTCTTGAGGCGGGGGGCAAGTTCGAATGGCCTGGTTGCGATCTCTGAGCGTCCAGGTCCTGGTCGCGCTGGCGGCGGGCCTCGCGGTCGGCACGGCGGCGGGTATGGGCGGGGACGCCGTCCACCAGGCGGTTGGGGGCGTAGAAGCCCTGGGCGGCCTTTGGCTGAACGCCCTCCGGATGACGGTCGTTCCGCTTATCTTCTGCGTGCTTGTCACCGGGATCGCCCAGATGGCGGACGCAGCGGCCACCGGCCGGTTGGCGGCCCGCGCGTTGGTTTGGTTCGCCGGCCTGCTCCTCCTTTCGGCCCTATTGTCACTTGGGATCGTCGGCCTGACGCTCGACCTCTGGCCGGTCAGCGCCGAGGCGGCGCAAGCGCTACGAGCCGGGGCCCAGGCGCCGGCGATCGGCGCACAGACAGCGCCGGATTTCGCGGCCTGGCTGCGGGGCCTGGCGCCCGCCAATCCCATTGCCGCCGCGGCGGAAGACGCGGTGCTGCCCATCGTGGTGTTCGCGGTCTTCACGGGCTTCGCCCTGACCCGGTTGCCGGACGGTCGCGGCCGTCCCCTCCTCGACGTGATCGGCGCGCTCGGGGACGCGATGATCCTGATCGTGCGGTGGGTTTTGCTGGCGGCCCCGATCGGAGTCTTCGCGCTGGGCCTGGGTGTTGGGATGCGCGCAGGCGTCGGCGCCGCGGGCGTGCTGGCGCAATACGTGGTGATCACATCGCTGGCCGGATTGGCGGTGACCCTGGTCGCCTACGCCCTGGGTCCGTTTGTCGGCCGGGCGCGTCTGAATCTCTGGGCGCGAGCCACGGCCCCGGTGATGGCGGCGGCCTTCGCCACCCAGTCGTCGCTCGCCTGCCTGCCGGCCATGATTGAACGCACACGGGATGTTCTGGGCGCCCCCGCCAAGGTGGCCAACCTCGTGCTACCGCTGGCCGTCGCGATCTTCCGGATGACGAGCCCGGCGGTGAATCTCGCGGCGTGCCTGTTCGTCGCCGCCGTTATGGGGATTGAGCCGACGCCACTGCAGTATGCGGGCGCGGTGGCTGTGGCGCTGGCGGTCAGCGTGGGCTCGGTGGGTCTACCGGGCCAGGTCTCGTTCATCGTCAGCGTGGCGCCCATCTGCCTGGCCCTGGGCCTGCCCATCGACCTCCTGCCGATCCTGCTCGCGGTGGAAGTGGTGCCGGACATCTTCAGGACGCTGGGCAACGTGACCGGTGACATGGCGGTGACCACCATCCTGGCTCGAGAGAAGGCTTCCGAAGTGGAACCTACCCAAGCCTGAAGCGATGCGGCATGAAGGCCGCCGCATGACAAACGAACCCTTTTTCCAGAAGGACGGCGACCTGTTCGTCCCCACCCGCGCCGGCATCGGCCCATGGGACAAGAACTCGCTCCATGGCCGGGTGATCATCGGCCTCCTCGGCGCCGAGATCGAACGCCGGCACGGCTCCTCCGAGTACATGCCGGCCCGCCTGACGGTCGATATGTACAAGCTGCCCGACCTCTCGCCGGTCGAGGTGGTCACCCGCACCATCAAGGACGGCTACCGCATCAAGGTGATCGACGCGGAGTTCATTTCCGGCGGCGTGAGCGCCGGTCGCGCCACCTGCCAGTTGCTGCGCAAGACAGAGAACGCGCCGGGCGTGGTCTGGAAGCGCCCAGACTGGGGCGCGGCCGCGCCTGACGACTGCCCTCAGGCGCCGGAAAGCCCGATGGGCGGCATGTGGAAGATGCGGCCGATTTCCGGAACCCTGCGCGGGGTGGAGCCCCGTCGCACCTGGATGGCCGAGGTGCGAGAGGTTGTGGGCGGCGATCCCCTGACGCCCTTCGTTCGCGTGGCGGTCGCCGCCGATTTCGCCAGCCCCTTCGCCCATGCCGGCGACCAGGGGCTCGGCTACATCAACACCGACGTGACGGTCTATCTGCACCGGGAGCCGGTGGGGGAGTGGATCGGTTTCGAGACCCTGACCCACGGCGCGACCGACGGCGTAGCGGTCGGCGACTGCCTGCTGCACGACGTGGAGGGCTTCATCGGCTCGGCGAGTTGCACCGCCCTGGCGCAGAAGCGAAAGCTCTAGAGCCTCGCCCGATCAGATTGAATCAATCTGATCGGGAAGACGAGGCTCGACTCTCTGAATTTGCCGCATTTTCTGCGCTGAACCGGTGTCCACTTCAGCGGAAAATGCTCTAGTCCTCACCCTCGACTGGCGGCGGCGCGGAATCGGCCGGGATTGGCTCCGCGGCCGCTGAAGGCTCCGCCGCGGCCGGCGAGGGCTCGACCTCGGTGTTGGCGTTGAGGGTGGCGCCCAGCAGCTTCGAGCGCGCCTCCAGAGACGCCGCCACCTTTTCGCAGCGGGCCGGAAGCGCCCAACTCATCCACTCCTGCGCCTTGCGCGCCTTGCTCACCTCGGGCCCCGTCGCCCAGATCTGGCGTCCCTGGCGCACGGCCTGCCCGCCGATGGCGTTGATGGGTCGAACCGAGGCCTTCTCGGCGGCTGTCAGCGCCGCCTGAAACTGCTCCAGCCGAACTCGGCCGTCGGCCCGCATCTGTTCGTAGACCGCAAGGTCATCCTCAAGCTTGGCCCCCGGTTTGCGGAACTGACTCTCGATGCGAGTCACCTCCGGCATCATCTCGTCCTGCAGATCAATGTGGGCGCGCAGCGCGCCATAACACCACGCGACAAAGGGGTAGTCATCATGCGGCGCGCCCGCGGGAAGTCGGTCTTCCGCGACGGGCGGCGGTGTTTCGGCGGCGGGCGCCGGGGCCTGGGCGGCCAGGGCCAGGGCGAAGAGAAGAGAATTCATGCGGGTCTCACTGAGTGACCTTTGTGTCCGTTTCGCGCCCGAAGCCGCCACCGCCAGGGGTTTCGATCTCGACGATTTCGCCCGCCGCCACGGAGACCGAGAAGCATCCTGGCAACGCCCGAGCCGCACCCGAGGCCGGAATCAGCCGCTGACGCCCGGGTGCGCCCGGTTCGCCGCCGGCCAGGCCCTGGGGGGCGTGCTGGCGTCGCGTGGAGAGCAGCGCCGCCTCCATAGGGGCGAGAAACCGAATTCGCCGCAGGGCCCCGTCGCCGCCCCGTCGAAGACCCGCGCCCCCCGATCCGCGCCGAATCGCGAAGGCCTCGACCCGCACCGGGAACCGCCGCTCCAGGATCTCCGGATCCGTCAGCCGGGAATTGGTCATATGGGTGTGGATCGCGCTTTCCCCGTCACGCAGGGCGCCGGCGCCCGCGCCCCCGCAAAGGGTCTCATAATACTGCCGCGATGCGTCGCCGAAGGTGAAATTGTTCATCGAGCCCTGGGCGTTGGCCATGACGCCTAGCGCGGCGTAGAGCGCATCGACCACATGCTGGCTGGTCTCGACATTGCCCGCAACGACGGCGGCGGGGAATGCGGGCGCCAGCATCGAACCGGGCCGGGTGAGGATCGTGAGAGGCTCCAGACATCCGGCGTTCAGGGGGATGTCATCATCCACCAGGGTGCGGAAGACATAGAGCGCGGCGGCGTCAACGATGGCCGAGGGCGCATTGAAGTTGGAGTTGAGCTGGTCCGAGGAGCCTGTGAAATCGAGGGTCACGGTGCGCGCATTCACGTCCACCGACGTGGTCACCACGATCTCGCCGCCACCGTCCATGGGAACCCGCGCGCCGCCATCTGACAGGCGGCCCACCGCGCGACGCACGGCCTCGGCGGCGTTGCTCTGCACAAAGCCCATGTAGCGCGCCACAGTCTCCGCCCCGTGGGCGGCGATCATGCCGCGCACAGCCTCGGCGCCCGCCTGGCAGGCGGCGATCTGGGCCTTCAGGTCCGCGAGGTTGCGGCTCGGCGCCCTGGCCGGCCAAGGGCCGGCGGCGAGCGCGGCGCGGATGTCGGCCTCCAGAATCCGCCCTTTGCGCATGATCGGCAGCGCATCGAGCAGCACGCCTTCCTCCTCCAGCGTGCGCGAGAACGGCGGCATCGAACCCGGCTGTACGCCGCCGACATCGGCATGGTGGCCACGCGCCGCGACGTAGAAGCTGGGCTGCGCGTCGCCTTCGGCCATGAACACCGGCATGACCACGGTGATGTCCGGCAGGTGGGTGCCGCCGGCGTAGGGATTGTTGAGCGCATAGGCCTCGCCGGGCAGCAGGCGCGCGTGTCGATCCCGGACAGCCCGCACGCTGGCGCCCATCGAGCCGAGGTGCACGGGCATGTGCGGCGCATTGGCGACGAGGCCGCCATCGGCGTCGAACAGGGCGCAGGAAAAGTCGAGCCGCTCCTTGATGTTCACCGAGTGCGCGGTGCGCTCCAGCGCTGCGCCCATGGCCTCCGCCACGCCCATGAACCGGCGGTTGAAGAGCTCCAGGGTGACAGGATCGGAACGATCGAGGTCCACCTGAGAAGCGGCCGTGACGGACTTGCGAACCAGACGGATCAGGCCGTCAGCCTCGGTCCGCGCGCCCCAGCCGGGCAGCACGGCGATCTGGGTGTCAGGGCGAACGATCAGCGCCGGTCCTTCGATCTCCTGGAACGCATCGGCCTGGACGATCGGCGAGTCGCTCCAGGCGCCGGCGGCGAACATTCTGACTGTCTCCCCCTGCGGGCGGAGGCGGCTCGCGAGGCGCGTCGGATGGTGAGGGGCCTCGGCCATTCCCCGCGCGCGCCCACGCCCCGGATCAGGTCCGGGTCTGACACCTTGGTCTGCAAGCGGAGACGGCGCGCGAATCTCCACCTCCACCGCGGCGATCAGGATCGGGCGGTCCGGTTCGACGAAGCCGAAGAGGCGCTGGTGAGCCTCCTCGAACGCCGCCTTGGCGGCCTCGGCGGTGTTCAATGGAACGGGCAGTTCCGCATCAGCGCCGTCGTAGCGGAGACGCAGGGTTCGACGGACAGAGCCGGTCTCAGCGCCCTGGCTCGCCATGTCGGCGCCCGTTTCGATCTCAAGGCGGTCCAAGGCCGTCGCCGCGATGTTGAGACCTTCCGCCAGCTCCGCCTCGACGCCCGCCTGGCGGAGCGCCGTCACCCGCGCCTCCCCGATCCCCCACGCCGACAGCACGCTGGCGTGGCGCGGACACAACACCTCCGTCACGCCCAGAGCCTCGGCCATCTGGCAGGCGACCTGACCGGCCGCGCCGCCGAACGCGACCAGCGCATGTTCGCGCGGATCAAAACCGCGCTCCGTGGAAATGCGCCCGACCGCCTGGGCCATCTGCTCCACCGCGACGGCCAGAAATCCTTCGGCCGCCGCCTCGACCGACGCGGCGCCCATCGCCTGGGCCAGCACGGCCAGCGCCGCCCGGCTCGCCCGCGGATCTAGCGGCGCATCGCCCCTGGCTCCGAACACGGCGGGGAATCTCATGGGATCGAGTCGCCCGAGCACCAGATTGGCGTCGGTCACGGTTGCGGGGCCGGCCCGTCCATAGGCCGCCGGACCCGGATCGGCGCCCGCGCTGCCAGGCCCGACCCGCGCCCTTAGACCGTCGAACGCCAAAATCGAGCCGCCGCCGGCGGCCACGGTCTCGACGTCCAGCATCGGGCTGCGCAGCTTCACGCCGGCAACCCGCGCCACATCCCGTCGCTCGAGCCGTCCGGCGTATCGGCAGACATCCGTGGAGGTGCCGCCCATGTCGAAGCCCAGCACCGCGCCGGCGCAGGCCGCCTCGGCAGAGCCCGCAACCCCGACCACGCCGCCGGCGGGTCCGGAAACCACCGCATCGCGGCCCCGGAACGCTTCGGCCCGAACCAGCCCGCCGGCCGAGGTCATGAACCACAGCGGCGCGCCCGCCACAGCCTGCGAGACCTGGCGGACATAGGCCCGCAAGCCCGGCGTCAGATAGG
>NZ_JBILUK010000240.1:0-4781 GCF_044371015.1 Phenylobacterium sp.
GCCGGCAGGATCAGAGATGCTGTATGTGAGCGGCATCACACCCGAGCTGGTCCCCGGCGCGCCGGCCGCCACGCCCTATGGCGACACCAAGACCCAGACGATCAGCGTGCTCAAGCGGATCGAGGGCATCCTGAAGGGCCAGGGCTATGGTTGGGAGGATGTGGTGATGATGCGCGTGCTGCTGGTCGGCGATCCGGCGAAGGGCGGCGCGATGGATTTTGCCGGCATGATGGAAGGCTACAACTCGATCTACGCCACGCTGACCAAGAAGCCGGCGCGTATCACCTCGCAGGTGGCGGGCCTGGTCCGTCCGGGCATGTACGCCGAGATCGAAGTGCAGGCCGCGAAGCCGCCGCCGAAATAGGCGGCGGTCAGACCCCGTAGTAGGCGCGATACCAGTCGACGAAGCGACCAACGCCCACCTCCACCGGCGTGGAGGGAGCATAGTCGAGCACGGCGCGGGTCTCGGCAGTATCCGCCTCGGTGGAGGCGACGTCGCCGGCCTGCATCGGCATCAGGTTGAGCTTGGCTTCGACGCCCAACTTGGCCTCGAGCACGCGGATGTAGGTCATCAGCTCGACTCGCCGGCCGGCGCCGAGGTTGAGCACGCGCCAGGGCGCGGCGCTGGTTGCGGGGTCTGGGTGCGCCGAATCCCAATGAGGATCGGGGGCAGGCGGACGATCGATGGCTGCCACCAGTCCGTCCACGATGTCATCCACGTAGGTGAAGTCGCGCTGCATGCGCCCCTCGCCATAGACGTCGATCGGATCGCCCTTGAGCATGGCCTCGGTGAACTTGAAGAGCGCCATGTCGGGGCGACCCCAGGGGCCATATACGGTGAAGAACCGAAAGCCTGTGGCCGGAATGCCGAACAGGTGGGCGTAGGCGTGCGCCATGGCCTCATTGGCGAGCTTGCTGGCGGCGTAGAGGGTGATCGGGTGAGGGGCGGCGTCGTGGACGTTGAAGGGCAGGTTGGCGTGATTGCCATAGACGGAGCTGGTGGAGGCGAAGACCAAGTGGCGTGGCGCGGTAGCGCGGCAGCCCTCAAGGATGTTGAGGAACCCTGTAACGTTGGAGTCCACATAGGTGGCTGGGCTCTCGAGGCTGTAGCGGACGCCGGCCTGTGCCGCGAGGTTGATCACGGCTTCGGGACGCACTTCGGCGAACAGGCTTGCGACGCCTTCCCGGTCGACGAGATCCAGGCGGGCGTGACGGTAGCCGCGTTGGGATTCCAGCTGCGCCAGACGGGCCGCCTTCAGGGTTGGGTCGTAGTAGGCGTTGAGGTTGTCGAGGCCGACGACCTCAAGGCCCCGCGCCAGCAGGCGCTGGGAGAGGTGAAAGCCGATGAAGCCGGCGGAGCCGGTGACCAGAATCGACACGTGGACCGCCAAGTGTTTCCGCGCCAGGTGCGCGGTGGCTAGCTATGGCGCACCGGGTTGCGGTGGGATTAAGCGTCTGGAACGTCTGCCAAAAGGTGAGAGCCGGCTTTCGGAAGACGAGATGATACAAGTATCTGATTTCGGGTATTTTTCCCATTCAGACGAATGCACCCGAACTGGAAGGGCGCTAGCGGAAGCCGACCGCATCGCGGAGGCGCGACACGCCGGATGTCTCCGCCGCTTCGGCCTCGGCGCGCGCCTGGATCAAGGCCTGCGCTCGCGCCTGCGACAACATGGGGAACAACGCTGAAGCGGTCGCCGCGATTACCCCAAGCCGACCCTCACGCCAGCCGCCGCCCAAGAGATAGGCCTTCGCGAAGGCTCCAACTCCGGCGATCATGGCCTGGAGCGCATGGCCCGGCCGACCACGATCGGCGAGATCCTCTGCCGCCAGGCCGGACAAGCGGTTGAGCCGGTCGATCAGACCCCCCGCGTCACGACCGAGCACCCGACGGATGGCGCCCTTAAGGCTGCCGCCATGCGTGCCGGCCAGGGCCGCGTCGGACTCCAGCCGCGATGGTTCCCACGCCTTGACGCCCCGACGATGAAGGCGCGCCGCGCAGCGGACGCTGAGAGGACCAGTCCAGCCGCGGCGCACGCGGTGATCGCCGACATAGTTGTCGACCGGAACATCATACCAATCGCCCCGGGGCTGCATCTGAATAACGGCGCGGATCTCCCAGGCCAGGGCGGCGTCGACGCGCTCGTCGGGGTCAATCTCAAGGATCCAGTCGCCGGTGCAACGGGCGGCGCCCGCGGCCTTGCGCTGGCTCTCCAACGGGAAGATGCCGTCGATGACGATACAGCCTTCGCGGCGGGCGATTTCCTGGGAGCGGTCGGTGCAGCGATCGGCCACAACCACCACTTCGTCACAGAACGAAAGCTTGCGGAGGCATTCCGCCAGCTGGGCGTCCTGATTCTGCACGCACACGAGCGCCGAAAGTTTAACCACGGAGACAGGCTCCCGTTCCCGACAGACGATCCGTCATCTGTGAGACGCCATGCAAGGCGCGTGCCCCCCGTACTGACTTTACGATTTCTTCAGAAAGTGCGCCCGAGTCGCACACCCGCCGTACGCGGTCGCTGGGGGGTAACCTGGCGGACCTGTCCGAAGCTGAACGGGTTGCCGTAGGCGAAGGTGTCGGCCTTGTCGTTAAGCGGATTGTTGACATAGGCCGAGAGCCGCCAGCCCTCGTAGGCGAGTTCGGCCGCAAGGTTCAAACGGAGGTAGGGATCGGTGCGGGGTGGCAGGCTGGCGTCAAAGCTGAGCGTTGTTCGCCCCACATATGAGGCCTCTGCGAGCAGGCGGATATCAACCCGGTCGGAAACGGGGCGCTGATAGACAGCGAGCAGGCCGCCAGAAGTCTCAGGCACACCCGGAAGATCGGTGCTGACCTGCGCGGCGAAGTCGAAGTTCGGATTCCTGACCTTGGCGTTCGAAATCAGCCCGTTGGCCTGGAGCGCGAACCCGGAAGGCCACTCGTAGCCGACCTCGGCTTCCAGCCCGATGATCCGAGCGTCCCCGACATTGGCGGTGAAGGGTAGGCCCGAGGCCCGGTACTGGTCGGTCTGGATATTGGACCAGTCGCCGTAATAGGCTGCCGCGCGGACGGCGAGACGGCCGTCCAGGCGGCGCAGTTTGGCGCCGACTTCGTAGTTGCGCAGCTGGTCGGGACGGAAGGTGGTGCGAGACTGCCGGATCGGAAAGAAGCCGCTGGAGTTGAACCCGCCGGGCCGATAGCCCTCGGAGACCAATGCGTAGATGAGATCGCCTCCGGCCGATTCCCATTGAACTGAGACCTTGGGAGAAACGCCGTTAAAGGTTCGGGCCTGGTCGAAGAACCGGGACGCAAAGGGCGCGTTAACCACGATATCGGCTGTGGTGCGTACACGGCTTTCGAAGACGCGGCCGCCTGCCGTGAGGGTCCATCCGCCGCCGAGCACGAGCCCGCCCTCGCCATAGAGGGCGACCTCGGTGAGCCGGTCCCTCCGGTTCTCCATATAGGCCGTGGCGTCTGTGACGGGCGAAAGGAGCCGCAGAGCTGAGGGACTGCGCTCGCGGGTGCGCGCAGCGTAGACGCCCGCGAGCCAAGAGATGGACCCGGTGTCTGGCGAGCGGATGACGAGGTCTTGAACCAACATGTTGGATCGGGTCGCCTCGGTGTAGACGCCGAGGTCCGTGCCGCGGGCGCCGAAGATGTCGAGAGCAGCTGAGGCGTCGTACTGGCTTGAGAAGACGTGGTGCACGTAGCTGACTGACGAGGTGACGCTACCCCACTCAAACTCGCCGTTGGCAGTCAGGCCGCCGTAGGAAAAGTCGTTGTTGTGCGCCTCGCGGACCCGGTTGGCGCGCTGGGTGCCGGTAAGTCCGGCCGTGATCCCGGGGGTCACATACTGAGTGTCGTTTGAGCGAAGGTTCTGGGCGGCTGCGAGCGCATCCAGCCGCCAATCGTCGCCTAGGCGGACGCGAAGGGCGAGCCGGCCTCCATTGCGGCGCGTCTTGTCCACATTGGCGACGCTGAGATTGACGTCGTCGAGATAGCCGCCTTGCACGTCCCGATAGGCTACAAGCCGCAAACCGGCGAGATCCCGCGAGAGCGGGAGGTTCACATAGCCTTCAAGCTCGTGACTGATGTCGCCGCCCTTGGTGGTCGCGAGGCCAGCGAGCGCTCCGGCTTCGAACATGCCAAGGTCCGGCTTGGCGGTGACGATCCGGTATATGCCGGCGATCGCGCCGGACCCATAGAGCGCGCCCTGGGGGCCGCGCACGACCTCCACCCGGTCGATGTCGGCGAGCCTGAGATCCGGGTCCGGGGCGTTGTAGTTGATCGGTGCGTCATCGAGATAGGTGCCGACGGTCGAGCGTGTTCGTCCTGTGAAGGCGCCGTCTGAGAGGCCTCTGATCAGGAGTTTGTCCCGTCCTGGGCCGAGGTTGGTGGTCAACACGCCGGCGAGTTGACCGACGGTCTGGCCGACATCGACGGCGCGGGTCGCTTCAATCTGATCGCGGGATATGGCGCTGACGCCCGCCGGGAGGCGATCCAGAGCCGCCAGCCGTTTGGTTGCGGTGACGACAACTTCGGTGACAAGCGTGGGCGGACGAGGCGGCTCCATCGGCGCGGCGGGTGCTGGGGTGGGGGTCACCGGCGAGATGCGGACCGTTCGAGCGTCGACCAGGCGCCAGGTGCAGGGCGCGCCTTCCAGCAGTTGGTCCAAAGCCTGACGGAGCGTGTAGGTCCCGCGAAGCGAGACCCGGCCGCCCGCGCCGCAACTGGATGTTCCAAGGATTGAAACATTGGCCTGTAGGCCCAGATCGATCAGCGCCTCGGCATAGGGGCGCGC
>NZ_JBILUK010000050.1:0-16967 GCF_044371015.1 Phenylobacterium sp.
CTCGCATCCGGCGACAGCAACGACAGACCAATGCCCGACCGGCTGGGCGCGCGAGCAGCTTCAGAATTCGCGGCGGCCGCCAGCTGAACGCGAACCTGCCCACCCCGTCCCGTGTACTTCACGGCGTTATCGACAAGATTCTGGATCACCTGGACAAGCTGGTCCCGGTCGCCGATCACCGAGGTGGGGCCGGCTGCGACCTCGGTCACGATGCTGACGCCCCGCGCCGCAGTCACCGGCCGCAGCGCGTCCGACACATCCTCCACAGTCCGGGCCAGATCGACCTTCCCGGCCGGCGGAATGTGTTCATTGAGCTCAATGCGGCTGAGCGAGAGCAGGTCGTCCACCAGCCGCGCCATGCGGTTGGCCTGCTCGGCCATGATCTCCAGGAACCGCTCACGCGCCTCCGCGTCGTCACGGGCATGGGTGCGCAGAGTCTCGATGAACCCGGCCAGGGATGCCAGCGGCGTTCGTAGTTCGTGGCTGGCGTTAGCCAGGAAGTCGGCCCGCATTCGCTCGGTGCGCCGGGCGTCCGTCTCATCCCGAAGCACGACAACCAGGGTTCGCTGGCCGTCGTGGGTCAGATCCAAGGGTCTGGCAAAGGCGCGCCAGTAACGAGGCTGGACGCCAATGGTTTCGAACGCCACCTCGGTCGGCGTGTCAGTGGCCAGCGCATGCTCGATGGCCTCCAACACCTCAGGCTGGCGCATGGCTGCGCCAAGGGGCGCGCCGGCCAGCCGAATGCGAAACACCTCTCTGGCGGCCTGGTTGCCATAGGAAATCTCGGGCGCCTCGTGCTCGCCGCCCCGCACCAGGATTACCGGCTCGGGCAGCAGTTCGAGGATGAGTTGAGCCGCCGCTCCGGCGCCCGTTCGCTCGGCCGCCTCGCCCATGGCTCAGCTCACCGGCACGCCGACTTGCCGCGCGACCTCACGCAGCGCCTGTTGATCACCGGGGGAGCCCGCGAAGGCCGCGCTGGCGGCTCGATAGTCGGCAGCGGCCTGCGACGTCTGGCCCAGCACCATGCGGGCGCGAAGCAGCCGTTCCCAACCGGCCCGGTCGCGCGGATTCTGCTTCAGCCGCTCGGCCAACCCGGAGACCATGCCCGCGATCATCTGCTGGCGGTCAGCCTCGGACATCGCCTGAGCCTCCGCCACTTGCGCAGCGGTCGGTCCCGGCGCGCCGGGCGCGGCAGGGTTGGGCGCCGCGGGGGGCAAGCGAGAGGCGATGTTGATCCCACGCTCCGCGGCGATCCGCTCCACCATGCCGCGCACTTCGGCGGCCCAGGGCGCACCGGGCGGCGCCGAACGCAGCAGGGCGATCCAATCGTTCATTGCTCCGTCACGATCGCCACGTTGATCCCTGGCGACGGCGAGGTAGTAGCGGCTGCGCGGGTCGGCGGCGTCCAAACTCAGGGCGCGGCGGAAAATCGCTTCGGCCGCGGGCGTCACCTGGCCTTGAGCCGCCAGCACCGTCGCCTCGCCCTGAGCGGAAAGGTACTCGACATTGCCCGGTTCCAGAGCGGCGGCACGGCCATAGGCTTCAGCGGCCTCGGCGTTGCGGCCGGTCTGGAGGTAGGACCAGCCCAGCATCCGCCAGCCTTCCACGTTGCCTGGCTGGCTGCGCATTTGGGCCTCAAGCTGGCCGATCATAGCGGCCACATCGCCCTGCGGGTGGTCCGTCGATGCGTCCGGCTTGGCTGTTCTCAGGTCTTCGGCCGGAGTCGGACGTCCGGGCAGGTCCGGACGGCCCAGCGCCAGGTAGAGACCAGTCCCCGCGAGGGTGATCGACGAGACTACCGCCAGCGCCACGATCAGCAACGCCCGCTCAGACAACGGTCGCGCCGCCGTCTCGCCCTGGCGCGCCTCGGCCAGCACCCGGCGCTTCAGATCGGTCTTCAACGCCTCAGCCTCAGCCGCCGGGATAGCGCCCGCCTCGGCCTGCGCTTCCAGTTCGCCGAGTTGATCCTTCAAGACACTCAGCGTGTCGGCCCGCCCTTTCAAAGCGGTGTCACGCCGCCGGATCAGCGGCACCGCCAGCCCGAGAGTGGCCAGCACCGTCATCAGGGTCAGGACCACCCAAAGCCACATTAGCGATCCCCACCTTCCTTCAACATGCGCGCCGCTTCCGCCTCTTCATCCGGTGTCAAGCCTTCGAGGCCGACCGGGCGGCGGCTTCGCAGATAGATCAATACACCGGCGCCGCCCAGCAGTAGCGCGGCCAGCGGTCCGAACCAGAGAGCCGCCGTGTCACCCCGGACCGGGGGGCGCAACTGAACAAAGCTGCCGTAGCGCGCTACAATGTAGTCCATGGCCTGTTCGTCGGTATCCCCTGCTGCGATGCGCTCGCGCAAAACGATCCGGAGATCACGGGCTAGTTCAGCGTTTGAATCGTCGATCGACTGGTTCTGACAAACCACGCAGCGAAGCTCACGCCCCAGGTGAAGCGCGCGCGCCTCCTGGGCCGGATCAGCCAGTTGTTCATCAGGATTTACCGCCCAGGCTGGCGCGGCGGCGAGCAGCACCCCCGTCGTCAGCATCGCCGCCAAAGTTCTCACGATTCCCTCTTCAGCTGTTCCATCAGCGGCCCGACTTTGCGGTCCCAATCATCGGGGGTCAGGGCGCCGACGTGCCGATAGCGGATGCGCCCCTGCTTATCGATGACGAAGGTCTCCGGCACACCGGCGACGCCGAGCTCGATTCCCGCGCGCCCCGTCGGATCCTCTCCGGCGCGGATATAAGGGTCGCCGAACTCCGCGAGCCAGCGGGCGCTGTCACCGGGGCGTTTCTCCTTCCAGGCCAGACCATGGATCGCCACGCCTTCCGACCTCAGCCGCAGAAACACCGGCATCTCCACCCGGCATGGCCCGCACCAGGAGGCGAAGACGTTGAGCAGCATCGGCTCACCTGTCTTCAGATCAGCGTTCGAGAGCCCCACGTCGCCCGGACGGACCGGTCCGACGGCGAAGGCCGGAGCGGGCTTGCCTATGAATGCAGACGGTAGCGATCGCGGGTCGCGCTCCAGGCCGACGAAGAACACCAGCAGGAGGACGACGAACGCCGCGACCGGCGCAAGAAACAGGAGCCGCTTCATTCTGCCGCTACCGGCCGAGCCTGGGCCAAGGGCTGCTCGCGGATGCCGGCGCCCAGCCTTAACCGCCGGTCGCTGAGCGAAATCAGGCCGCCCGCCGACATCGCGAAGCCGCCGATCCATATCCAGACGATCAGTGGATGGTTCCACATGCGCACGACGATGCCCGCCTCGGACTCTTCACCGACCTGGACATAGTAGTTGCCCAGCGGGCTCACACGGATCGCCGCCTCAGTCGTCTGGGACTGGGCGGTCGGATAGAAGCGTCGTTCGCTTCGGAACGTGTAGCTGCCCTCGCCCTGCTTCACTTCGAAGCGGGCCCGCCGCGCCTCATAGTTAGGGCCCTGAACGGTCTCCAGCGCCAGCATTGTCAGGGTGCGACCAGCAAACTCCGTGGACTGGCCGGGCTTCATGTTCAGCACTTTGTCGCTGTCCCATGCCGTGACGCCGGTGATCCCAAGCGCCAAAAGACCCAGGCCAAGGTGGGCGACCGTAAGGCCCCAGATCGACCGTGGCGTCGTCCGGATGGAACGCCCCAGATAGGCTCTGCCGGCCCACCATCGACGGACCAGAATCCACACCGAACCCAGAATCAGCCAAGCCGCGACGCTCAGGCCGATCGCGGTCACCACGCCCTTAAGTCCCCCCGCGATCAGTGCGCCGATCAGCACTACGGCGGCGATGGCGGCTGGGACTTTGAGCCGCTCGAGCGCCGCACGCACGCTGTCGCGCCGCCAGGTCAACATCGGTCCGAACACCGCCGCCAGCAGCAATGGCACCGCAAGGGGCGTAAACGTCAGCGCGTAGTAGGGGGGGCCCACCGAGATTTTTTCGCCGTTCAGCATCTCGATGAAAACTGGGCTGAAGGTTCCGAGGAAGACCGTGGCCGTCAGCACGGCCAGGAAGAGATTGTTGAGCGTTACGCCACCTTCGCGCGAAATGGGCTGGAAGACCGCCCCGGATCGCAGGCCCGGCGCCCGCCACGCGTAGAGCGCCAGCGACGCCCCGGTGGTCACGACCAGTATGCCCAGAATGTAGACGCCCCGTTCCGGGTCGACCGCAAAGGCGTGCACGCTGGTGAGGATGCCCGATCGCACCAGGAATGTACCCACCAGACTGAGCGAGAACGTGAGGATCGCCAGCAGCAAGGTCCAGGAAACCAGCGCCCCGCGACGTTCGAGAACGAGCGCCGAGTGCAACAGCGCCGTACCCAGAAGCCAAGGCATCAGCGAGGCGTTCTCCACAGGGTCCCAGAACCACCAGCCGCCCCAGCCCAGCTCGTAATAGGCCCAGGCGCTGCCCAGGGTGACGCCCGCCGTGAGGGGCGCCCATGCAGCCAGGACCCAGGGGCGAACCCAGCGGGCCCAAGCCGCGTCAACGCGTCCTTCAATCAGGGCCGCCACGGCGAAACAGAACGCCACCGAGAAGCCGACGTATCCGAGGTAGAGCAGCGGCGGGTGCAACACGAGCCCGATATCCTGGAGCAGCGGATTGAGTTCCGCTCCGTTGGCCGGAACGGGATCGAGCCGCAGGAAAGGGTTCGAGGTGAAGATCAGAAAGCCCAGGAACGCTACGCCCAGAAGCCCTTGGATGCCCAAAACCCGGGCCTGAAGCGTTTCGCGCAGGGTCCCGCCGAATGCGGCGACACCGCCGCCATAAACCGCCAGGATCAGCACCCAGAGCAGCATCGAGCCCTCGTGGCTGCCCCAGGACGCGGAGAATCGGTACGGAAGCGGCTGGGTTGTGTGGCTGTGCTGCGCCACCAACGCGATCGAGAAATCGCTCACCACATAGGCATAGGCCAAGCATCCGAAGGCGAGCGTCACGAATCCGGCCTGAAGCAGCGCCGCCTGCCGGCCGAGGGCCATCAGCACCGCATCCCCTCTCGCTGCACCCCAAAGCGGCGCCACGGTCTGGACCGCGGCCAGCAGTAGGGCCAGGATCAGTGCGAACTGACCGACTTCCGCCGTCATGGACTTTGTGCTCCCTATGGTGTGACGTCGCGTGGTAGCGCGTTCGGTGCGGATCGGGAATGTTGCATTCTCGGTTCTTGGGTGCGGTCGATAGATCTGTTGATCGCAAAGGCGTTGGGGGACCGGGGGAGGTCATGGCCGAGACCTTCAAAATCGCGATCGTCGGATCCGGTCCGGCGGGATTGAGCGCCGCCGCGCATGCTGCGCGGAAGGGCCTCTCGCATGTGCTCCTGGAGAAGACCGACCACCTTTCCGATACGATCTATCGTTACCAAAAGGGCAAGCACGTCATGGCGACGCCTGCCGTGCTGGTGCTGCGGTCCGACTGCCAATTTGACGCTGGTAAGCGTGAAAAGATTCTCGATCAGTGGAATCAGGACGCTGCGGCGGCCGGCGTGAACGTGCGCTTCAACGCCGACGTAAAGGCGATAACCGGCGAAAGAGGCGCCTTCACGCTGGAACTCAAGACCGGTGGCGCGGTCATGGCCGAGAACGTCATCCTCGCCGTGGGCACTCAGGGCAATCCAAACCTGATGCGCTGCGAAGGCGGCGACTTGCCGCACGTGCAGTACCAACTCGACGATCCCGGCGAATACACGGACGAACACATCTTCGTCATCGGGGGCGGCGACGCCGGCATCGAGAACGCGATGGGCTTGATCGCCGACGCCGGCCAGAACAACACCGTCACCCTGCTGAACCGGGGCGCAGATTTCCCGACGGCCAAGAAGCCCAATGTCGACGGTCTGCTCGCCGCGCGCGACGCCGGCCGCATCTCGGTGATGACCGAGACGAGTACTGCCAAGGTCGAAACCGGCTGGATCACCGTCGACACGCCTCAGGGCCAGTCTCGTCATCGCTGCGACCGCATCATCGCGCGGATGGGCGCCGCACCGCCGCGCGCCTTTGTCGAGGCTGCGGGCGTGCAGTTCGCCAGCCCGGACCGGACCGCTTTCCCGACCCTGACCCCAACCTTCGAGAGCACCAGCAAGCCCGGCATATATGTGATCGGCGCGCTGGCCGGATACCCGCTGATCAAGCACTGCATGAACCAGGGCTATGACGCGGTGGAGTTCATCTCCGGGAACGCGGCGCTCGAGCCAGCCGACGAACCGCTGCTCAAGGCCAAGCTCAAGGATCTACCTGGAAACCGCACTGTGGCGGAGTGGCTGGAGTTTCTACGCAGCCGCGTGGAGATCCTTAACGGTCTCTCGCCTCTGCAGATGCGGGAGTTCCTGCTCGACTCGGAGGTCCGGGCCTACCGCCCGGGTGACGCAATGTTCGTCCGCAACGAGTCGGGATCGTCGGTGTTCGGCATCGCAGAAGGCTCAGTGAAGGTGGAGGTCGATCCCTCCAATCCCAACATCACTGTCCCAATCCCTCAGGGTTCGATCTTCGGCGAGGTGGGCCTGATCTCAGGCCGCAAGCGCGGCGCCACTATCCGCGCGGCCGAACCCACCATATGCGTTGAAATCCCTCGGATGGCGGCGCTGAAGCTCATGAGTCAGGTGCCACAGGCTCGGGAAACGGTGAACCGCATCACCACCGAGCGGCAGGTGCTACAGATTTTCAAGTCCGGCCTAACACCCGCCGACATTCAGGAGGTGCTTGCCGGCTCCGAGGTAATAGACGTCAAGCCCGGCGAAGCGATCATCAACGAAGGCGATATCTCCGACGATCTCTACATCATCCGCTCCGGATCAATGATCGTGGAGAAGAATCTGGGTGGCAAGCCAGTGTTCATGTCCTACGTCCCGGCTGGCTCCTACTCTGGCGAGATGGCGATGATCGAACGCGCCCCGCGAGTCGCCACGGTCAAGGCCGCGATCCGCTCCCAGGTGGTGAAACTGCCCGCCGACCCCTTCCGCCGGCTTCTGGCCCGCAAGCCCGAGCTGGCCAAGCGGATGTACGACGAGATGCGCGCACGCCGCGAGGTCAACGCATTCATCGAGGAACAGAAGGAACAGTTCGGCGGCGCGGTCGATATGTACTCCTCGGTCGCAAATTTTCTGATCAAGCAGGGTATCGGCGAGGCGACCGACGTGTTGCTCATCGACGAAAGCCTCTGCGTCGGCTGCGACAACTGCGAGAAGGCCTGCGCTGACAGCCATGACGGGCTGTCACGGCTCAACCGGGAAGCGGGCACTACCTTCGCCAACATCCACGTGCCCACCTCGTGTCGCCACTGCGAGCATCCGCACTGCATGAGCGACTGTCCGCCCAACGCCATTCGTCGGGGCCCCGATGGCGAAGTGTTCATCTCCGACACCTGCATCGGCTGCGGCAATTGCCAGCGCGCCTGCCCCTACGGCGTGATCCAGATGGATAAACCGCCGCCCAAGAAGCCGGCGCTCTGGGAGTGGATGCTGTTCGGCAAAGGGCCTGGTCCCGGCCAGCCTGATTACGCCTGGCGCAAGAAGGCGTCGAAGACCGGGAGAGGAGAATCGCCCAAGTTGGCGATCAAGTGCGACATGTGTTCCGGCAAGGCTGGCGGCCCGGCCTGCGTGCGCGCCTGCCCAACCGGTGCGGCGATCCGGGTTACGCCCGACGCCTTCCTGTCTGTGGCGCGTATTGAGCGGAGCGGTTGAGGCGTGACGCAGGCCGGGGGGCATACAGAACGTGTCAGGCATCGGACCCACGAAGGGTTCCTGCGACACAAGGGTTTTCGCTGGGCGCAGATCGCCACTGGCCTCTGCATCGTCGTGGTGGCGCTCTACATCTGGGTCGCGACCCAGCTGCAGGAGCCACCTAGCGGCGGAAGCTGGCTCGGCTATTTGCTGGGAATCATCGGCGCCGGCCTGATCGTCTGGCTGGCGCTGCTGGGCGTGCGCAAGCGGGTGATTACAGCCGGGCACTACTCTCTCAAGGCCTGGGTCTCGGCCCACGTCTATCTCGGACTTTCGCTGATCGTGATCGGCACCTTGCACACCGGCTTCCAGTTCGGTTGGAACGTGCACACCCTGGCCTACGCCCTGATGTTGGCGGTGATCGCGTCCGGCGGCTGGGGCATCTGGGCCTATGGAAACCTGCCCCAGCGCCTGCACGGCAATCGGGGTGAGACCACACGCCGCCAGATGCTGGAGACGCTCGACAGCCTGGACCGCCAGCTCAACGACGCCGCCCAGCCGCTCAATCGCGCCGGCGCCTCGATCGTCCGTTTGTCGATCGAACAGACCAGCCTCGGCGGCGGCTTCTGGCGACAGCTGACCGGCGCTCACGGCGATTGCGCCAATGCCCGCGCGCTCACCCGTCTCCGCGCCCTGCCCGCCTCGGAAAGCGCCCGCCAGGCCGAGGCGCTCGCCAAGATCGAGGATCTGCTCCGTCAGAAATCCGACGCGTTGGCGCTCGCACGCCGACAGATGCGCATCACCGCCATGCTCGAGGTCTGGCTCTTCATTCACATCCCGGCGACCTTCGCCCTGCTGGCGGCGCTTACGGCGCATATCGTCAGCGTTTTCGTCTATTGGTGATCCGTGGCTGGAGTCTTTCACCTCAAACTGATCACCCAGCGCGCCGGCGGCGGCGACCCCATCATCCGCGAGCGCGAGGTCGCGGGGCCCACGCTCAACCTGGGTCGCGAAACCGACAACGATATCGTACTGGCGGACTTGGCCATCGATCCCCGCCATGCGCGCGCCACGCTGACGGGGCCAGGTCGAGTGACGCTCGAGAGCGTGAGCGGTCTTTCCTTCCAGGTTGATGGTCGCGACGTCCAACGCGCGGACCTGAACCTCTCGGCCCGTCCGGTCGTCGCTTTCGCCAGCTATCACCTGACCTTCGCCATAGCCGAGGATGGCGGCTGCGCCGTCACCGTCGAACGCGACGACCATGCCGATCCCAAGAGCCCCAGCGTGTTTTCGCTCAAGGCGCCCGTCTTCGGTCGCCGCAACATGGCTTGGGCGCTGGGCGCCGGTATCTTTCTGATCTGTCTTCTGGTCCCATTGTTCGCCTCGGACCTTCTATCCCCTGCCAAGATTCATCCCGACCAGCAGTGGTCGAGCGGGCCTCTCTCAAAGTCTCACGCCTTCCTCGAAACAGACTGCAAGGCCTGTCACACCAACGCTTTCGTCTCGGTGCGCGATGACGCCTGCCTGGACTGCCACAAGGCCGAGGCCGACCCCGCCGCCCGAGCGATCACCATTGCCCGATCCGCCGAGCTCGGTAGTCCGTTTGAACCCCGGCTGGTCTTTGATCACGCAACGCCCGACCGACTCGCAAAGGGCACGCCCCTTCCGTCAGGTCCAGCAATGGTCGGAGCGCTTGTTCAACGCGCCTTCAACCACCCGACCGACCGCTGCGCGAGCTGTCACATCGAGCACACCAAGCCGACGCCCATCGCAGACGAAGATCCCAAGGCGCCCTTGGCCGATAAGCCCACGCTGGTTGAAGTCAACGACTGCCAGTCCTGCCACACGGGTCTCTCAGGACGGCTCGGCAAGACCGATCTGATCGACACGCCCGACTGGGGCAGACATCCTGCTTTCCGTCCGCTAGTCGTCACCGCTGCGGGCGATAGGCCCACTCTGCAACGTATCCCGCTCAGCCGCGGGCCGCAGGAACGCAATGGCCTGATCTTCCCGCATGATGTGCATCTGAGCGCTACGGGCGGCGTGGCCCGGCAGGCTATCGTCCTCGGCAAGGCTGCAGGCTACGGCGGCCCGCTGGACTGCGCGTCCTGCCACCGCGCCGACGTCTCAGGCCAAGGCTTCAAGCCTATCGAGATGGAACGTGATTGCGGCGATTGTCACAGCCTCGCCTACACCCGGGTTGACGGCCAACTCCGCAACCTGCCCCACGGCGAGCTCCAGAAGGTGGTCGACACGCTTGCCGGTCGGACGCTCACCAGCTCCGCTGGCGACAATCGCGCCCGCCCGGGCATGATCCGCCCGACGGCGTTCGCAGCGTCGGGGGCAAGCGCCTATCGCGCGACCTTCTCTCCTGGCGGAGCCTGCTACGACTGCCACACGATCACCTGGGCGGGCGACACGGTGCGCATGGCGCCGGTGTCGCTGACCGACCGATACCTTCCGCGCGGCGCTTTCGATCACTCGGTGCCGGAACATGGAGGACCCGGCGGGCCTAAACCCGGTGCGGCCACGTGCGCCGACTGCCACAAGACCACGACATCTGCCCGCAGCAGCGACCTGTTGCTGCCGAACCTTGCCCAGTGCGCCACCTGCCACGGCAAGACGACCGCCCAGACGCCCGCGGCCGATGATGCTGACTGCACAACCTGCCACAGCTTCCACGCCCCGGGTCAGTCGACACCGGCTCCAGGCCATCCGCCGCTGGAATCGTTGAGATGGAAGGCCGACAAGATCGCCCGCCGGGGTGCTGGGGCCTGACGGTCGATCTCCGTCACGAGCATCGATGACTCCACAAAGCAAAACGCCGCCCCGGTCACCCGGGGCGGCGCTCGCAACTTCCGCGATCTGGCCGAGGCTCAGACCACGCCGAAGGCCAGCATTGCGTCCGCCACCTTCTTGAAGCCGGCGATGTTGGCGCCCTTCACATAGTCCGGGATCTTTGAACCCGGACGGCCGCCGTACTCCAGGCAGGAGGTGTGGATGCCCAGCATGATGTCCTGCAGAAGGCGCTGTAGCTCCTCTTCCTTCCAGGAAATGCGCGCCGAGTTCTGACTCATCTCCAGGCCCGAGACCGCCACGCCGCCAGCATTGGCAGCCTTGCCAGGCGCATAGAGGATCTGCGCGTCCTTGAAGACATGCACCCCTTCCAGGTTGGTCGGCATGTTGGCGCCTTCCGACACCGCAATGCAGCCGTTCTTGACCAGCATACGGGCGTCGTCGCCCAAGAGCTCATTTTGGGTGGCGCAGGGCAGCGCAAGGTCGCACTTGACCCCCCAGGGCGTCTTGCCGGCGTGGAACTCCGCGCCCTTGAACTCCTTGGCGTACTCACTGATACGGCCGCGACGCTTGTTCTTGAGGTCTTTCACCCAATTGATTTTGTCCTGGGTCATGCCGTCGGGGTCGTAGACGAAGCCCTCCGAGTCCGAAAGCGTCACCACCTTGCCGCCGAGCATCGTCACCTTTTCGGCGGCGTGGGTCGCCACATTGCCCGAACCCGAGATTACCGCCGTGTGCCCCTCGATGTCCTTGCCCTGCGTCTTCAGCATGTTCTGCAGGAAATAGGTCGCGCCATAGCCGGTCGCTTCCGTGCGAATGAGGCTGCCGCCGTACTCCAATCCCTTGCCGGTCAGCACGCCGGTGAACTCGTTGGTGATCCGCTTGTACTGGCCGAACATGTAGCCGATCTCGCGGGCGCCCACGCCAATATCGCCGGCCGGCACGTCCACATCGGCGCCGATATAACGATAGAGTTCGGTCATCAGGCTCTGGCAGAACCGCATCACCTCGCCGTCCGACTTACCCTTCGGGTTGAAGTTCGAACCGCCCTTCCCGCCGCCCATGGGCAGACCGGTCAGCGCGTTCTTGAAGGTCTGCTCGAAGGCGAGGAACTTCAGCACGCTCTCCGTCACCGAGGGATGGAACCGGATGCCGCCCTTGTAGGGGCCGATGGCGTTGTTGTTCTGGACGCGCCAGGCGCGCTGCACCCGGATGTCGCCCTTGTCGTCCTGCCAGCAGACCCGGAAGCTGATCACCCGGTCGGGCTCGGCGATCCGGCGCAGGATCTGCGCCTTGTGATACTGCTCCTTGTCCTGGATGAAATCGAAGATGTCCTCGGCCACTTCCTGGACGGCCTGAACAAATTCGGGCTGCCCCGGATTTCGCCGCTTCACACCTTCGATGAAGGTCGCCAGATCCACATGATCGCTAACTGCCATCTATTGCCCCTTTTCACCGGTCCGCGTCGCGAGCCGGTAGTTGTGCTTCGTCGGAAACGCGCTGACTCCCATACGGACTAAAGCGCATTTTTGGACGCGCTGTCCAAGGTCGTGTTCGCCGCCCCTTCACAAGTCGCAGGAATATGCGTCAATTCATATCCGGGCTTGGGGAGCGACCATGACGAAAGCGTCTGATCTTTTTGTGCAGTGTCTTGAGGAAGAGGGCGTCGAGTACGTCTTCGGGGTTCCAGGCGAGGAGAACCTCGACTTCCTGGACAGCCTTTCGCGATCCACAAAGATCAAACTCATCCTGACCCGGCACGAACAAGGCGCGGGCTTCATGGCCTCAACCTATGGCCGTCACACGGGCAAGGCTGGGGTGTGCGTGGCCACCCTGGGTCCGGGCGCCACCAACTTCGTCACCGCCGCCGCCTACGCGCAGCTCGGTGGAATGCCGATGATGATGCTGACCGGCCAGAAGCCGATCAAGAAGTCCAAGCAGGGTCGATTCCAGATCCTCGACGTGGTCGACATGATGAAGCCGATCACCAAGTACACCCACCAGCTGGCCAGCGCCGACAATATCCCCAGTCGGATCCGCGAGGCGTTCCGCTTGGCTCAGGAGGAAAAGCCGGGCGCCGTCCATATCGAGTTCCCGGAGGACATCGCCGAGGAACATACCGACTCCAAGCCCTTCCCCAAGAGCAACGCGCGGCGACCGGTGCCGGATGAAAAGTCCGTCCGCGCCGCAGCCAAGCGGATTGAACAGGCCAAGTCGCCGATTCTGGTGATCGGCGCCGGCGCGAACCGCGCCATGACCAGCCGCATGCTCGGCCAGTTCATCGAAAAGACCGGCATTCCCTTCGTCTCGACTCAGCTCGGCAAGGGCGTGGTCGATGAGTTGAACCCGAAGTTCCTCGGCTGCGCTGCGCTGTCGGCGGGCGACTTCGTTCACCGGGCCATCGGCGCGGCCGACCTGATCATCAATGTCGGGCATGACGTGATCGAGAAGCCGCCGTTCTTCATGCAACCGGGCGGGGCCGAAGTGATCCACATCAACTTCCGCTCGGCCGAAGTCGATCCGGTCTACTTCCCGCAGTATGAGGTGATCGGCGATATCGGAAACGCGATCTGGCAGATCAAGGAAGATATTCTGCCCCAATCAAGTTGGGATTTCTCTGCCATGTTCAAGGCCCGCGCGGCCGAGGTAGAGCATACCGCCAAGTACGAAAACGACATGCGGTTCCCGATTTACCCGCAGTATCTGGTGAAGCAGATCCGCGACGCGATCCCGCAGGATGGGATCATTTGTCTCGACAACGGCGTCTACAAGATCTGGTTCGCCCGCAACTATCCGGCTCGTGCGCCCAATACTGTACTGCTCGACAACGCCCTGGCCACGATGGGCGCGGGCCTGCCCTCAGCAATGATGTCCAGCATGGTCTATCCGGACCGCAAGGTGCTGGCGATCTGCGGCGACGGCGGCTTCATGATGAACAGCCAGGAGATGGAGACCGCCGTCCGGCTCAAGCTCAATGTCACCGTATTGATCCTAAACGACAATTCCTACGGCATGATCCGCTGGAAGCAGGCCAACATGGGCTTCAAGGACTGGGGCCTCACCTATGGCAACCCCGACTTCGTCCAATACGCGAAGAGCTATGGCGCCAACGGTTATCGCGTCGAGAGCGCGTCACACCTACCCGAACTCCTCAAGCAATGCCTCAACACGCCAGGGGTCAATCTGATCGACTGCCCGGTGGACTATTCCGACAACGATCTGATCCTGAACCGGCAGATCAAGGAATTGAGCGCGGCGCTCTGACAACGGCGAAGGGAGACGCTGCCATGCCCGCGCTGAGAGAGAGCTATCCGCTCTATCTGGCCAATGAGGCTCAGACCCCCAACCTCGACCTCGAGGTGACGGACAAGTACACGGGCAAGGTCGCCACCCGGGTGGCGCTCGCCAACGCCGCGATCATTGACGCCGGCATAGCCGCGACCCTGGAGGCGGCCGAGCCGATGGCCCGAATGCCGGCTTATGCGCGGCAGGCTGTGCTGGCCCACTGCGTCACCCGCTTCCAGGAACGGTTCGACGAGTTGGCCTATGCGCTCTGCATCGAAGCCGGCAAACCGATCCGCGACGCCAGAGGCGAAGTCACCCGCTTGATCGACACCTTCCGAATCGCCGCGGAAGAAAGCGTGCGCATGACGGGCGAGGTTCAGCCGCTCGACATCTCACCTCGCGCCAAGGGCTATGTCGGGATGTGGAAGCGGGTGCCGATCGGCCCCTGCTCGTTTATCAGCCCCTTCAATTTCCCGCTGAACCTGGCGGCTCACAAGATCGCGCCCGCGCTCGCGGTCGGGTGTCCGTTCGTGATGAAGCCCGCCTCACGCACTCCACTGGGCGCGATCATTATCGGTGAGATCCTGGCAGAGACCGATCTGCCGAAGGGCGCCTTCTCGATCCTGCCCGCTCAACGGGATGGCGCGGACCTCTTCACCACCGACGAGCGACTGAAACTGCTGTCCTTTACCGGCTCGCCGGGCGTCGGCTGGGACCTAAAGGCCAAGGCGGGCAAGAAGAAGGTGGTGTTGGAGCTGGGCGGCAACGCGGCGGTCATCGTCGACGCCGACGCGGACCTCGAGGATGCGGTCGAACGCATCATCTTCGGCGCCTTTTACCAGTCGGGCCAGTCTTGCATCGGCGTGCAGCGGATCATCATCCACGCCTCGATCTACGAGGAGCTGAAGGCCCGGCTGATCGCCAAGACCAAGACCCTTATCGCCGGCGACCCGCGAGAGGAAACCACCTTCGTTGGCCCATTGATCGACGAGAAAGAAGCGAGGCGCCTCGACAGCTGGATACAGGCGGCTGTGGCGGATGGAGCCACTTTGCTCTGCGGCGGCAAGCGCGAGGGCGCGATGCTGGAAGCCACTCTGCTCGAGGGCGTTAGTCGCAAGGCCGCGCTCTATGCCGAAGAAGCCTTCGGGCCAGTGGCCATCCTTTCGAAGTTCTCTGACTTCAAGGATGCGATGAATGAGGTGAACGATTCCAAGTTCGGTTTACAGGCGGGCATCTTCACGCGCGATCTATTCAAAATGATGGACGCCTGGGACCACCTGGACGTCGGCGGCGTCGTGATTGGAGATGTGCCGAGCTACAGGGTGGACAATATGCCCTATGGCGGCGTGAAAGATTCCGGCTTAGGTCGTGAGGGGGTGCGTTTTGCGATGGAAGACATGACGGAAATTCGCAATCTGGTCATCCGTCGCCGGTGATCGTCCGTAACTATACGGGATTACGCGTGCTGCTTGGGGAGGCGGCTTGGTGTTGACGATCGCTCAGATCACCGACCTCCATGTAACAACGGAGAAAGATCCGCTGAATCAACAGCGGAACGAAGACCGGCTGCGCCAGGTCATGAAGGCCATCCACGAGTTGCGCCCCCGCCCTGTCGCCATCGTCGCCAGCGGTGATCTGGTCGACCGTGGTGAACGCGAGGAGTACCTCGAGCTCGAACGGGTGATGGCCGACTGCGAGATCCCGATTTTCTATGCCATCGGTAATCATGACAGCCGTGAGGGCTTCCTGTCGGTATTCTCGGGCCCAGGCGCGCAGACCGACGCCAATGGATTTGTCCAATACGCCGTCGACTTTGGCCCGATGCGCTTAGTGGTTTGCGACTCTCTCGATGGCCCCAATCACGGGGAGTACTGCGAAGATCGTGCGGCTTGGCTGGCAGCGACCCTCGACGAAGCGCCTGACAAACCCACCGCTGTGGTCATCCATCACCCTCCGATCCCCAGCGGCATCCAGTGGATGGACCCGGACCCCGCTTCTCCTTGGATCGGACGGCTGGCAGGTGTTCTCAAAGGGCGCGAGCAGGTTCAGACCATCGTCTGCGGCCACCTCCACCGCGCCTTTAATGGCGTCTTCGCGGGCCACGTCCTGTCGTCGGCGCCGGCAACATCAATCCAACTCACCCTGGACCTTTCCGAAGTCGACATGTTCGTGCCTGATGGTCGCGAGATCCTTGTCGAGGAACCACCGGCCTTCCAGCTGCTGATGTGCCAGCACGGCTCAATCACCACCCATGTCTGCCAGGCGGGCGAGTACACGCCAGCGGTGACCTACAACTTCCCCTTCCGCAAGCTCGCCTGACCGATGGCGACGGGACCGACGCAACGCGGGATCATCGGGTTGCTGAACGGCCTGATCGCGCGACTTCGTGCGACGGGAGGCAAGACTTGGGCGGATATCATCACAGTGTTCGTCGTCGCCGGGTTGGCCACGGCCGCCGCCCTGGCGCTCAACCGCACGACACCGGTGCGCTTCGTTGAGAACCTGACCTACGACCTGCGCCAGGCCATTGGCGCTCCGGCGGCCAAACCTCAGTTCGTGATTGTTAAGATCGACGACGACGCCCTCAACGCCATGCGCGAGGCTTCTGCCTGCCATTGCCTCTCACCCATCGACAAGATCTGGCTCGCCGATCTTTTGGCGGCATTGGACGCCAAGGGCGTTAAGGCGACCGCCGTCGACTATCTGCTCGACACCTGGGATTCGCCCGAGGAGTTCGCCGAGTTCCAGCGGCGCATCGCCAACACCAAAGCCCCGATCATCGCCGCTGTCGATCCTCAGCTGAAGCCTGGCGTGGACTTCCCGGTGGCGCCCAAACTGCACTACGCAGACGCTCGCGCGTTGGTCCGCGTGGACTATGATGATGTCGTGCGGCGCTACGATCCCCTGCCCGGGGTGAACCGGGCTCTGGCCACCGAGACAGGCGTTGCCGCAGTCGGCCTGACACCTAAGCCCGGCTCCTTCGCCATACGCTATCGTCGGCCTGACCCCTCAGTGCAGGCGGAAAACACCGGCGCTATCGCGCCATCCTATTCGGCGGCGTTTATCTCGTTCCTCCCGGACGCGCTGTTCAAGGACAAGATCGTCTTCATCGGCCGCGTCACCCGTTCAGCCACGGCCGACTCCGACACCCTGAAAGAGGACATGCACACCACGCCGTTGCGCTTCCTTCCGGGCCACTACGACGGCACGCCCGGCGTTGAGGTGCACGTCCACGCCCTGTCCCAAATGATTGAAG
>NZ_JBILUK010000051.1:0-16951 GCF_044371015.1 Phenylobacterium sp.
GTCCGGGATCGCCAGCGCCAGGATCGGTCAGAACCAGATGCGCGAGGGCAGCCTCGTCATCAACCAGCCGCTGACCGAGAACCTCGCCCTGCGCGTCGGCGTGCTGCAGATGAAGCAGAGCGAAGGCTTCTTCTACAACCCGGTCCGCGACGAGTATTTCGACGCCCAAAAGCAGGACACGGCCCGAATTCAGCTCAACTATCGCGGCGAGAAATTCACCGCCAACCTGCTGGCCGAGCGGAGCAACGACAAGCTCCCAGGCATCATGTATTCCCTGCGTATTCTGCCGGGCGCCAATCCCACCTATCCGCGCGGGTTCGTCGAGGACAAGTACAATATCAGCTGGAGCGCCTCCAACGCCGCCAAGATGCGCACACAATACTATGAGTTCGTGGGCGAATACGATCTGGATTTCGCTGAAGTCACCCTCACCTCCTCGCTGCGCGAACGTCACTCGCAGAACGCTTTCGACGGCGACGCCTCTTCGGCGCAACTCCAGGCGCAGCTTGCGGCCCGCGGCCTTGTTGCGCCCGGCCGGGTGCAGGGCGACCCGAACACGGACTCGATCCAGTTCAGCTACGCCAGCATCCTGTACAACGACATCCACATCGTCGGTAACAGGGTCGACAAGCTGAGCTGGCTGGGCGGCTTTGAGTACTACGTCCTGAACGAGGCTGTTGGCGGCATCGCCGCCCGGACCCCCACGACCGCCAACCGGTCGCTGGGCAATCGCACCATTACGAACCTCGATTTCACATCCTACGCGATCTACGGCGCGGTTGGTTACGACCTGACCGATGCGCTCAATGTCGAGGCTGAGGCCCGATACACCCACGACTCGAAGGCCTACAACGCGGCGCGGCTCGACATCAGCACCGGCCTGGCTATTCCGGGCGGCGGCTTTCCGAGCGCGGATGACCGCAAGTCGAGCAACTTCTCGTACAACGTCACCCTCGGCTACACGATCAACGACTGGTTGACCTACGCCAAGGTGGGGACGGCCTATCGCGCCGGCGGCTTCAATGCGAACCGCGGTGACGACCGGGCGCCCAGGCCGGTGCCGCCGTCGTTCGGCGACGAAGATTCGATGGCCTTCGAGCTCGGCGCCAAGGGCAACATTTCCCGCAACATCTTCGTAACGGCGGCGGCCTATCGGACTTACGTTAAGAGTCTGCTGGTCCAGACCGACAATGGCTGCTTCCCCGGCAATGCGGTTTGCCCGGTGGCTGCGACCAACTTCATTTTCAACTCGGGTAAGGCGCGCCTGGGCGGCATCGAGCTCGAAGCCACGGGTCGGTGGCAGTTGCTGGGCGGGGTCGCGCGCCTCAATGCCGGTATTTCACGTCAATGGGGCGTCATCACGGATGGTCCAGACAAGGGCCGGACAGGACCGCAGCGCGCCGACTGGACCGGCACCTTCAGCGCCAACTATCGTCGCCCGCTGATGGAAGGCGTTGATGGGTTCATCAACATCAGGGGCAACTTCCGCGAAGGCGGCGTGCAGGAGATCGCCCAGACACCGTTGCTCGAAGATTTCGCCATCTTCGATCTGCGCCTGGGCGCCACCTACGGCGGCGTTGAGGCGGCTTTCTTCCTCAACAACTTCGCCAACGAGAGCTACATCGTCTTCAACGCCCCGACGGTGCGCCGCTGGAACATGCCCCAGACCTGGGGCGCGGAGGTGACTTACCGCTGGTAAGGCCGCGAACCGCCGCCCGACTCCGCTTTACAGTCCCGCGCCTTCGTCGCAACCTACCGGTCGGTCGGTAAAGCCGATATTGGGGGGGCTGGAGTGTGAGTTGGGGGGCGATCCGACGCGCGGTCGCGGCGCTGGCGCTCCTGTTCCTGGCCGCCACGCCCGCTCGCGCGCATGATCTCAGCTACGCCCTGGTCGAGATTTCCGTCCCCGCAGAACGCAATGCGGTCCGCATCGACATCCGCTGCCATGCCCCCGCCTTGATTCTCGGGGCGCCACAGGGCCACCTCGATCCGGGGCGGCTCGCGGTCTTCCTGGCGCTTGACGACGCCCAACTGGCGGCGCGTCAGGCCGTCGCCACGCGGGCGCTGCGGGCCGGTCTTTCGCTCAGCGTCGACGGGCGGCTCATCGAGAACCTGTCGCTCGCCTTCCCGCCCGCCGCAGTGCTGCGCGCCGACGCCCAGGTCCCCGCCGCCTCGCCCAAGCCCTCCGCGCCGCTGCGGCTCACGGCCGCCCTGCCGCCCGGGGCGGCGAGCCTCGACCTGGCCCTGCCCGCCGCGTTGGGGCCGACCGTGGTGGTGGTCCGCTGGCCGGATGGTCGGGTCGCCACCCTGGCCATGCGGGACGGCGAGCGCACCCGGCCGATCCGACTCGCCGGGCCCGATCCGCTGACCGATGCGCTGGACGCCCTGATCCGCTTCGGCGGTCTGGGCTTCCGACACATCCTGCCGTTGGGCCTCGACCACATCGCCTTCATCGCCGCCCTGGCCGTGGCCGCGCCGCGCCTGGGCGGCCTGATCCGGCTGGCCACCGTCTTCACCCTGGCCCACTCGTTCACCCTGGCCCTGGCCGCCCTCCGCATTATCGAAGCGCCGGCCGCCCTGGTGGAGCCGGCCATCGCGCTCTCGATCGTGGCCCTGGCGGGCTTGACCGCGATACGCGGCCCGACGCCGGCCGGGCCCGCCGCCACCGCCGTCGTCTTCGGCTTCGGCCTGCTGCACGGTCTGGGGTTCGCCGGCGCGCTGGGCCAATTCGGCCTGCCGCGGGGCCAGGAGGCGCTGGCGCTGGTCGGCTTCAACCTGGGCGTCGAAGCGGGCCAGATCGCCGTGATCCTGATGGTGCTGGCGCTGGTCGCCGCCTGGCGGAGCAAGCCCTTCTACGCCACCCGCATCGCCCAGCCGGCCTCCGCGCTCATCGCGGTCGCAGGGCTGGTGTGGACCGTCCAGCGGATCGGCGGCCTGGCCGGCGGCGCGCCGGTGTTCGGGGCCGGATGAGAGGAAACATGAAATGGGGAGAGAAACGATGAACGGTTGGACCCGGCGACACACCTTGTCGGCCTTGCTGGCGGCCGGCGGCTCGACGATCCCGCTCGGCTGGGTCTACGCCGAGGCGCGCAAGGCCCAGGCCACGCCAAGGCCTGGCGACTACATGAGTTCCGGCCTGCGCGACCGCGTCGAGGCGTTGAAGGCCGAAGCCGCGACCACGCCCACCGGCGACGCCAACTACCGTGAACGCGGCCTGTTGCTCTACGACTGGATGAACGCCTACGCCCTGACCGGGGTCTATCTGCATCCGGAGATGCCGTCGGTCATCGCCGCGCTCTACTCGCCGGGCTTCGCCGGAAACGGCGAGCGCCAACGCAGGAACGCGTTCTCCGGGATCGACCGATTCATCCGCACGCTGGCGGCGCTGGAGGCCAACCCCCGGCTCACCGGAACCGTCAGCGCCAGGACCGAAGGCCCGCTAACCGTCGACAGCTACGCCCAGTTCGAACAGACCTACACGGTGGGCGAGGCGAGCCTCAGTGTCGGCGGCGGGGTGGTGCTGCCGAACCACTTCTACTTCGCCTCCGAAGAGCTCCAGACCTGGAACCCGAAGGCCGACAACTACGTCACCGTCCGCGCCTCCAATCCGGCGGTGAAGATCGCGCCCGACACCTATCCGATCACCGGCATGTTCTCGAGCCAGCTCGGCGTGGTGGAGGCTCAGCGGGTGTTCTTCCGCATCACCGAAGGAACTCTTCGCCCCGGCGAAAGCCTCACCGTCACCTATGGCGACAGGTCGCAGGGCTCGCGCGGCCTCAAGCTGATCCACATCTCCAACACCGCACTCCGCTTCCCCTTCTGGGTGCAGACCTCGGCCGACGGACTTCTGCTGACGCCTCGCGAGGCGACCCTCCCGGTGCGCGGTGGCCCGACCGCCGGCGTCCGTGGCTTTGGGCCCGCCGTCGTGGCGGTCGGCGAGCCGTTCCGCCTCTCGGTCCGCGCCGAAGACATCTACCGCAACCGCGCCACCGGCGGGGCGCCGGGCTGGCGACTGATGCTGAACGGCGAGGTGGTCCGCCGCCTCCCGCCCTCCAGCAACGCGATCACCGAGGTCGAGGGTCTCACCCTGACGAAGCCCGGTCCACACCGGTTCGAGATCGTCTCGGAGGACGGCCGAATCCGCGGCGGGGCCGACCCGATCCTCGCCGAAGCCAAGCCTGTCGAGCGTGTCTACTGGGGCGAGACCCACGGCCACTGCGGCTTCTCCGAGGGCATGGGGCTGGTCGACGACTACTTCAACTTCGCCCGCGATGAGGCGCGCCTCGACTTCTGCGCCCTGTCCGAACACGACATCTGGCTAGACGCCTGGGAGTGGGAGGAAATGCGCCGCGCGGCGATCAAGGCCAACCGGCCGGGTGAGTTCATCACCTACGTGGGCTATGAATGGACCGTCGTCTCGGCGTTCGGCGGGCATCACAACGTGATCTTCCGCGACCTCGAAAAGGTTACGCCGGTCGTCGCCCAGCGCCACCCGACCCTGCCCGACCTCTATCGCGGCCTGCGCAAGGCCTACGCGACCAAGGACGTCATCGTCATCCCGCACGCCCACATGACCGCGGACGCCACGCAGAACGATCCGGACCTGGAGCCCCTCGTCGAGATCGTCTCGGAGCACGGCACCTTCGAGTGGCTGGGGCGGCGCTATCTGGCCAGCGGCTTCCAGCTCGGCTTCGTCGGCGCCAGCGACAACCACATCGGCCATCCCGGCTACAAGCCGCGCCCGCTCGGCCGCTACTACTTCGACGGCTACGGCGGGCTGGCCGCCGTCTACGCGCCGACCAAGGATCGCCACGCCCTGTTCGACGCCATGAAGGCGCGCCGCACCTACGCCACCAATGGCGCGCGGATCATCCTCAAGGCTGCGTTTAACGGCCGGCCCATGGGCCAGGTCGTGCCCAAGGCGCCGTCCCGCGTGCTGGAAGGGGTCGCCCACGGCACGGCGCCCATCGAGTCCATCACGCTGGTGAAGAACGGCCAGGAGGTGCAGACTCTGGCCTACGACGCCGTCAGCGCCGATGCGCACGACGACATCGTCGAAATCCGCTTCGCCTCCACGTCGGAACCCAACCAGCGGCTCGTCCCCTCCAGGCCGATCCGCGCCTGGGAAGGTCGCATCGAGGTCGAGGGCGCGACCATCGACCAGGCCTCCAGCCCGCAGGTCGAGGCGCTCAATGTCTTCACCGAGTGGGTGCTGCCGGATCCGCTCAACAGATCGGCCGCCCGTTTCCGGCTGGTCACCCGCGGCGACGCCAAGTCGATCCGGCTGAAGCTCAACGGCGACATCGCCAAGGCCAAGATCAAGGTCCTGCTGCCGAACGCCCGTACGCCGTTCACCGCCGAGACGGCCGTCCCCGGCGCAGGGGCGCCTGCCGTATTGGTCGCCAAGGATCGCGTCCCGGCCCAGGCCCGAACCTCCGGCGGTGAGTTCGACGACACCATCAGCGTCCGCCGCATCCGACCGGCCGTCGAAATGGACCGAGCGTTCCGCTTCGAGGACGCCGCCCCGCCGGCCGACGGCGACAACTACTATGTCCGCATCACCCAGGCCGACGGCGGTCAGGCCTGGTCCAGCCCGGCCTGGGTAGGTGCGGTGAAGAAGCCGAAACCTAAGGCCTAGGTCTCAATCGATGTCGTCCACTTCGGCGCTCTGGCCACGCACCAGGGCGTCGATGCGGGCCTGCATCTGGGCCGGGTCTCGGCGGTCGCCGCCCGTCAGCTCGTTGCGGACCCAGGCCGGGGGCTGCATCTGCGCGCTCCAGGCGGCAAAGCGGGCGTCCAGGGCCTTTACCCGCCCGGGCTCGGTCGCCGACAGGTCCCGCGTCTCGCCGATGTCGCGGGCGAGATTGAACAGGTAGCGCCGCTCGCCGTTGCGCAGCAGCTTCCAGTCTCCCGAACGCACGGCGGCCTGGTCTCCTGAGCGCCAGAACATCGCCTCATGCACGGCGCCGGTCTTCGCCCCTGTCAGCCAGGGCGCCAGGTCCACGCCGTCCAGGCCCGACCTCGGCGCGGCCCCTGCGGCGGCCAACGCCGTCGCGGTGAAGTCGAAGCCCATCGCCGGCGCCACGACCGTACGTCCCGCCGGAATTCGCCCGGTCCAGCGTGCGATCGCCGGCACCCGGATGCCGCCTTCCAGCATGGTGCCCTTCACGCCCTTCAGAGGACGGTTCGACGACGTCGTCTCCTGGGTCGGCCCGCCGTTGTCGCTCATGAACAGGATCAGCGTCCGCCGCCCGAGACCCGCGCCGTCCACCGCGGCCACCACGCGTCCGACCGCGTCGTCCATCGCCGCCAGCTGCGCCAGATGCGTGCGCCGCAGCGGGTCAGCTACATGCGCGAACCGCGCCAGATAAGCCTCCGTCGCCTCCATCGGCGAGTGGACCGCGTTGAACGGCATGTAGACGAAGAAGGGTCGGCTCCGATTGGCGTCGATGAACCGCACGGCCTCTTCGGCAAAGGCCTCGGTCAGGTGCGCCGGCATGGGCTCGCTGGTGGTTCCCCGCAGGATCGTCTGGCCGCCGCCGAAGCCGTCGACACGACCCGGTCGCGCGCGATCCGAACGCGGGGTGTAGCCGTGCGCGCCGGCCAGGAAGCCGTAAAAGGTATCGAAGCCCTGGGCGGTCGGCGTTCGGTCGGGCGCGAACCCGATGTGCCACTTGCCGAACATGCCGGTGGCGTAGCCTCTGGCCTTCAGCCGCTCGGCCACCGTCAGCTCTGCCGCCGGAACCCCAAACCGGGGCGAAGTCGCCTGCGGCGAACCCGAGTTGTGTTCGAAGCCCATGCGATGCGAGTACTTGCCGGTCATCAGCGCCGCGCGCGTCGGCGAACAGACCGGGTGATTGGCGTAGAAGTCGGTGAACCTCGCCCCTGCCGCCGCCAGTGCATCGATGTGCGGCGTCACCGCCTCGTTGTCGCCCTGCACGCGCAGGCCGCCATAGCCCAGATCGTCGGCGAGGATCAGGACGATGTTCGGCCGATCGGTCTCGGCCCGCTGCGCCGGGGCCTTGTCGGACTGGGCCGTCGAGGCCGGGCTCCAGGCTAGCGCCGCGGCGAACGTCGCCAGGGCCATCCACAGGTTCGCCATCGTTCGTCCCTTCACTTGCGGGCCGCCAACGCGGCCTCGAAGAATTCCAGCTGTCGCCCGCCGAAGTCCGAGCGCATCTGGTGGGCGCCCCAGGCGATCAACAGCTCATTCAGGACGTCACGGGCCGTTGCGCCCAGAGGCGCCAACACCTGCCCGAGCGCCGCCATATCGGCCCGGTCGATCACGGGATCGCTCACAAACACCGTCCGTGCGCCGGCGGCGTCCACCACGCCCAGTCTGGCGAGTTGCGCCAGCAGACGTTCGGGTTCCCCCGGGGCGGACGCAGCGAGGACCAGGTCCGTGGTGCAAACCCGACGTTCCGGAGCCACATGAACCTCGATGCGCGCGCCGCGACCGTTCAGGGCGGCGGCGACCTCGGCGGTCTGAACGGCCGAGACAAGCCCGTCGGTCTGGCCCAGAACCGTCAGGGTTGGAGCCAACGCCGCCGGATCGCCGCGCATCGCCAGCGGGAACGGCCCCATATAGTTGGCCACCGCGACAACCGGCAGCCCCTGGGCCTTGGCCGCGGCGGCGAACAGGTTGGCGAAGGCGCCGCCGTTCGACATCCCCATGGTGAAGACCGGCGTGTTGGCGGCGATCTCGCCGCGCGCGACCAGCGCCCGGTGAAGGTCCAGCATGTAGGCCACATCGGGGTTCAGCGCCGGATCTAGGCTGTCCACGCGCCAGCGGCGCACATCGGTTCGGTCCAGGGAAGGCGCCGCGACGAAGCCGTAGCCCGCAGCCGCCATCGGCCCCAGCACCCGCCGCGTATGGAGGCGGCCGGCAAAGGCCTCGGACCCGCCGGATCCGTGAAACAGGTAGATGATCCCCCGCGGCTTCGCCGGAATGCTCCGCACAGTCGGCCGGCCCAGGACGGCCTCTTCGCGCGGCGGCGGCGGCTCGACGACGGCGGATGGCGGCGCGCCACAGGGCGCAGGGGCGGCGGAGGCCGGGCTTGCCGCCAGGGCCAGCGCCAGCGCGGCGAAAGTCACGAGACGACGCATCATGCCCGGCCCCCAGCAGCGCGGACCACGCCGTCGATCAGCGCATCGATGGTGTCGGGCCGCTCCGGCTGCGCGCCCTGGCGCACCAGGATCAGATCCAGGGACGGAACGGCCAGCACCACCTGATTTCCCGCGCCCAGTGCGGCGAAGGCGTCGGCAGGGGCGCCAGGAAACCGGAGGGCCGGGGGCCGCTCGGTCTGGCCCGCCAGCACGCCCGGCCGGCGGTTGTTCCACCACAGGAATCCATAGGCCGGGTTCAGATCCTGCGACGGCGTCACCGAGGCCGCCATGAATTCGGAGCTGACGATCCGCCGGTCGCCCCATCGCCCGCCCCGCATCGCGCAGAGGCCGAACCGCGCCAGGTCACGGGCCGAACTGCGGGCGGTATAGTAGGTCGGGGTCGGTCCCGCCGGACCCTGTCCGACCGCCGTGACCCATGAAGTATCCGCCATGCCCAGAGGCTTCAGCAGCGCGTCGTCGGCGAAATCCTCGAAGCGCTGCCCTGCGGCCTTGGCCAGGATGTGGAACAACAGGTGATAGATCGGCGTGGCGTAGACCCAGCGCGTTCCGGGCGGGTCGCGCACCGGCGCCGCGCTGTTAACCGCCAGCTGATCGCCCGTCACGCCCCGATCACGGAGGCCGCGGATATCGAGCCCGCTGGTCATCGACAGCATGTGGCGGATCGTGATCGCCGACTTGGCGCCTTCCCGCCAGACCGGGATGAAGTCGGCGGCGGGTTGGTCGAGCCCTTTGAGCATTCGCCGGTCAAGGGCCACGCCGGTGAGCATCGAGAGCATGCTCTTGCCGACCGAGGCCACCTCCTGAGCGTCCCGGGGCCCCCGACCCTCAGCGTAGCGCTCCGCCACGATCCGGCCGCCCCGAACCACCAGCGTCGAGGTGGATCGATCGGCCATGCCGACATCGAGCGCCGCGCTCAGCGCCACCGGGTCGAAGCCGGCCGCCCCGGGCGCGACGGTGGCCCAGCCGGCGGCGGCGGGCCAGGTCCCCGCATCCGGCCGAGCCTCTTGGCCTGAAACCGGGGCGGAGAAGGCTTGGACCGGCGCAAGCGTCAGGGCGCCGCCCGCCAGGGCTTGCCTGCGTGTGAACATGACGTTTCCTTCCGGCCCCAAGTTCCGCACTGCGGGTCGCCGCGCGTCAATCCGGGCCGGCTCCACATTGACCGACTTACCGACCGGACGGTAGTGTGTCGTCCAAATAAAGGAGGAAGACGTTGGGTCGTGTGCGGTGGCGGTTAGTGGGCGGCGTGGTCGCGCTGCTGGCGATCGGAGGCGTCGGCGGCTTCGCCTATGCCTGGACCACCATCGGCAAAGGACCGCGCCCCGACGGGATCGGCCCTCACTCCTGGCAGAGCTCCACCCGCATCGGCACGGCCAAGACCGATTCGATCCGCCGGGCCGTGATTGCGCGCACCGGCATCTGGGCGCTGCCGGCCACAGAAGTGATCTACTACTCCGCCGACGACGACGCCGAGGGCCGCCCGCTGGATCGCCGATGCGTCTACGAGATCGCCGGCGTCGGCGACCCGCCGGCGCGCTGGTGGTCAATCAGCCTCTACCGGGACAACTTCTGGGTCGACAATCCGCGCGACCATTACTCGTTCTCCGAGACCACCGTCACACGTGACCCCTCCGGCGGCTGGCGCGTCCGCGTCGCCGGCGCGCTGCAGACCGGCGACTGGATTCCCATGGGCGACAGGGACGGACGGTTCGCGCTCTCCTTCCGCCTCTACCACCCCGAACCCACGGTCGCCGCCGACCTGAAGGCTACCCCCCTGCCCCCGATCCGGAGGCTGTCATGCGCCTGATCTTGCGCCTCGCGGTCGCGATCGGAATTCTCGCGCTTGGCGGACTTGCGGGCTACGCGGCTGCGGTGACGCTCATTCCCTACGCGGCGACCGAGAGACTGCTCGACCAGTTCCGCGCCAGCGGCCGGGCGGACAATACTCTGACCCAGCCCAATGTGCGGAACGCGCGCCGCAATCTCGTCGTCCGCGACAATGCCGACACGGTGACCCAGGCGGCGACGATCGATCTGGCGAACGGCCCCATGCTCTTTGAGACCAACGTACCGGTCGACGCCGTTTATTGGTCGGTTTCCCTATTCGCCCACAACACCGACACCTACTTCGTCGCCAGCGATCGGGACCTGAAACCCGGACCCTTCCGTCTGCTCATCCGGCGTCCGAACCAGGCCGCGTCGACCCCGGCCGACCGCGAAGCGGTGAGTCCGACGCGGTTCAGCTATATGATCGTTCGCTACACCATGCCTGACCGCAACGACGCGGCGAGCGTGGAGGCGATCAAGGCGCGACAGGCGGCCTCCAGGCTCTCGCCCGCGACCTGACAGGCGCAAGGAGGCGCGAAGCTATGAAACTCCGGTTCGCCGCCCTTGTCCTGGCGCTCGCCGCCACGGCGCTGTCCGCCGCCGCCGAGCCGACGCGGCGCCCCAATGTCATCGTCATCATCGCCGATGATCTCGGAGTGGGTGATGTCGGCGCCTATGGCGGACCTGTAGCGCGCACGCCCAATATCGACGCCCTGGCCGCAGGCGGCGTGCGCCTGACTCAGGGCCACGTCACGGCCCCGGTCTGCAGCCCCTCCCGCGTGGGCCTGCTCAGCGGCCGGCACAACGCCCGCTACGGCTTCGAGCACAATCCCGTCGGCGTGCGCACCGAGCACCTCCCCGTAACCGAGCCCACCATCGCCCACCGAATGAAGGCGTTGGGCTACTCCACCGGCCACATCGGAAAGTGGCACCTGGGCTGGCGGCCGGAACTGCGGCCCGACCGGCGCGGCTTCGACAGCTATTACGGCATGGCCTCAGGCAGCCGGTACTTCCCGGCCGATGCGCCCGGCGTGGAGCGCATCGCGTTCCCCCAACTCGAAGCCGAATCCGCCGCCGCATTCGGCGCGATCCCCGACGCCGTCACCATGCTGCGCAACGGACAGCCCGAGACGGTCACGACGAACCTGACCGACAGGTTCACCGACGAAGCCGTCAATTTTGTCACCGCCCATCGCGATCGACCGTTCTTCCTGTATCTCGCCTACAACGCGCCGCACACGCCCTTGGAGGCCGAGGCCGCCCGCCTGGACCGTTTTCCCGCCGACCTGCGGCGTGATCAGCGGATTCTCGCCGCCATGACCGCCGCGCTCGACGACGGGATCGGCCGTATCTCCGAAACCCTGCGCGCCCAGGGCCTGGAGCGCGACACCTTGGTGATTTTTCTCTCCGACAACGGGTGTCCGCGCTATCTGCGGGGCGCCTGCTTCGACGGCGGTCTCAACGGGGGCAAGCGCCACCTCTTGCAGGGCGGCGTGCGCGTGCCGTTCATCGTCAGCTGGCCCGCTGTTCTCAAAGCCGGGCGCTATGACGGGGTCGCCAGCAGCCTCGACATCGCTGCGACCGCCCTTGCCGCCGCCGGCGCCGAGACCACGCCGCGCCTCGACGGCGTCGACCTGGTGCCCTTTCTGACCGGACGCCGCCCGGCCGCCGCCCATCCCGACCTCTACTGGCGCGCCACGCCCTCCCGCGCCGTCCGATCCGGCGACTGGAAGCTGATCCTGGCCGAGACGCCGCAGGGCGCGCGTCAAACCTTCCTGTTCAATCTCAGGACCGATCCCGGCGAAACGCGAAACCTCGCCAAGGCCCAGCCGGCCATCGCCGCGCGCCTCGCCAACAAGCTCGACGCGTGGGAACAGGGCCTGCCGGCGCCGGCGTTCGAGGGACGACGCGAAACGGTCACCATCGCCGGCCAGTCGGTCGTCCAGACGTTCTGACAAAAGCAATCGGAGGACCTGAAATGGTCGATCAGGCGGGGTCGCTGCGACATCGTGGCCGGGTGGTGATTGTCACCGGCGGCGGAAGCGGGATCGGCGCGGCGGCGGCCTTGCGGCTGGCGGCGGAAGGCGCGCGGGTGGCTGTCGCCGACGTCCGTGAGCCCCTGGCCCAGCGTACGGTCGAGGCCATCCGGTCGGACGGGGGCGAGGCCCTTGCGCTGGCCTGCGACGTCAGCTCTGAAGCGCAGGTCGCCGCCATGACCGACGCCGCCGTCGCAGCCTTCGGTAGGCTCGACGGCCTGTTCTCCAACGCCGGCACCGCCGGCATCGGCTGGATCCACGAGACCGCTCTGGAAGACTGGGAGCGCGTCATCGCCATCAACCTCACCGGCGCCTTCCTCTGCGCCAAGCACGCGCTGCCCCACATGCTGGCGGCCGGCGGCGGGGTCGTCGTGACGACGGGCTCCATCGCTTCGGTCGTGGTCGGCGCTGGTGGTTCAGCGGCCAGCTACGCCGCCAGCAAGGGCGGGCTGCTGCAGCTCACGCGCCAGATCGCCGTGGACTACGGCCCGCAGGGAATCCGCGCGGTCTGCGTCTGCCCGGGCGCGGTCAAGACCGACCTCGGTCGCCACGCCGCCGAAGACCGACAGGGCGCGACCCTGCCCGAGGATCGCCGCCTGCCGCGCCCACGCGCCTGGACCCCGATCCCGCGCGCCTCGGACCCCGCCGAGATCGCCTCGGCCGTCAGCTTCCTGATGTCGGACGACGCCAGCTTCATCACCGGCTGCGCCCTCTTCGCCGACGGCGGCCTGACCGCGCTCTAAGCCTCTCCCCGACGCGAAGCGCGAGGGCGAGGGCATCACCTCGGCAGCCGCGACGTCCCCATCAGCTGCTGGTCCACCGCGCGGGCGCACTGGCGGCCTTCGCGGATGCCCCAGACCACCAGCGACTGGCCGCGCCGGACGTCGCCGCAGGCGAAGACCCGCGGGTCGGTGGTGCGATAGCTCACCGTGTCGGCCAGCACATTGCCGCGTGGGTCCAGTTCCACGCCGCTCTCGGCAACCACCCCGTCGTGGCGCGGCCCCACAAAGCCCATGGCCAGGAACACCAGGTCGGCCTTGAGGTCGAAGGCCGAACCCTCGATCTCGGTCATGCGCTGGCGCCCATCCTCGCCGGTCGTCCATTCCAGTCGCACGCACTCGAGCGCCGTCACCCGGCCGTTCTCGCCCTTCGCCCGGCGAGTGGCCACGGCGAAATCGCGCTCCACGCCCTCCTGGTGGGACGACGACGTGCGCAGCTTCAACGGCCAATCGGGCCAGGTCAGCGACTTGTTCTCCCGCTCCGGCGGCTTGGGCATGATCTCAAGCTGCGTCACCGAGGCCGCACCCTGGCGGTTCGACGTGCCGATGCAGTCGCTGCCCGTGTCGCCGCCGCCGATCACCACCACATGCTTGCCCTTGGCGTTGATCGTGCCCGTCGGCGCGGCGGCGGCTTCGTCATCGCCCGCGTTGCGCTTGTTCTGCTGGGTCAGGAACTCCATGGCGTAGTGCACGCCGGCCAGTTCGCGCCCGGGAACCTCTAGGTCGCGCGGATTCTCCGCACCGCAGGCCAGCACCATGATGTCGTAGTCGTCCAGCAAGCGCTGGACCGAGACGTTCACGCCCACCTCGAAGTTGGTGCGGAAGATTACGCCTTCCGTCTCCATTTGCTTCACCCGGCGGTCGATGAGGTGCTTCTCCATCTTGAAGTCGGGGATGCCGTAGCGCAGCAGGCCGCCCACCCGGTCCGCCTTCTCGAACACCGTCACAGCATGGCCCACGCGCGCCAGCTGTTGAGCGCAGGCCAGACCGGCCGGCCCCGATCCCACCACCGCCACGCGCTTGCCGGTGCCGCGCGGGCTGGGCTGGGGAACGATCCAGCCTTCGTCCCAGCCACGATCGACGATCTGGCATTCGATGGTCTTGATGGTGACCGGGGTGTCCGGAATGTTCAGCGTGCAGGAGGCCTCGCAGGGCGCCGGGCAGACGCGGCCGGTGAACTCCGGGAAGTTGTTGGTGGACTGGAGGTTGTCCAGCGCCGCGCGCCATTGGTCGCGATAGACCAGCTCATTGAAGTCCGGGATCTGATTGTTCACCGGACAGCCCTGGTGACAGAACGGGATCCCGCAGCTCATGCAACGCGAAGCCTGCGCCTTCACCTCCGGCTGCGGCAGCGGCTGGACGAATTCCTTCCACGTCTTCAGGCGCTCGGCCACCGGATCATAGACCCGGTCGCGACGCTCGATCTCGAGGAAGCCGGTTGGCTTGCCCATCAGTAATCCCCCGAAAAGTCGGTCTATTCGGCCGCGACGGCGGCCGCGGCGGCGCGCTCGTTGGCCATCTCTGTAAGCGCGCGGCGATAGTCCTTGGGCATCACCTTGACGAACGCGGCCCGCGCCCGATCCCAGTCTTCCAGGATCTCCGCGGCGCGCTTGCTTGCGGTGTGCAGGTGATGGCGCTCGATCAGGATGCGCAGCCGCTCGGAGTCGAAGCCCAGCAGGTCGCCCATGCCGGAATTCTCCACCGAAACCGAACGCTGGCTGGGCCGGCCGGCCTCGTCGCCGCCCACGTCCGGTCCCACCGGCTCCAGATCCACCATGGCGCGGTTGCAGAGGTCGCCGAACCGCGTGTCCGGATCATAGACATAGGCCACGCCGCCGCTCATGCCGGCGGCGAAGTTGCGGCCCGTTTCGCCGAGCACCACCACGACGCCGCCGGTCATGTATTCGCAGCCATGGTCGCCAAGGCCCTCAACGACGGCCACGGCGCCGGAATTGCGCACGGCGAAGCGCTCGCCCGCCACGCCCTCGATATAGGCCTCGCCGGCGATGGCGCCGTAGAGCACCGTGTTGCCGACGATGATGTTGCGGGTGGGATCGCGCGTCGAACCCGCCGGCTGGCGCACAACCACCCGGCCGCCCGAAAGGCCCTTGCCGACATAGTCGTTGCCGTCGCCCACCAGGGTCAGGCTGACCCCGCGCGCGGCGAAGGCGCCGAAGCTCTGGCCCGCCTGGCCCTTGAAGGTCAGGGCTATGGTGTCCTCGGCCAGGCCGGCGTGGCCATAGCGCTTGGCCACCTCGCCCGAGAGCATGGCGCCGACAGTCCGGTTGACGTTGCGGATCGCATACTCGCCGCGCACCGGCTGACCCTGCTCCAGTGCCGCCTTGGCGTCGGCGATCAGGGTATGGTCCAGCGCGGCGCCCAGACCATGATCCTGGCGGTCGCGGTTCCACAGGCAGTCCTGACCCTTGGTCGGCTCCGCATAGAGTATCCGCGACAGGTCCACGCCCCGCGCCTTCCACTGGCCCAACGCCTCGACCATGTCGACGCGGTCGACGCGGCCGATCATCTCGTTGAGCGTCCGGAAGCCCATCTGGGCCATGATCGCGCGCAGCTCTTCGGCGACGAAGAAGAAGTAGTTGATCACGTGCTCAGGCTGACCGGTGAACCGCGCGCGCAGCACCGGATCCTGCGTCGCCACGCCCACCGGGCAGGTGTTGAGGTGGCACTTGCGCATCATGATGCAGCCCGCCGCGATCAGCGGCGCGGTGGCGAAGCCGAACTCGTCGGCGCCCAGCAGCGCGCCGATGGCCACATCGCGACCGGTGCGCAGCCCGCCATCCACCTGTACGGCGATGCGCGTGCGCAGCCCGTTCAGGAGCAGCGTCTGCTGGGTCTCGGCCAGGCCGATCTCCCAGGGCGAACCGGCATGGGTCAGCGAGGTCAGCGGCGAGGCGCCCGTCCCGCCCTCAAACCCCGAAATCGTCACGTGATCGGCGCGCGCCTTGGCGACGCCTGCGGCCACCGTGCCGACGCCCACTTCCGACACCAGCTTCACCGAAATGCGGGCGCCCGAATTGACGTTCTTCAGGTCGTGGATCAGCTGGGCCAGATCCTCGATCGAATAGATGTCGTGGTGCGGCGGCGGACTGATCAGGCCCACGCCCGGTGTCGAGTGACGCACCTTGGCGATGTTCTTGTCGACCTTGTGTCCGGGCAGCTGGCCGCCTTCGCCGGGCTTGGCGCCCTGGGCCATCTTGATCTGGATGTCGTCGGCGTTGACCAGATACTCGGCGGTCACGCCGAACCGGCCTGAGGCCACCTGCTTGATGGCCGAGCGCATGGAATCGCCGTTGGGCATGCGCACGAACCGGTCAGGCTCCTCGCCGCCCTCGCCGGTGTTCGAGCGCCCGCCGATGCGATTCATGGCGATGGCGAGCGTGGTGTGCGCCTCGCGGCTGATCGAGCCGAAGCTCATGGCGCCGGTCGAGAACCGCTTCACGATCTCCGACGCCGGCTCCACCTCGTCGAGCGACAACGGCGCCTCGGCGGGCTTCAGCCGCATCAGGCCGCGCAGGGTCAGCAGACGTTCGCTCTGTTCGTTGATGGCGTTGGCGAAGCGCGCATATTCGTCGGGCAGGTTGCCGCGCACGGCGTGCTGCAGGCCCGAGACCGATTCCGGGGTCCAGGCATGGGCTTCGCCGCGCAGCCGCCAGGCGTACTGACCGCCCACATCCAGCATGTCCATGTAGACCGGGTTGTCGCCGTAGGCGTCGCTATGCCGGCGCACGGTCTCTTCGGCGACCTCCGCCAGACCGACGCCTTCGATGGTCGTGGCCGTGCCGGTGAAATAGGCCTCGACCAGCTCCGAAGAGAGCCCGACGGCGTCAAAGATCTGCGCGCCGCAATAGGACTGATAGGTCGAGATGCCCATCTTGGACATCACCTTCATCATGCCCTTGCCGATGGCCTTGATGTAGTTCTTGCGCACGTCGTAGGCGCTGAGCGCCATGCCGTTCTTGACCCGCAACTGCTCCAGAGTCTGGAACGCCAGATACGGGTTCACCGCCTCCGCGCCATAGCCGGCCAGCACACAGAAATGGTGCACCTCCCGGGCCTCGCCGGTCTCGACGACCAGGCCCGTCTGCATTCTGAGGCCCTGGCGGATCAGGTGGTGGTGCACCGCCGCGGTCACCAGCGCCGCCGGGATCGGCACGCGCTCGGCGC
>NZ_JBILUK010000052.1:0-16950 GCF_044371015.1 Phenylobacterium sp.
GCCCGGACTTTCCTCGAACCCCCGAAAGGGCCCGCGACCGCCCAGCCGTCTGATCCGCCGCGACCGTGGACACAAGGTCGAGACAAGATCAAGTCACCGAGGCGTCGACGACGAGACTCATCGCCGCCCATGCCCTTCGGCCAGGATGGCGTAGAGAAAGCTGTCGCGCCACGCGGCCTTGACCAACACATCCTGGCGGAAGTGCGCCTCGCGCCGCATGCCGAGCTTCTCCAGCAGCCGCCAGGAGGCGATGTTGCGCACATCCGCCGTAGCCCAGATCCGGTGCAGTCCCAGGTCTCCGAACCCGACCGCGAACAGAGCCCGAGCCGCCTCGGCCGCATAGCCCTGGCGCCAATAGGCCCGGTGATAGCTGTGCCCGAAGTCCGCCGTCCGATGTCCCGGGGCTTTCAGTCCCAGTCGGAACGATCCGATGACCCGACCGTCGGCTAGGTGTTCCACTGCAAGGTTCACCTCGTCGCGCGGCCAGACCTCCTGGCTCCTGGCCCAACGCTGCATCACCTCGCGGGTGGTCGCCGCGTCATTCGGCCCCCAGTCCATGAAGCGCGAGACCTCAGGGTCAGAGCCATAGGCATGCACATCGGCCTCATCGGACACGCGGAACTCGCGCAGCAGCAGCCGCTCGGTGCGTATCGGGAACCAGGGTTTAGGGTCTTCGCTCATCGTCGTCTCCTGTCGGTAAAGCCGCCGACAGGGATGGCGCATCATGCGACCCTGCCGGTTCGGCGGGATCGCGGTCTTCGAACAGCCTCTAGCCAGGCGCGCGCAAGACCCATCGACCCCGGACGGGACCGTTGGAGCTCGACGAATTCTGGCAGCGGGTGCGGACCATGGCGCTCCATGGTTCGATGCCGACCTCGCCGTCAAGCTCCGGCTTTGCCCCAGCGCCTCGACAGACTACATCCCAGTCATGCGCCAGACCTTTGACGAAAGCACCGATCGCACATTCGGCCCGCGCCATGTGCCGCTGATCCGCCGCGCCATGGCCGAACAGGGCCTCGACGGCTTCCTCGTGCCGCACGAGGACGAACATCAGAACGAGTACCTGCCCGCCGCCAATGACCGGCTGGCATGGGCCACGGGCTTCACCGGCTCAGCCGGCGCCGCCGTGATCCTCAAGGATCGGGCCGCCGTTTTCGTTGACGGCCGCTACACCCTGCAGGTCCGTGATCAGGTCGACACGGGTGTGTTCGAGATCCGAGATCTGGTCGAGGGCGGTGTCCCGGCCTTCCTCGAAACCTCCACCGCGCGCGGGCAGCGCATCGGCTATGATCCCCGGCTTCACAGCCCCGACGCGCTGGCCAAGCTCAGGGCCGCCGCCGAGAAGGCCGGCGCGCTTCTAACCCCGGTCAACGACAACCCCGTCGATCGCGCCTGGGGCGGCGCCCGACCCGCCCAGCCCGCCGCGCCGGTGGTCCCCCACCCCCTCGCCTATGCGGGCGAAGAGTCCGCCGCCAAGCGCGCGCATCTGGGCGCCGACCTGGCGGCGCGCGGCGCCGAAGCGGCCGTGCTCACGGCGCCCGCCTCGATCGCCTGGCTGTTCAATGTGCGCGGCGGCGATGTGATCCGCTCGCCCCTGCCGCTGGCCCAGGCGATCCTGTCAAAAGACGGTTCGGCGCGGCTCTTCCTCGACCCCGTCAAAGTGACGCCCGATCTGCCCGCCTGGCTCGGCAATCAGGTGCAGGTCGAAACGCCAGACGATCTGCCCGCCGCCCTGGCCGAGCTGAAGGGCGCCAAGGTGTTGGTCGACCCCGCCCAGTCCTCGGCCTGGTATTTCGACACTCTGGCCGCCGCCGGCGCTGAAGTGATCCGCGCTGAGGATCCCTGCGCTTTGCCCCGCGCGTGCAAGAACCCGGTTGAGATCGAGGGGTCCCGCCAGGCCCACATCCGCGACGGCGCGGCAGTGGCCAGATTCCTCCATTGGCTGGCGACAGACGGTCAGACCAACCCGCCCGATGAGATCGAAGCGGTCTCGAAGCTGGAAGGCTTCCGCGAGGCCACCGGCGCGCTGAAGGATCTCTCCTTCGACACCATCGCCGGGGCCGCCTCCAACGGCGCCATCGTCCACTATCGGCCGACGACCCGGCTCAACAAGCGCACTGAAGCCGGCTCCCTGCTGCTGGTCGACTCCGGGGCCCAGTATCTCGACGGCACCACCGACATCACCCGCACCGTGGCCATTGGCGAGCCGTCGCCCGAGATGCGCGAGCGCTTCACCCTGGTGCTGATTGGCCATCTGGCGCTGGCCGCCATTCGCTTCCCGGCCGGGACCACGGGCTCCGCGCTCGACATCCTGGCCCGCGCCGCACTCTGGAACCGGGGTCTCGACTACGACCACGGCACCGGCCACGGCGTCGGCAGCTATCTGGGCGTCCACGAGGGTCCGCAGCGGATCTCCAAGGCGCCCAACACCGTCGCACTCAAGCCCGGCATGATCCTCTCCAACGAGCCCGGCTACTACAAGGAAGGCGCCTACGGCATCCGCATCGAGAACCTCCAGGTGGTCACACCCGCTGAGGTCATCGCCGGCGGCGAGCGGCCTATGCTGGGCTTCGAGACCCTCACGCTCGCCCCCATCGACCGGCGCCTGATCGTCGCCGAGATGCTGCCCCCTGAGCTCCGGGCGCAACTCGACGCCTACCACGCCCGCGTGCTGGCGGCGGTGGGCCCGCTCGTGGAATCCGATATCAAGGGCTGGCTACAAGAGGCTTGCGCACCCCTATGACCGAACCGGCCAACGCCCAGCAGATCACCTACTGGAACGAACAGGCAGGTCCCACCTGGGCCGCCCTGCAGCCAGCGCTCGACCGGCAGCTCGCCCCGCTCGGCCGTCGCGCCATGGCCGAGCTCGACCTGGGGCCGGGCCGCCGCGTGCTGGACGTCGGCTGCGGCTCAGGCGAGACCACGCTGGCGCTCGCCGATACGGGCGCCGAAGCCGTCGGGGCCGATATCTCCCGCCCTATGCTTGAGGTCGCACGCGGCCGGATCGGAGGGCGCGCCAACATCGCCTTCCTGGAAGCTGACGCACAAACCTACGCGTTCGAGCCTGCGAGCTTCGACGCCGTCTTCTCGCGCTTCGGGGTGATGTTCTTCGCAGATCCCGAGGCCGCCTTCACCAATCTGCGCCGAGCCCTGAAGCCCGGCGGGCGGCTGGTCTTCGTCTGCTGGCGTGCGCCGGCGGAGAACCCGATCATGACGCTCCCCATGGCCGCCGCCGCGCCTCACCTGCCGCCGCCCGCGCCGCCGCCGCCGCCTGGATCGCCCGGCCCCTTCGCCTTCGCCGATCCCGACCGCGTGCGCAGAATCCTTGGTGCTGCGGGCTTCAGCGACATCGTGCTGACCCCGCACAATGAAAAGATCGGCGGGGGCGATCTGGCGACCACCTTGGGCCTCTCTATGAAGGTCGGCCCCCTAGGCGCCCTGTTGCGCGACAATCCAAGCAGCCGCGACGCCGCGATCGCCTCGGTCCGCGCCGCGCTCGCCGCTCACGAAGGCCCTGAGGGCGTCAAGCTCGACTCCGCCACCTGGATCGTCACGGCCCGCGGTCCGTAGGTCGCGCGGGCAGGCGCTATCGGAACGCCAGTCCCTCGAACGCCCCGGACTTCCGCCAAGCGTCGATGTAGCGGAAATAGGCCGACGCGCCGGCTGGGTAACCGACATTGTACTTCGCCGCCAGGCCGGCATCCTGGCCCTCATTGTTGTAATAGCCGGGCGTGCAGTCGGACGAGCCCATCATCATCCGGCCCGGACCCGTCAGCAGCAGATTGACCCACGCGTCCTGCGCCTCCTGGGTCACCTCGACCTCGTGCGCGCCGAGATCCAAGGCATGCTTCACGACGGCCGCGATGGTGCGCCCGGAATCGGTGAGGTTGTGCGGGACGTTCGAGATCAGGTTTGCGCCCTGGGTCGGCGAAACGAAGAAGAGATTGGGGAAGCCGTGCACGTGGATGCCGTGCTTCGACCTCATGCCCTCGGCCCAGGCCTGGCTCAGCGTCAGCCCATCGCGGCCGGTTACGTCAAAGCCCGCGCGGCGCTTGTACTCGGTGCCGACTTCGAAACCCGAGGCATAGATGATGCAGTCGACTTCATACTCGACCCCGGCCACCATCAGACCCTGCTCGGTGATCCGCTCTACGCCCTTCCCGTCGGTGTCGATCAGCCGGACATTGGGATTGTTGAACGCCTGCAGATAGGCGTCGTGGAAGCAGGGCCGCTTGCAGAGCTGGCGGTACCAGGCCTTCAGCTTCTCGGCCGTCTCACGGTCACCGACGATCTGGTCTACACGGTCGCGGATTTCTTCCATCTTTTCGAAGTCGGATTGTTCAAAGGCGGCCAGCATGCCTAGCGGGTTGCGTTGCTCGGGTGGCAGGCTTGAGATGCGGGCGCGGATGCGGCGCGAGAGGTCTGTCCAGCCGTCCTGAACCAGATCTTCCTTCGCGTCGCCCATGGCCTGGTTGTCGGTGAAGTTCTCCAGCCAGCGCTGCTGCCAGCCTTCTTCGGCGATGCCCTGGAACCACTCCGGATCGATCGGCGCGTTGGCCCGGACGTCAATGGACGAGGGCGTGCGCTGGAAGACCAGCAACTGCTTGGCGGTCTTGGCCAAGTGCGGAACCGCCTGCACCGAAGTGGCGCCTGTGCCAATGATCGCCACGCGCTTGTCAGCGAGCTTGTCCATCGGTGCGCCCAGGGGATCGCCCCCCGTGTAGTCATAGTCCCAGCGGCTGGTGTGGAAGCTGTGGCCCTTGAAATCCTCAATGCCCGGGATGCCCGGCAGCTTGGGCACATGCAGCGGCCCGGTGCCCAGTCCGATGAAGCTCGCTGTGAACCGGTCGCCGCGGTTGGTGCGGATCACCCAGCGCTGTCCCGCCTGATCCCAGTCCAGGCTGGTGATCTCAGTGTGGAACAGCGCGTTGTCGTAGAGTTGATACTGCCGGCCGATCCGCTGGCACTGCGCCAGGATTTCCGGCGCATGAGCGTACTTCTCACTGGGCATGTGGCCGGTCTCTTCGAGCAGCGGCATATAGACCATTGAGGCCGTGTCGCACTGCGCGCCAGGATAGCGGTTCCAGTACCAGGTGCCGCCGAAGTCGCCGCCCTTCTCCACGATCCGCACGTCCTTGACGCCGGCCTCCACCAGCCGCGCCCCGGTGACCAGCCCCGCAAACCCGCCGCCGACGAAGGCGAAGGTCACGTGATCGGTCTTGGGTTCGCGCTCTACGAAGGGCGTGTAAGGATCTTCCAGATAGTGGGCGAAGCGTCCGCCCTTCAGCTCCAGATACTGGGCGTTTCCATCGGGCCGAAGCCGCTTGTCGCGCTCGGCCCGGTACTTGGCGAGCAGAGCCTCCCGGTCGATGACCCGGGTTGAAGGGGCGGGAGTTCCGTCCATCGGCGTGTCCTGTTTCAGCGACTGCACACAGTGCTCAAGACCGGACTTGTAGCCGCCGACCCGCCGCTTCGTGTGTTTCGCCTGAAATCTGGGTATGGCCCGCGCCCTTGCCTACCCCCGCTTGTGCATCCAGAACGACGCGCCATAGGGGTCCAAGCCCGCCAGCGGCCCGATACACACCGTCTCGGTGAGCCGCGCGCGGAGCGCCGGGTCGCGACCGGCCCACCACGCCGGAAACAGGACCTCGAACGCCTCGCCGAAGAGCAGTGCTGTCGCCAGCAGGTACTGCTCATTCCACATGCGGTCGACGTGGCCGGATATGTAATCGTCGGGGAGGTAGATGTCGTGCACCTGCACGATCACGCCGGGCTTCAGGCGCGGCAGGATCTCCAGGAAGAACACCGTCACGTCCGAACCCTGGAAGGCCCTGTGTGAACTATCGAGGAAGACGATGTCGCCGGCTTGCAGCACGTCGAACATCGCCGGGTCGCAATGCTCCAAAGGCTTGCGGATCACCTGGTCACAGAGCTTGTCGACCTCATTTCGCGGCTCCGGGTCGATCGAGACGATCCGCGTCGTTAGGCCCAGCCTCCGGATCGCCTGGCGGGCGAACTTGGTGGACACGCCAGAGCCCACCTCCACGAACAGCCGGGGCTTATGCCGTTTCAGCATCGCGGTGATCGCCATTCCGTCCAACGGCGGGCACCAGGCGTTCAGCCAGTAGGGGTGGGCCTCGGTCCCGTCGCCGCCCATGGGGATTGCCCCGAAGTGATCACCGAGCGCAGCCATCTCATCAATCAGGCCTTCATACCCGCCCCTCCCGCCTTCCAGGATCGCCGTGAGCTTGGGATGCGAGGGCCGCCCCCCGCCGTGCCGGATCGTGGCCACATAGGGATAGTCCCCGAGCTCGAAGCGATGGATCGCCCGATCCGTCGCGAAGGCCAGCGCCGTTAGCGCGGAGAGCGGCCCCGCCGCAGGATCCTGCGCCCGGATCGAGGCGGCTCTGGCATGGGCCTCGGTCGCGCCAGTCGCATCGCCGGTGTCGCGCAACGCCACCGCGAGGTCGTTCCACGCCACTTCCAGTCCCGGCGCAAGGATCGTAGCGGCCCGCAAGTCCGCCAACCCCTCCTGGAACCGCCCCATCTTGCACCGCGCCACCCCGATCAGCCGGCGCGCCGCCGCATGATCCGGCTGCCGGGACAGCGCCTCGATGAAGATCAGTTCGGCTTGGTTTAGCAGATGCGCCCGCAGGCGGTCGAACCCGATCTCCACCATCCGCTGAACAGTCGGCTCCGCCGGCGCGGTCACCACCTCAGGCCCCGACCATGGCCAGCCACTCGTCCTCGCTCAGCACCTGGATCCCCAGTTCAGCGGCGGTCTTCAACTTTGAACCCGCGCCCGGCCCCGCCACGACAATATCAGTCTTCTTGGACACCGAACCCGAGACCTTGGCGCCCAGCCGCTCGGCCTGGGCCTTGGCCTCATCTCGCGTCATCCGCTCGAGCGCACCGGTGAACACCACCGTCTTACCCGCCACCGCTGTATCGGTCTTGGGCTGTTCCGCCGCCTGCACCGAGAGCTGGGCGTTCAGGTCGCGCACCATGGCCCGGTTGTGGTCCTCAGCGAAGAAGGCCGAGGCCGCTTCGATCACAGCCGCGCCGATCTGGTCCATGGCGTCGAGTTCTTCGATGGCCTCGGCGTCCCGCGCCGCCACCCGGTCCATGGCGTCCAGAAACGCCTCGACGGTTCCATAGCCCCTCGCCATCACCGTCGCCGTCGTCTCGCCGATGTGCCGCACGCCCAGGCCATAGATGAACCGGTCGAGGCTGATCGGCCGTCGCGCCTCGATCCCGTCGATAAGGTTCGCCACGCTGGTCTCGCCAAAGCGCTCAAGCGCCAGCAGCGCCTCGCGCTTTTCGTGCAGCCGGAAGATGTCCGCCGGCGCGGAGATCCAGCCCTGCTCGACGAACAACGCCAGCTGCTTCTCCCCCAGGCCTTCGATGTCGAACGCCCGTCGGCTCACGAAGTGGCGCAGGTGCGCCAGCTTCTGGAACGGGCAGGCGAACTCGCCGGAGCACCGCCGGACGATCGTCTCCGCGCCCGAATGGGTGGTCTCCCGCACGACTTCGGTCTTGAGGTCACAGGGGCAGACATGGGGAAATGCGAAGGCCTCCCCCCGCCCGGACCGGTCCGCATCCACCACGCCAAGGATCTGCGGGATCACATCGCCCGCTCGCTGCACGATCACCGTGTCGCCCGGCCGCGCGTCCAGTCGGGCGATCTCGTCGGCGTTGTGCAGCGTGGCGTTGGTCACCACCACGCCGCCGACCGTCACCGGCGTCAGCCGCGCCACCGGGGTCAGCGCGCCCGTGCGTCCCACCTGGATGTCGATCGCCTCCAGCATTGTCCGCGCCTGCTCGGCCGGGAATTTCCGCGCCACGCCCCAGCGTGGCGCTCGACTGACGAAGCCCAGCCGCTGCTGCCAGTCCAGCCGGTCCACCTTGTAGACCACCCCGTCGATATCGAAGCCCAGATGCGGCCGGGCCGCTTCCATTCGCCCATAGGCCTCGACCAGACCCTCGTGCCCAACCACCCGAGACGACTGCGGCGTCACCGGGAATCCCCAGTCCCGCAGCCGGGCCAGCGCCTCCCATTGCGTCTCGGCGAACGGCGCGCTCACCAGTCCCCAGGCATAGGCGAAGAACCGAAGCGGCCTCTGCGCCGTGACGCCGGCGTCGATCTGACGCAGCGACCCGGCCGCCGCGTTGCGCGGATTGGCGTAGGTTTTGGCGCCCGCGGCTTCCGCTGCGGCGTTCAGCGCCGCGAACTCCGCATGGCCCAGATAGACCTCGCCGCGAATCTCGATCACCTCCGGCCAGCCCGCGCCCGACAATCGCCGGGGGATTTCTTCAACCGTGGCCACATTGGCGGTGACATCCTCGCCCATCCGCCCGTCGCCCCGCGTCGCCGCCTGCACGAGCACTCCGCGTTCATAGCGGATGGAACAGGAGAGGCCGTCGATCTTGGGCTCGGCGGTATAGGCTACGGGCTCGTCTAGCCGCAGGAACCGCTTCACCCGCGCGTCGAAGTCGGCCGCGTCGGCATCGGAAAACGCGTTGTCCAGGCTCAGCATCGGCGCGCCATGCTCGACCGCCGCGAACTGCTCCGCCCGCGCCGCGCCGACCCTCAGGCTGGGCGAATCCGGCCGAGTCAGATGCGGATAGAGCGCCTCCAACTCTGCGTTCCGGGCCTTCAGCGCATCGTACTCGGCGTCAGAGATGCTCGGCGCATCGTCCCGGTGATAGGCCAGATCATGCGCCGCGATCCGTTCAGCCAGCCGCGCCAACTCCGCCGCCGCTTCGGACTCTGAGATCATCGCGCCCATCCTCAAGCCGCCATCAGCGCCCGGGCCGCCGCGCGGGCGGCGTCGGTGATCTCAGCGCCGGCCAGCATGCGGGCGATTTCTTCCTCACGCTCGGCTGGGCTCAGCGGCGCCACCGTGGTGCGCACCTGTTCGCCTTCGCCAGCCTTGGCCACCCGCCAGTGGGCATCGGCCCGCGCCGCCACCTGCGGCGAGTGGGTCACCACCAGAACCTGGGCGCCCATTCTCCCTCGGCTGGGGGCCGCCAACCGTTTCAGCCGAAGCCCCACGGCATCGGCCACCGCGCCGCCGACTCCCTGGTCCACCTCATCGAAGATCATCAGCGGCTGAGCACCCGACCCGCGTCCGGCCAGGGCCGCCTTGAGCGCCAGGGCCAGTCGCGCCAACTCCCCGCCCGAAGCGATGGCGCCCAGTTCGCCGAACGGCGCGCCGGGATTGGTGGCGATCTCAAAGGCGACGCGATCCATCCCGGTCGGTCCGGCACGCGCCTCATCGAGCGCTTCGACCGCCACATGGAACCGCGCCTTCTCCAGCTTCAGCGGCCCGAGCTCCGCCATCACGGCCTGCGCCAAGGTCTCGCCCGCCGACGTCCGGACGGCCGACAACGCGCGCGCCGCGTCGAGATAGCCCGCACGCGCTTTCGCCGCCTCCGCTTCAGCCACCTCAAGCGCCGCGTCCGCGCCCTCCACCGCCGCCAGCCGTCCAGCCAACTCCAGGCGCAAGGCCGGCAGCGCATCCACCGTCACGCCCAGCTTGCGCGCCAGCCCGCGCAGGTCGAACAGCCGCGCCTCCGCCGCCTCCAGCCGGTCCGGTTCGAACTCAAAAGCCTGGGCCGCAGAATCGATCGCCGCCTCGGCCTCGCCCGCCTCCACCAGCACCCGATCCAGCGCCTCTGCAGCTGCTGCCAGCCGTTGGACGGCCAAGCCGTCGGCCGTCGCGCCCGCGGTGATCGCCCGCTCGCGCGCGCGCTCGAGGGCCCGGATCGCCTGGGCCGTCCGCCCACCCAACCCCTCGAACGCGCCGCGTGCAGACTCGATATCGGCCAACGCCTTCTCTGACCCGCCCAACACCGCACGCGCCTCGGCCAGTTCCGTCTCCTCGCCCTCGCGCGGATCCAGTCTGTCGATCTCCTCCAGGCGGAAGGCGATCTCCTCCCGCTCCGCCGCGCCGCGGCCCGCGGCGTCCTTCAGCGCCGCCACCTGTTCCCGCGCCGCTCGCCAGGCCTCCCAGGCCGATCGCGCGTAGGCGCCGTCCAGCCCGGCATAGGCGTCCAAAAGAGGACGGTGCGTGCGCGCGTCCAGCAGGCCCACCGTCTCGTGCTGACCATGGACTTCCATCAACGCCGCGCCCAGTTCGCGCAGCACGCCGACTCCGGTGGCCTGGTCATTGACGAAGGCGCGGCTGCGCCCGTCGGCCGAGAGCACGCGCCGAAGCACCAGATCCTCGTCCCGCGCGTAGGAGAGCCCCTTGTCATCCAGCAGCGCCCAGACCGGATGATCCGCCGGCGGCGCGAAGGCCGCACTCGCGGTCGCCTGGGCCGCGCCGGTCCGCACCAGCCCGGCGTCGCCACGCGCGCCCGTCGCCAGGCCCAGTGCGTCCAGCAGGATCGATTTTCCCGCGCCGGTCTCGCCGGTGAGCACGGTCAGGCCCGGCCCGATCGAGAGGTCAAGCGCCTCGATCAGCACCACGTCACGGATCTGCAGGCCAATCAGCATCGCCCGCCAGGATCGTACGGAATCAGCTTCGCCAGAAGGCCCTATCCCGCTGAAGGCGCAGAGGCAGGCGCCTCGGCCTGCGGCGGGGTCACGGTCTTGTCCTTGTCGCGGGTGAACGGCAGCCGGAAAATCCCGCGACCGCCGCCGCTCGCCGGCTCCACCGCCGGGCGCAGCCCGCGCGAAGTCAGCAAACGGTAGGCGTCAGCATACCAGATATCGCCCGGATAATTGTGGCCGAGCACAGCGCCATTGCGCTTGGCCTCGTCTGCGAGTCCCAGCGTCAGATAGGTCTCCACCAGCCGATAGAGCGCCTCGGGCGCATGGCTCGTAGTCTGGTAGCGTTCGATCACGGTGCGGAACCGGTTGGCCGCCGCAAGCGTGTCGCCCTGGCGCAGATACCAGCGCCCGATGGTCATTTCCTTGCCGGCCAGCTGGTCATTGACCATGTCGATCTTCAGCCGCGCATCGGCGGCGTACTCCGTCCGCGGATAGCGCTGCACCACGTCGCGCAGGGCGGCCAGCGCCTGACCCGTCGCCGCCTGGTCGCGGTTCACATCCACGATCTGCTCGAAGTAGCAGATAGCCTTGATGTAGTGCGCGTAGGCCGCCGCCGGATTGCCCGGATAGAGCTGGATGAACCGCTCCGCGTCCCCGATGGCTTCGGCATAGTCGTTGCTTTGGTAGTGAGCGTAGGCCTGCATCAGAATCGCCCGACGCGACCACTCCGAATAGGGATGCTGCCGTTCCACTTCCTGGAAGTAGCCGACGGCCTGATTCCACTGGCGCCGGTCCAGCCGGTCAGCGCCAGTGGCGTAGAGGAGCTCCACCGGCCGCTCCTCATAGACCAGCCGGGGCTTCTTGTCGTTGCTGGCGCAGGCCGCCAGGCTCAACGCACAGAGGGCGGCGAGGCCAACCGCACGAACCGGAGTCTTCGAAACCTTCACCATCACCTCGAAACCGACGCACGCCGACGCGGCACCGTTCTCTACACCAGCGACTGTGGCGATCAAACGGCGCCGTTCAGAGGCTCTCGCGCAGGCTCGCCACCTGTTCGGCATGGGTCGCCTTGGGTTTGGCCAGTCCCAGCTGGTCCGAGACCATCTCCGACAACGACGGCAAGCTGGCCCGGTCCACACGGTGGCTGTCGCCCCACAGGTCCGAACGCATCAGCGCCTTGGGGCAGTGCAGATAGGCCTCGCGCACATCGATCACCAACATCGTCTTGGGCGCTTTGCCGGATTCCAAGTGCTCAAGCGCCACCGCAGGATCGGCCACCACGCGGGCGACGCCGTTGACCCGGTAGATGTCGTCGATGCCCGGGATCATGAACATCAGCCCCACCTCGCCAGATCCCTCGGCGATGTTCCGCAGGCTATCCAGGCGATTGTTGCCGGGCCGGTCCGGGCGGGTCAGCGTCTTGCCGTCCTCGGAGACATGCACGAACCCCGGCCCGCCGCCGCGCGGCGAGACATCCACCGCCCCGGTGGGACCTACGCTGGCCAGCGCCACGAAGGGCGATAACGCGATGAACCGTCGACCGTGCGGATCCACCCAGCCGACATCCTTCGCCGAAACGATTGGATGGGGCTTTGCGTAGAGTGCGTCCAGCGTCGCGATCGCATCATCGGCCATGGCGGCTTTTCTCCTATGGCGCGCACCTTACACGAGCCTGCCGACAGAGTGTGTCAGCAGTGGACCAAGTCGGTTTCCGCACCGATGCGCCCCCGCGCGCGCGGACTGGACATGGCGCCGCGCGCGGCCCCTCCCCTGCGGCGCCGTTGAGGTCGAGGCGCAGGGCCCATAAGACAGCGGCGACGGTATGGGGAATCTCAAATGCAGTTCGACGACGTGATCATGGGCCGCCGCAGCATCCGCGGCTACAAGCCCGATCCTGTGCCGCGGGAGCTGATCGAGGAAATCATCACGCTGGCCATGCGGGCGCCCTCGTCGATGAACACCCAGCCGTGGAACTTCTACGTCATTGCCGGCGAGCCGTTGGATCGGATCCGCAAGGGCAACACCGAACGCAATCTGGCGGGCGTGCCGCAATCGCGTGAGTTCCGGATCGGGACGAAGGGGTTCGAGGGCAAACATCGTGACCGGCAGGTCGGCGTGGCCAAGCAGTTGTTCGGCGCCATGGGGATCACCCGCGATGACAAGGAAGGCCGCCAGGACTGGGTGCTGCGCGGGTTCCGCCAGTTCGATGCGCCGGTGTGCATCATCGTGACCTTCGACAAGGAACTGGAGGGCATGGACGATGCGCCGTTCGACTGCGGCGCCGTGGCCACCGCCCTGGTCAACGCCGCCTGGTCCCGCGGACTTGGCGCGGTGATCAACAGCCAGGGCATCATGCAGTCGCCGGTGGTGCGCGAACACGCCGGCATCGCCGAGGATCAGGTCATCATGAAGAGCATCGCGCTCGGCTGGCCAGATGAGAGCTTCCCCGCCAATGCGGTGGTCTCGGAGCGCAAGAGCGTGAAAGAGGCGACGGTCTTCGTCGGCTTCTGACGCGGACTCAGACCGCTTCCCGGAGCGCCTCGGCCAGGGTGCAGACCCTCCAGGCCTCCGGTCGAGCCATCAGGGCGCGGACCACAGCATTGTTGAGGCCATGCCCGGCCAGCACGCCTTCGAATCGGCCCAGCAGCGGCGCGCCCAGCACATAGAGGTCGCCAATGGCGTCCAGCGCCTTGTGCCGCACGAACTCATCCGGACGACGCAGACCCTCGGGGTTCAGCACTGTTCCGCCGTCGATGACCACGCAGTTCTCCATCGAGCCGCCGCGGGCCAGCCCTTTGGTCCGCAGGTACTCGACGTCAGCCAGGAAGCCGAATGTCCGGCAATCCGCCAGTTCCTCGCGAAACGCCTGTTCGTCCATGGGCATGTCGATCGACTGGCGGCCGATGGCGGCGCTGTCAAAGGCGATCTCGAACGCGATCTCGAACCCCAGGGCCGGCTTCAGTGTCGCGCGCTTGTCGCCTTCGACAACTTCCACAGTCTCGAGGATCTCGATGAAGCGTCGCGGCGCTTCCTGGGCGCGGAGGCCGGTGCGGTCCAGGCCGCGCACGAAGGGTTGCGCTGATCCGTCCAGGATCGGCATTTCCGGCCCGTCTAGCTCGACGACCGCATTGTCGACGCCCAGCATCGCCAGCGCCGCCATCAGGTGCTCGATGGTCGAAACCGTGACTCCGGCGTCGTTGCCGATCACGGTGCCGAGCTCCGTGCGGCAGACGGCCTCGGCGGTCGCGGCGATGCGCGCTTCGCGATCCGTTATGTCGGTGCGTATGAAGACGATGCCGGTGTCCACCGGCGCGGGCTGTACGGCCACGCGCACATAGGCGCCAGTGTGAACGCCCACGCCGGCGAAAAGCGCCGGAGTGCGGACAGTGTGCTGAAACGCGGCCAAGGCGGACCTTTCCAGAAACCTACGCGGCGAACCTTGAGCCCCCAACACGCTGGCTAAGTCGGTTGGCGCCGACCCACAAGGCACGTCTTGTTTCTCAGTGTTTCGCAGACGCAGCGCTGTGGTCGCTTGGTCGCATGGCGCTGACTTTACAGGACTATCTATCCGTCGCCTCGACCTCATCCGTGACATCCCGGACATTCGCGGGCGCGAACTCCGGGATGACTCCAGAAGGAAGGATCAGTTGGCCAAGCGGCGCAGGAAGGAGGGGATCTCCAGATCCTCGGCTGTATCGGGCTCGGCGTCGAGCGCCTCCGCCGGCTGCGCGCCGCCGCGAGACGGCGCGGGAGTCGGAGCCGGCGCCGGCGCGGTCCGGGCGACCGGTTCAGCGCCATAGCCGGGCTTGCGGCCCCCGAAGATGCTCATGAAGCCGCCGCGCGGCTTGCGCGGCTCATAGGGCGCTTCTGCAAACAGAGGCGCATCCGCAGCCTCCGCCGCAACGGGCTCGACCACCGCCGGCTCGCGCGCGGCGACCGGTGCGGTTTCCGCCAGCTCGGCCTGGGCCAGATCGAAGATGTCCACCTGCTCCGCCGTCTCGCGGGCCGCCACGTCCAGCGGCTCGGGCTGGGCGACGGGTTCCGGCATCGGCTCGGTGGTCGGGACAGACACCGTGGCCCGCAGGGGTTCGGCGGTCAGAGCCCGACGCTCAACCTTGGGTTCGATAGCGGCGATCGAGGCGCCATCCATGCCGGTGGCCACCACGCTAACGCGGATCATGCCTTCAAGGCTCGGATCGAACGCCGCTCCGAAGATGATGTTGGCTTCCGGATCGACCTGCTCGGAGATGGCGTTGGCCGCCTCGTCGACTTCCAGCAGGGTCATGTCGAGCCCGCCGGTCACGTTCACCAGAACGGCCTTGGCGCCCTTCAGGGACACTTCGTCGAGCAACGGGTTCTGAATCGCGTTCTGGGCGGCCATCAGCGCACGGTCATCGCCGCCGGCCTCGCCAGTGCCCATCATCGCCTTGCCCATCTCGGTCATCACCGTGCGCACATCGGCGAAGTCCAGATTGATCAGGCCCGGCAGCACCATGAGGTCGGTGATCGAGCGCACGCCCGAGTGCAGCACCTGGTCGGCCATGCCGAACGCCTCGGCGAAGGTCGTCCGCTCATTGGCCACGCGGAACAGGTTCTGATTGGGGATGACGATCAGGGTGTCGACATAGCGCTGCAGCTCAGTGATTCCGGCGTCAGCCAGGCGCATCCGGTGGCGACCCTCGAAGTGGAAGGGCTTGGTCACCACGCCGACGGTGAGGATGCCGCGCTCGCGGGCGCACTTGGCGATGATCGGCGCGGCGCCGGTGCCGGTGCCGCCGCCCATTCCGGCGGTGATGAACACCATGTGAGCGCCGTCGAGTTGCTCGCCGATCTCCGGAATGCTCTCCTCAGCCGCGCTCATGCCGACTTCGGGGTGCGCGCCGGCGCCGAGGCCCTGCGTCACCTGCACGCCCAGCTGGATGCGCATGTTGGTCTTGGCGAACTGAAGCTGCTGCGCGTCGGTGTTGGCGACGACGAACTCCACGCCCTCGAGGCCCGCTTCGATCATATTGTTGACCGCATTGCCGCCGGCGCCGCCGATGCCGAACACGACGATCCGGGGCTTCAGTTCCGTGGCGCGCGGCGCCGAAAGCGAGATGGCCATGGACGTCCTGTCCCTCCAGAAATACGGACCTCGGCGCCTCGGACCCCCCAGCCCGAAGCAGCCCCGGGTAACGATGCGTTAAGTACGCGCCGACACCCTTAATCGAGGGTTAACCGCATAATCTGAGTCGGAAGTCCGTCGAGGCGGCGAGACGGGGTTTGTTGGCCTAAAGCCCCAGCGCCTTCTTCACCTCGCGCCAATCCACCAACTTGAAGTTCTGCAGCGCGCGGGGTCCGCCAGCGCCGGCGCCGGTCTCCTCCACGTCGTCCTGCATGACCACCAGCCCCTCCGGAAACGCCCCCACGCGACCGCCCAGCGCCGCGACGCCGTCGGTGCCCGTGACATTGTCTGCGCCGCCGCCGGCCATCACGCTGAACCGGCCGCGATACTCCGGCTGCGCGCCATCCACGCGCCAGACCGCAAAGGCGGAGTCGCCCTGGCTGGAGGCGATCAGCCAGGTCGTCGCGCCCTCGCGCAGCAGCGCTAGGCCCTCCACGTCGGGCTTCAGCATGTCCGACGGCGCCTCGGCGATCAGTTCGCCCTGGGCCGGACCGGTCCCCAGGTCATAGCGCCAAACGCCGCGGCCCTCCTCGCCGATATAGAGCCGACCAGCCGCCTCGTCTGCGACGCAACCCTCCGGCTGGGTGGCCAGCGCGAACCGTCGCTCCTCCTTTATTGCCGGTCGTCCGCGCGGACCGGTCGTCACGGCGTACTGCCGCACCTGGCCATCGGTGGAGTTGACGACCATCACGAAAGTCTCGCCACGCTTCGCCAGGCACAGGCCATAGGGCTCGACCAGATCGAGCTTCACCACGCCCCAGAACGCGAGTTTCAGGGTCGCCGGATCGAGCCTATAGAGCGCGGCTCCGGCGCGCCCGCGGTCCGAGGCCGCCACCAGCACAACCGGGCCCTTCGGCCCCGGGAAACCGCCGCGCAGGTCAACATTGTTGGGCTTGCCGCCAGGCACGTACTGCATCTGGCGACCGTCCAGCCCATAGACGTAGAGCCCTGCCTGCTTGTCGGTGCCGATGATCACGCCTCGGGTCGGGTCCGCGGGGTCCACCCAGATTTCCGGGTCATCGGCCGCGTCGCGCGAACCCGTCCCCACCGAAGGCGTCTCACCCGCCGCCGGCACCGGGGTTCCAACCCCCATGGTCAGCTTGGCGGAGTCGGATACGTCCTCGGCCCCAAGAGTCGTGCAGGCGCCGATCAGAAATCCGAGCGCGATCGCAATCGCCCAGGCCCGCGTCGTCGAATTCGAAACCACCGATATCACGCTCTGCACTCGCCTCTTCATTGATCAGAATGGCGATAGATCAAGCATCTGGATCTCGCAATGAGTGACCTG
>NZ_JBILUK010000053.1:0-16948 GCF_044371015.1 Phenylobacterium sp.
ACGACCGGGTCGTACTTCTTGAGCACCAGCTTGTCGGTCTTGGTGCGGGCATTCTTCTTGGCCACGTAGAAGAAGCCGGTGTCGGCCGACGAGTTCAGGCGGATCTTGATGGAGGCGGGCTTCGCCATCGGAAGGAGTCCTCGGTCGCGGACGGCGTCGCCGCCGGCGGGTGTTCTAAAGAGCGGGGGAAAATACGAATCCGCGCCCGGAAGTCAATGCAAAGTCATAGCGCCGTCGGGCGCATGCCCTTTTCGTTGTTTTTGTAGCGCAGGAAGGGTTTCGGGCGGCTGGGGTCGTCCATGCGGGCGACGGCTTCCTTGATCATCACGCGAGTGACCGCCGGGAGCGGGAGCGCCATGGCTTCGTCAAAGTCGACCCAGGCGATCTCGTCGAGTTCGCCGCAGTCCCCCTGGCGGTCGAGGCTGGTCAGGCGTTCGGCGTCGGCGGTGAGGAACCAGGTGTCGAAACGCTTGCCCACCGCCGGCGGAGTGATGGCGCGGGCGATCACGTCCATGGCTTCGAGGTCGGGCAGCACGCCCTGGGCCACGAAGTCTTTCCAGGGGCCGGTTCCGCGGGCTTCGCCCGGGCGGGCGATCAGGAGGCCCGCTTCTTCCCAGGTCTCGCGGACGGCGGCCAGCGCCAGGGCGCGGCCGCGGCCCGCGGGGAGGTAGCGGTCGAAGAGGCCGCCGACGTCGGCGCGCAGGTCGCTGGCGAAGGGCGCGCGATAGTCCGCCCGGTCGATCCGGCCGCCGGGGAACACCCAACGGTCGGGCATGAAACTGTGTCCGCCGTGGCGGCGGCCCATGAGCACGCGCGGCTTGGCGGCGTCACGGCGAATGATCATCACCGTGGCGGCGTTCTTGGGCCGCACGGCGCGCTGGCCGGGGATGCGGGGCGGGCCTTCCGGCTTGTGCGGGATCAGGGGAGCTTGGGACATCGCGCGAGTGTAGGCGCGGCGGCGTGGCCGGGGGAAGGGCGCCGCTGCGGAACTCAGCGCCGCTTGCCGCCCATCTTTTGTTTGCGGCCGGTGCGGATGCCGGGGGGACGTCCTGATGGCCGACGCTTGGGGCCGAGATGGGGGCGCGGCGCCGAGCGATCGGGCGGCGCCGGGTCGCTGGTCATCTCGAAGAGCAGTCCCCCGGTAAGCGGCGTGGCCTCGATCAGCTTGACAGTCACCGGCAGGCCAAGCGGCCAGCGCGCGCCGCTGCGTTCGCCGACCAGGGCGTGGGCTCGCTCATCATGGCTGAAGTACTCGTCGCCCAGGCGGGAGATCGGGGCGAGGCCATCGGCGCCGGTGTCGGTGAGTTTGATGAACAGGCCAAACCGGGTCACGCCGGTGATCTTACCGGCGAACTCTGCGCCAACGTGTTCCGCCAGAAAGGCCGCCACATACCGATCGGTCGCCTCGCGCTCGGCGGCCATGGCGCGCCGCTCGGCGAAGGTGATGATCTCGGCCGTTCCACCCATCTGGGCGATATCGCGCTGGGACAGTCCGTCTTCACCCAGGCCCAGTGCGGTTATCAAACCGCGGTGGACGACCAGATCAGCATAGCGGCGGATCGGCGAGGTGAAGTGCGCGTACTTGGCGAGGTTCAGGCCATAGTGGCCGATGTTGTCGGCGGAATAGACGGCCTGCATCTGAGTGCGCAGCACCACCTCGTTGACGATATCGGCGTGCGGTCCGTCACGGGTCTCGGTGAGCAGGCGGTTGAAGCGCTCGGTGCGCGGCGCCTCGCCTTTGGACCAGGGCAGGCCCAGCGTCTCCAGGAAGTCGGCCAGGGCCTGAATCTTCTCGGCGCTGGGCTGGTCGTGGATCCGGTAGATCAGCGGGGTTCGCTTCTGCTCCAGCATCTCGGCGGCGCAGACATTGGCCTGGATCATGAACTCTTCGATCAGCTTGTGCGCCTCCAGGCTGGCGCGCGGCGTGATGGCGGCGATCTCGCCCTTTGGAGTCATGGAGATGCGACGTTCGGCGCTTTCAATGGCCAGCGGCGAGCGGGAGTCGCGGCCCTGTTTCAGGCAGGCATAGGCGGCCCAAAGGGGCTTCAGGATCGGGTCGAGCAAGGGACCGGACCTGTCGTCGGGCTCCCCGTCGATGGCGGCCTGGGCCTGTTCGTAGGCGAGCTTTGCGGCCGAACGCATCAGACCTCGCACGAAGCGGTGGGATCGTTTGCGGCCGTCGGCGCCGAACACCATCCGCACCGCAAGGCAGGCGCGGGCCTCGCCTTCGCGCAGCGAGCAGAGACCGCTGGAAAGGCGCTCGGGCAGCATCGGCTCGACCCGGTCGGGGAAGTAGACACTGTTGGCCTTGTCGCGGGCGATGCGGTCGAGCTCGGAGTCGGGCCGGACGTAGGCCGCGACGTCGGCGATGGCCACCCAACAGACCCAGCCGCCGGGGTTCTTCGGATCGTCGTCGGGGTGGGCGTAGACGGCGTCGTCGTGATCGCGCGCGTCGATGGGGTCGATAGTGATCAGCGGCAGGTCGCGCAGGTCTTCGCGGCCGGATAGCGCGGGCGGATGTGCGGCTTCAGCCTCGGCTTCGGCGGCCTCGGTGAAGCCGATGGGGATGCCGTGAGCGTGAATGGCGATCAGCGAGTAGGCGCGGGGGTCATCCTCGCGGCCGACCACCTCCAGGAGCTTGCCGCGTTTTGGGCCATAACGGGGCCCGTGCGGCTCGACGGCGGCCAGCACCAGGTCGCCGTCGCGGACATCCTCGCCCTCAGGCAGCAGGAGCACGTCCTTGGATCGGCGGTCGACGGGCTCGACGCGGACCTCCCGGCGCGCCTTACGAACGACGCCCAGGATTCGATGCGCGCTCTGGCCCAGGCGCTTGATCAGCCGGGCCTCGGTCTCTCCACTCTCCAGCCTGATGAATCGCACCAGCAACCGGTCGCCCATGCCCGGTGCGCCAGCGGCGGCGTCGCCGCCGGGAGCGAGCGGCACGAGGGGGGCGTCTTCGCCTCGGCTGAGACGCACCAGCAGTTCGCCGTCCGCCGTGCGATCAACCACGTCGGCGACGCCCACCTCCGGCAGCGCTCCGGCCTCGGCGAAACCGCGACGCCCGCGCTTGCCCAGTGTTCCGTCGGCCTCAAGGGTCTGGAGCATGGCCCGCAGGGCGCGGCGATCCTCGCCTTTGAGGCCGAAGGCGCGCGCGATGGCGGCCTTGTCGGTCTCGCCGCTGTCACGGACGAACTTGAGCAGCGTCTCGCGGTCGGGCAGGCCCTTGGGGATGCGGGTCGCGGCGGGAGATCGACGAGGCGTCTTGGGTCGGGCCATCGACGGGCCTTAGCACGATCAGCCGTTCAGAAACCTGATGATCTCGGGATAGGCGGCGCGGTCCTGGATCATGAACATGTGGCCGCCTTCGAACCAGGCCAGCCGGGCGCCGGGTATGCGGTCGGCCATGGCCTCCTGCGTGGCGGGCAGTGCGATTCCGTCGTAGCGGCCGGCGGCGATGAGCGTCGGGCAGGCTATGGCCGGCAGGCGATCCCAGGTGTCGTGAAGGGCGCGGGCTTCGATCTGGCGCGCGGCCCCCATCGCCCGGCCGGGCTCGCCGGCATAGGGGTCGGCCGCGGCCATGGCGACGAACTGAGCGTGCTGTTCGGGATTGGCGGCGGCCCAGGCCGCGTCGCGCCGTGTGTCGCTGATCGGGATCATGTGACGGGCGCGGGCTTCGCCTTGGAGGTGGCTGATCTCGTGGAACGGAAAAGACGCGCCGCCGGCTCCGCCAGGCGAAGTGCAGGCCAGCACCAGTCGGCTCACGCAGGCGGGATGCCGCAGCACCAGCTCCTGGGCGACCATACCGCCGAATGAGACGCCCACCACAAGGGCGTCGTTCCAGCCGAGGTGATCCAGAAGGCCGGCGGCGTCGTCCGCATACTCGGCCATGCTGTAGGGCCGGTCGGGTTTTTCCGTACGGCCGAGACCCCGCTGGTCGTAGGCGACCATGTCAAAGGCCTTCGCCAGCGGCGAAGCGAAGACGTTGGGCTGCACCCGCAGGTCGCCCCCGGTGCCCGAGATGAACAGCAGTCGCGGACCCGAGCCGGCGCGCTCGAAGTAGAGGTCGATGTCGTTGATGTGGGCGGTGGGCATGGCTTGCTGCCTCGCGAACAAGGGGCGCCGGTTCAGGCGCTCTTGGCTTTCTGTTTGGCCTTGGGTTTCGCCTTGGGCTTGGATTTTGGTGCGGCGGCCTTGGCTGCGCGCGCCGGCTTCTTCGCCTTCTTGCCCCCGCCCTTGGCGACCCGCTCGGCAAGCAGGGCAACAGCCTGCTCAAGGGTGACCGAAGCGGGATCCGCGCCGCGGGGCACGTTGGCGTTGGTGTCGCCATGTTTCACGTAGGGACCATAGCGGCCGGAGAGCACGCGCACCGGCTGGCCATCGGCCGGGTGGGCGCCGAGGTCGGCCAGGGCCGTGGCCTCGGGGCGGCGGCCGGCGCGCTTGGTGGCGATAAGATCAACGGCGCGGTTCACGCCGACCTCGAACACCTCGTCGATCGAGGGCAGGTTGGCGTAGGTCTTCTCATGCAACACGAAGGGGCCGAACTTGCCGATTCCGGCCAGGATCGGCTTTCCGTCTTCCGGATGCAGACCCACCTCGCGGGGCAGCCGCAGCAGCCGCAACGCCTTTTCGAGATCCATGTCGGGCGCGCTCCAGCCCTTGGGCAGGCTGGAGCGTTTCGGCTTTTCGCCATCGCCGAGCTGAACATAGGGGCCGAAACGGCCGGACTTTAGCCAGACCGTCTCACCCGTGACCGGATCGATCCCCAGTTCGCGGTCGCCCGCGGCGGCGTCTTCGCCGGCCTCGGTCACCGTGAGCGGCCGGGTGTGGCGGCACTCCGGATAGTTCGAGCACCCCAGGAACGGACCGTACTTGCTGCTCTTCAGACCCATGCGGCCGGTCCCGCAGGTGGGGCAGAGGCGAGGGTCGGCGCCGTCCTCGCGGGGTGGGAAAAGGTGCGGGCCCAGGCTGGCGTCGAGCGCGGTGAGCACGTCGCTCATCTTGAGGTCGCCCATCTCGGCGATCTTGGCGTGGAAGTCGGCCCAGAATTCGCGGAGCAGCACCTTCCAATCGAGGTCGCCCGCCGAGACGAGATCGAGGCGCTCTTCCAGCCCGGCGGTGAAATCGTATTCCACGTAGCGGCCGAAGAATTCGCCGAGAAAGGCGATCAGCAGGCGGCCTTTGTCTTCCGGCACGAAGCGTTGCTTATCCATGCGCACGTATTCGCGGTCGCGCAGCACCGTGAGGATCGAGGCGTAGGTCGAGGGGCGTCCGATGCCGAGCTCTTCCAGCTTCTTGACCAGGCTGGCCTCGGAGTAGCGGGGCGGCGGCTCGGTGAAGTGTTGGTCGGCCTTGACCTTGCGGACATTGGCCGAGGCGCCTTCGGCCACCTGCGGCAGACGACCGGACTCTTCGTCGTCGGCGTCGTCGCGGCCTTCCTCGTAGACCACCAGATAGCCCGGGAAGGTGACCACGCGGCCGGTTGCGCGCAGGCCGGTGCGCCCGTCGGCGCTGTCGAGGTTGATGATCGTGTCCTCGATCCGAGCGGCCTCCATCTGCGAGGCGATCATCCGCTTCCACACCAGCTCGTAGAGCCGGCCGAGATCCCCTTCCAGTCGCAGGCGCCCGGGATTGCGCGCCAGGCTCGTCGGGCGGATCGCCTCATGGGCCTCCTGGGCGTTCTTGGCCTTGGTGGCGTAGAAGCGCGGCTTCTCCGGTACATACTCGCGGCCGTAGAGGCCTCCGATGACCTCGCGCGCCTCATCCAGCGCCTCAGGCGCGGTCTGGACGCCATCGGTCCGCATGTAGGTGATCAAACCGACTGTCTCGCCGCCAATGTCGATGCCCTCGTAGAGTTTCTGGGCGGCCTGCATGGTGCGTTGAGCGCTGAAGCCGAGCTTGCGGGAAGCTTCCTGTTGAAGCGTCGACGTAGTGAACGGCGGCGGCGGGCTGCGGCGGCCGGGCTTGCGCTCGACGGTCGACACCTTGAAGGCGGCGGCCTGGACGGTGTCGCGGGCGGCCGATGCCGCCGCTTCATCGCCAAGGTCGAACTTGGCCAGGCGCCTATCGTTGAGTTTGACCAGCCGTGCGGTGAAGGGATCGCCGCCGGCGGAGACATCCGCCTCGACGGTCCAGTACTCCTGGGTGATGAAACGCTCGATCTCGATCTCGCGGTCGACAATGGCCCGCAGCGCCACCGACTGGACGCGACCCGCCGAGCGCGCACCGGGCAGCTTGCGCCAGAGGATCGGCGAGAGCGTGAAGCCGACCAGATAGTCCAGGGCGCGGCGGGCTAGGTAGGCCTCGACCAACTCCATGTCGAGCTCGCGCGGATTGGCCATGGCCTCGGTGACAGCGGCCTTGGTGATGGCGTTGAACACAACCCGCTGGACAATAGTGTCCTTGAGCGCGCGCTTCTTCTGCAGCACTTCCAGCACGTGCCAGGAAATCGCCTCGCCCTCGCGGTCCGGGTCGGTGGCCAGGATGACCGTCGAGGCGCCCTTGGCCGCCTCGGCGATGTCGGCCAGGCGCTTGGCGGCCTTGGCGTCTACGTCCCAGGACATGGCGAAGTCCTCGTCCGGGCGCACCGAGCCGTCCTTGGCCGGCAGGTCCCGGACGTGGCCATAGGAGGCCAGAACCGTGAAGCCGGAGCCCAGGTACTTGTTGATGGTCTTGGCCTTGGCGGGGCTCTCGACGATGACGAGGTTCATGCGGGGGGAGGGTTCCAAAAGAGCGCGGAAGGTGGGGGTGCGCCTAAGGGCCTGTCAACGGGGCGTGATGACCCTATTCCGCGAGCCCCCTGTAAGGGGGCTCAAGCCGCGCAGACCATGCCGCCAGGCAGCAGTTCCGCGCGACCGGCGAGCGCCAGTTCCGTCAGGGCGGCCATCACCACGGGGGTGGGCGCGCCCGCCGCGCGGACCAAATCGTCGCGCGAAACCGGCGTCGGGCAGAGCAAAGCGGCCAACCGCGCCCGGAGACCGTCGTCGGGTTCGGGCGGGCAACTTCGCCAGGTTTCACAGGCCGTATCGCCCAGGCCGCGGATGCCTTCCAGCGCTCGCAGGACGTCTTCCGCGCCTTCACAGAGGGCGGCGCCCTGGCGGATCAGGTCGTTCGCCCCGCGGGCGCGCGGGTCGAGCGGAGAGCCGGGCACGGCCAGCACCTCGCGGCCCATCTCATTGGCCATGCGCGCAGTGATCAGTGAGCCGGAGCGGAACTCGGCCTCAACAACGACCACCGCGCGCGCAATGCCGGCAATGATGCGGTTTCGGCGGGGGAAGTCGCGGGCGACGGCGGCGCGCCCAGGGGCGTTCTCGCTGATGACGCAGCCCTCTGCGACGATCCGGGCGTGCAGCGCCCGATGCTCCGGCGGATAGACATCGTCCACGCCGCCGCCGAGCACGGCGACCGTGCCGGTAGGCAGCGATCCCTCATGGGCGGCGGCGTCGATGCCGCGCGCGAGGCCGGAGATGATCGCGCATCCTTCGGTCCCGAGGTCGGCGGCGAGCGTGCGGGCGAAGCGTTGGCCGGCCGCTGAGGCGGCTCTGGCGCCGACGATGGCCACGGCGCGACGCTGGAGAAGGCCTGCGTCGCCCCACACCCAGATCAATGGCGGCGGCGGATCGACGGCGGCGAGGGCGGACGGAAATGCGGGCTCGCAGGCGGCGATCATGCGTGCGCCCAGCTCTTCACCGGCCGCCAACTCGGCCTCGGCGGTGGTTGGCGAGGGGATGTCCAATCGGTCCGCGCGTCCGCCGCGCCGGGCCAGATCGGGCAGGGCGGCCAGAGCGAGAGACGGCTCTCCGTACCGGGCGATCAACTGAGCGAACGTGACCGGCCCGACATTCTCGGTGCGGGCCAGCCGCAGCCAGTCGCGGCGCTGGGCGTCCGAGAGCGCGCGGGTCACGGACTGGACGGAGCGGGCGGCGCAGCCTTGGCGCCGCCGATGCGGGGTTCCTCCCCCTTCAGCAGACGGCGAATGTTCTCGTGGTGGCGCACGAACACCAACAGGGCCATGAACAGCGCCAGCAGCACGATCGGTCCGGGAAGGCCCAGCAGGATGGCCGCCAATGGCGCCAGGGCCACCGCGATCAGCGCCGCCAGCGAAGAGATGCGGAAAAGGAGAGCCGAAATCAGCCAGGCCGCTCCGGTTGCGACGCCGACCGGCCAGGCGGCCGCCAGAAGAGTGCCCATGAACGTGGCCACGCCCTTGCCGCCTTTGAACCTTAGCCAGACCGGGAACAGGTGGCCGAGGAACGCCGCTCCAGCCGCCAGTGCGATGACTGTGGCGCGGACCTCTGGTGCAGAGTCGCGAGTCAGAACCCAGGCCAGCAGGACCGCAAGCGCACCCTTGCCGCCGTCGCCCAGCAGGGTGATCAGCGCCAGATCCTTGCGCCCGGTGCGCAGCACATTGGTCGCCCCGATGTTGCCAGACCCCACCGAACGGATGTCGCCGGCGCCGCCGAGGCGCGTGGCGATCACGCCGAACGGGATCGAGCCCAGCAGGTAGCCGCCGACAACAGCGATGGCGAAAAGCATGGTGCTGGTCATGTGGAACGGCTCCCCCGGTTTGAGGGGATGCTAGCGCGATGACGGCTCATGCCCCAACAGTACGGAACATAATAAGAACGTCAAGCCCGTCAGGCCGAGTACACCGTCCGTCCGTCCACCAGCGTCCGCAGCACGCGCCCCTGCAGGCGGCGACCGTCGAAGGGGGAGTTCTTTGATTTTGAGATCAGCTTGTCGGCATCGATCACCACTGGCGCGTTCAGATCGCAGAGAACGAGATCGGCCGGTGCGCCGCGGCCGATTCGACCTGAAGCCAGGCCGAGGAGGTCGGCGGGCGCGCAGGTGACCGCGCGGATCAGGTCAATCAGCGGAATGCGGCCCTCGTGGTGGAACGCCAGCAGCGCCGGCAGCAGGGTCTGCAGGCCTACCGCACCGGGCGTGGCTTCATCATAGGGCAGGCGCTTGTCTTCGGCCGGCGCGGGGGCGTGGGCCGAGACGATGACCTGGATGAGCCCTGAGGCGACCGCTTCGATCACCGCCTGGCGGTCGTCTTCGCTGCGCAGCGGCGGATCCAACTTGCAGAAGGTGCGGTAGTCGCCGATGTCGATCTCGTTGAACGACAGGTGGTTGATCGAGGTGGTGGCGGTGACCGGCAGTCCCTTAGACCGGGCGCGGGCGAGACTTTCCAGCGCGCCGGCGGTGGTCACCTGATCGACGATGAACGGCGCGCCGGTGAGCTCCACCAGCGCTAGATCGCGCTCCAGCATGATCCGCTCGGCTATGGCCGGGACGCTGGGCAGGCCCATGCGGGCGGAGAACTCACCTTCGCTGGCGGCGGCGCCGGCGGAGAGCCAGGGATCGGCCGGCCGATGGGCGACAAGCGCTCCGAACGCCTTGGCGTAGCTCATGACCCGGCGCAGCACCTTCGAGTCGACGATCGGCCGGTCGGCGTCGGTCACATAGAGGCAGCCCGCCTCGCGCATGAGGCCGATCTCGGCCATCCGCTGACCCTGGCAGCCCTTGGTGGCGGCGCCGGCGGGGTAGACATGGACCAACTCGATATCGCGGGCGCGACGGAGGATGAAGTCGACCACGGCGGGCTCATCAATCGCCGGGTTCGTATCCGGCTGGACGACCATGGTGGTCACGCCGCCCGCGGCGGCGGCGAGGGCGGCGGACTTCAGCGTCTCCTTGGGCTCGGCGCCGGGTTCGCCGGTCTTGACCCGAATATCGACGAGGCCGGGGATGAGGAGCGCGCCACCGGCGTCGATCACCTCCACATCGGGGGTGAGGGCGCCGAGGTCCGGCTTGTGGGCGACATCGATGATCACGCCCCCGGCGATCAGCACCGCTCCGGGGCCGTCGTAGCCTGTAGCCGGGTCCACGAGGCGCGCATTAATCAAGGCTGTGGGGCGGCTCACCTGTCGTTCTCCAGCCGGGCGGCCAGCGAGGTGAGGACGGCCATGCGCGCGGCGACGCCCATCTCGACCTGATCCTGGATCAGGCTGACGGACAGATCGTCGGCGACCTCGGAGTCGATCTCGACGCCGCGGTTCATGGGGCCCGGATGCATGACCCGTGCATGCGGCGCGGCGTAGCCCAGCTTCTCGCGGTCCAGGCCGTAGAAGCGGAAATACTCCCGCTGAGACGGCGCCATGACGCCGTCCATGCGCTCGAGCTGAAGCCGGAGCATCATCACCACGTCGCAGCCGTAGATCCCGGCGCGCAGGTCGTGGAAGATTTCGACGTTCCAGCGCTCGGCCGCCGCCGGGATCAGGGTCGGCGGGCCGACAAGGCGAACATGCGCGCCCAGCATCTGCAGCAGGGCGATATTGGAGCGCGCCACGCGGCTGTGCATCACGTCGCCGCAGATCGCGACCTTGAGCCCCGCGATGCGACCAAAGGCGCGGCGCATGGAAAGCGCATCGAGCAGCGCCTGGGTCGGATGCTCATGCTGGCCGTCTCCGGCGTTGATCACGCTGCAGCCCACCTTCTGGGAAAGCAGCGAGGCCGCGCCTGAAGAGGCATGGCGCACCACAAGCAGGTCGGGCTGCATGGCGTTGAGCGTGACTGCCGTGTCGATCAGCGTCTCGCCCTTGGACATCGCCGAGGCGCGCGGGCTCATATTGACCACGTCGGCGCCGAGGCGCTTGCCCGCCAACTCGAAACTGGACTGGGTGCGTGTGGAGTTCTCGAAGAACAGGTTCATCAGCGTGCGACCCTTCAGCAGGTCGAGCTTCTTCGAGGTCTGACGGTTGAGACTGACGAAGCCGTCGGCGAGGTCGAGGAGGTTGGCCACCTCGACCTCATTGAGGTCGGTCGCCGACAGGAAATGGCGCTTCGGGAAGGAAAAGGTCCTTTGAAGGACCTCGTTCAGGCCGGGTGGGGCGCCGCTCATCGAGAGGCGGTCTTAAGGCCCCGCGACGACCAAGGGAAGCGCGGCCTTTGCACCCTGGGCAAGGCGCCCCATATGGCCGGAGCCGGCGGAGCGCCGGAAAAGTGCACACCGGGGGATGCCAACTTGACCGTCAGCCTGTTCACCTATGTCGGCGCGTTCTCGCGCGGCCTCGACACCTTGGCCCATGTTCTGAACAAGGGCGCCGAGCACGCGGCCGCCAAGGGCGAGACCACCGCTCAGATGCTGGACTGGCGGCTGATCGACGACATGCTGCCTCTGCGCGCCCAGGTTCGGACGGTGTGCAACTTCGCCACCCAGTGGCCGGCGCGCGCGGCGGGGCTGCCGCTGCCGGCTGATATCGACGGCGATCAGGACCTGCCGGGGCTGCTGGCGGACATCGCCAAGGCCAAGGCCTATCTGGCTGGGCTCACGGCCGACCAATTCGCGGGCGCCGATGAGCGGACGGCCACGGTCAATATCGGCCAGGAAATGACCCTGCCACTGGCCCAATGGATCCCCGGCTTCGCCATGCCGAACTTCTATTTCCATCTCTCGATGGCCTACGCGATCCTGCGGTCACGGGGCGTAGCGGTGGGCAAGCGGGACTTCTTCGCAGGCGGACTTTAGCGGCGCTATCCGCCTCCGCCGGCTCTCTGGAAACTCTCGATCAGAGAGCCGGCCACCAGCCGCCAGCCGTCGACCAGCACGAAGAAGATCAGCTTGAAGGGCAGGCTGATCACGACCGGCGGCAGCATCATCATGCCCATGCTCATCAGAACGCTGGCGACCACGAGGTCGATCACCAGGAACGGCACGAACAATAGAAAGCCGATCTCGAAGGCGTGCTTGAGCTCGGAGATCATGAAGGCGGGCGTGACCACGCGCAGCGGGATGTCCGCAGTGGACGCCGGGCGCGGAATCTCGGCCAGACGGACGAAGAGGGCGAGATCCTCGTCGTCGACCTGAGCCAGCATGAACTGCTTCACCGGCCCGCTGGCGGCGTCGAATGCGGCCGGCAGCTCCATCTGCTGTTCGAGCAGAGGGCGGATGCCTTCGTCGTAGGACCTCTCGAAGGTCGGCGCCATGATGATGGCGCTCAAGAACAGAGCCAGCGAGATCAGCACCGCATTGGGCGGGCTCTGCTGGAGGCCGAGCGCCGTACGCAGCAGCGACAGCACCACCACGATGCGCACGAACGAGGTGGTCATAATGACGATCGAGGGCGCCAGCGAGAGGACGGTCAGCAGGCCGACCATCTGGACGACACGCTCGGTAAGGCCCGCGCCGGTGCCGAGATCGACATTGATCGCCTGGGCCAGGGCCGCGGTCGGCCAGATCAGGCCGGCGACCGTCGCGGCGAGCGCGATCAGCAGGGCGCGACGCCAGTCCTCGGCGGGCAGGGTGCGGATGGCGCGGACAAACAGCATCATCGCGGTGCGTCGAGGTCGGCGACGACCTTGCCTTCACCCAGCAGCAGCAAGCGCTCGCGGCCGTCGCACGCGACGATGACCACGCGCCGGGAGGGATCGAGCACCAGAGTCTCGACCACCCTGAGCCGCCGGTCCTTTTTCTGGACCGTGAAGCGGGCCATGGCGTCGGGGCCGTAGCGGCGCAGCGCCACGGCGGCCAGGCCCACCAGGCCGAGCGTGAGGATCAGCGCGAAGAAGGCGCGGAGGAGGGCGGCGAGGTCCATGAGATTTCCTTGCGCGCCGATAGACCGTCGAATCCCTTAAGCGGCGATTAACCCTGTTTGTTCAGAAATGACGGCATGAACCTGGCCGCAATCCCGCTCTTCGCGATGCTTCGCGACCGGCTCGGCTACCTGAACGAGCGCCAGAAGGTGATCGCCCAGAATGTGGCCAACACCGATACCGCTAAGTATGTGCCTGAAGATCTGAAACCCTTCTCGTTCAACGCCCAGGTGGCGATGCAGCGGCAGGGTCAGGCCGGCGCCATGGCCACGACCCAAGCCGGCCACATGGCGCCGTCATCGGGTCGGCGAGGGCTGGGGTCGCAATACAAGCCGGTGAAATCGCCCGACTCCGAGACCACGTTGAACGGCAACGCCGTGGTTCTGGAAGACGAGATGATCAAGATGAGCGACGCCCGTATGAACTACGACGCGGCCATCGGATTTTATCAGAAATCCTTGAACCTGATCCGGCTGGCCAGCAGGCCGGCGGGCCGGGTGTAGGCGGAGAACGCTAGATGGCCGATGTCAGACCCACAGCCGGCGTCACCCAGGCGATCGCGGCCTCCGCGCTCAAGGCGCAACAGGCCCGCATGCGGATCATCGCCGAGAACCTGGCCAACGCGGACTCCACCTCCAAGACCCCGGGCGGCGATCCCTATCGGCGGCAGGCCCCGGTATTCGAGCCGACCCGGATCGCCGGGGCGCAGGGGGTAAAGCTGGCCAAGGTCGAGCCAGACCCGACCGAGTTCAAGACCGAATATGAGCCCGGTCACCCCTCGGCCGACGCCCAGGGCTATGTGAAGCTTCCAAACGTGAACTCGCTGGTCGAGGCGCTCGATATGCGCCAGGCGCAGCGGGCCTACGAAGCGAACCTCAATGTCATCGAGACCACGCGTGCGATGCAGATGCGCACGCTGGATCTGCTGCGAAAGTAGGGAGCTCTAGGCCATGGTCACCGCCTTCGCCGCCGCCCGCGCCTATGCCGCAGCCCAGCAGGGAATGGGTCTAGATCCAGGTCTGACCGGACCTGGCGCCGCCGCGCCGCAAGGCGGCGGTTTCGGCGACCTCGTGAAGTCCGCGATCACCGACGCCATGTCGGCCTCGAAGCAGGCCGAGCACACCATGGCCGCCCAGGTGGCGGGTCGCGCCGAACTGGTGGATGTGGTGACCGCGATCTCGGCCGCCGAAGCCAGCCTGGAGACCGTGCTCGCGGTGCGCGACCAGGTGATCAGCGCCTACCAGGAAATCATGCGGATGCCGATCTGACGGCGGTTCAGACCGGCGGGTCGGCTTCGACCACCGGCCCGAACACCGCCTGAAAGGCTGACTTCAGCGCCGCGTCCGCGTCATCCATTCCGACCGGCCGACCGAGGTCAACGAGGCTGGTCACCCCGTGTTCTGTGACGCCGCACGGCACGATGCCCGAGAAGTGGCTGAGGTCGGGCTCGACATTCAGCGACACCCCGTGGAACGAGACCCAACGGCGAAGCTTGACGCCGATGGCGGCGATCTTGTCTTCGCGCGGCGGGACGCCAGGCGTTCGGCGCTCGACCCAGACGCCGACCCGTCCGGGGCGAACCTCGCCGGCGACGTTGAAGACGTCGAGCGCGCCAATGAGCCAGGACTCCAGCGCGGCGACAAAGGCGCGGACATCGCGGCGGCGGGCCGAGAGGTCGAGCATCACATAAGCCACCCGTTGGCCGGGGCCGTGATACGTGAACTGGCCGCCGCGCGCGGTCTCGAACACGGGAAAGCGATGAGGGTCGATCAGATCGGCGCGCTTGGCTGAGACGCCGGCGGTATAGAGGGGCGGATGCTCCAGCAGCCAGATGAGTTCACCCGCGCGCCCTTCGGCGATCGCGGCGGCCCGGGCCTCCATGGCCGCCACGGCGACCGGGTAGGCGACCGGGCGGGTTGAGACGGCCCAACCGCACGGCGCGCCATCGGCGCGGTGAAGTTCGGAAGTTAAGGCGCGGTCAAGCATATCGGCGCGAATGTGGGGCCCGACGCGGCGAAGCGCCACGTCATTCGATACAGCCCAGATGGTGCGTCCTCGTGAGTCAGGTCAAAGCGGTCAATGTCGAGATCCAGGTGCTGCTGGGCCGGGCGCAGCTTCCGATGCAGCAACTGCTGCGCATGGGTCGCGGCGCGGTGATCCCGCTCGACGCCACGGTGAATGACGAGGTCTGGATCCTCGCCAACAATCATCCTGTCGCCCGAGGCGAGATCCAGATCGCCGACGAGAAGATCGCCATCACCGTGACGCGCGAGGCCAACGTCTACGACTACATGGCAGGCGGTAACGGAGCGTAGACGGTCGGTCAGAACGTCTGCTTCGACCAAGCGGTCTTGCATAGGTGCTGGTCGCGGAAGGCGTCGGCGGTCATCGCCGTCACCCCGCCGCCGCTTGCGACATCCAGAGCCTGGATCGCGCCGGTCTTGAAGCCCGACCAAGCCGGTGCGCCCGAACCGTTGGGATCGCCGGTCTTGGCGAAGTTGGTCCAGTAGCTCGACATGGTTTCCCGCAGGGCCTGCTGCTCGTCGCTGTGGCGCGCGCCGGCCATGGAGAACAGATAAGGCAACTCCGCCGCGTGGGCCGCGCCCTGCGGCAGGCTGAGAACATAGCGGCCGCCGATCATCCCGATCAGCGGGATGGCCGTCTGGTCGCGGAACTCATACATCCAGACCGGCGAGCCTTGTGCGGCGATGCGGGCCGAGACGTTGACGCCATGGCAAGAAAAGGTGCTGTCGGTGCCGGCCGCCGCCGTGGCCAGACTGGGTTGGAGCGCCAGGTCGTCGCCGAACCGGCTCAGCGGATAGTACTTTTCCGTCAGGTCGCTGACGGAGAGCCCCGACTGCGTCGACGCCACCTTAGCGCCGTCCAGATAAGCCTGCGGCGTCATCAGGAACGACCGGTTGGCCGGGTCGAAGTTTGGCGACTTGGCCTGGAAGCGGGCGCCGAACTCGCCGATCGCGACGAACATCCGGTTTTCGTCCTCGTTGGACCCGTTGATCACCGGGACCTTGTTGTTGGCGCCCGCGGCGAAAGCAGCCCGGATGGTGCGCGGCATGACCTTACCATCGACCGAGGGGATCACGCTTGGCACGGCCTGACCGAAAGCGGTCATCAGCTTGCCTCGCACCACTGCATCGGGCAGGTCGCGCAGACAGGCGGCGGTGACACCGGCGGCGCAGGTGGGGGCGAGGTCCTGGCCAGCCATCGCCTTTTCCAGCGCGGTGGTGCTGTTGGCCTCCAGCTGAGCCTGGGTCAGCTGGTTTTCGACTCCATAGGCGCCGCTCTGGATGATCGCCTTATGGAACAGGCCCTTGGATGGCGGCGACGCCAGGTGGGAAAGGACGCTGAAGCCCCCGGCGGACTCGCCGAAGATCGTGACGTTCCCGGGGTCGCCGCCGAACGCACCGATGTTGGTCTTCACCCAGCGCAGGGCGGCCTGCTGGTCCATCATGCCGTAGTTGCCGGCGCTGCCGTTGGCGTCGCGCAGGGCGGGATGGGCCAGGAAGCCCATGGCGCCCAGTCGATAGTGAATCGCCACAACGATCACGCCCTTGGAGACCATCAGGCTGGGGTCTGCGTAGGTTGAGGCGTCGCCGGTGGTGAACGCGCCGCCGTGGATCCAGACCATGACCGGGAAGGGACCTTTGCCGGCCGGCGCATGGACATCGAGATAGAGGCAGTCCTCGCTGTCGCCGCGCGTGCGGAACGGGCTGTCCGGCCCGGTCTGGAGGCAGGCGGCGCCGGTCTTGGTCCGGGCTAGTGTGGCTGTCCACTTGGCTGCCGGTTGCGGCGGCTTCCAGCGGAGGTCTCCAACCGGCGGGGCCGCGAAGGGGATGGCGAAGAAGGTCCGCATGTCGCCCCGGACCGTAGCCTTGACCGGGCCCTGAGCAGTCTTCACGACCACCGCCGGATCGGCGGCCCGGGCCTGTGGGGCGATGGCGAAGGCCGCCAGCGCCGCCAGACTCGCGGCGAGGCGCTGGAGGGGTTGCTGCGTGCTGCGCATGGTCGTTTCCCGCACTTGGTTCCGAATCCTGGGTTCCGACGATCTATGCCGACCGGCCTCGCCCTTGTCTCCCCCGACGGGGTTTGCTACCTGCGCCGCCTCACCACGGGCGGTCGTGGCGGAATTGGTAGACGCGCAGCGTTGAGGTCGCTGTGGGGCAACCCGTGGAAGTTCGAGTCTTCTCGACCGCACCAGTGAATTTGAGCCGTCAAAAGGAATACGCCTAGTCGTCCGAAGCCTGCCGGGGAGGTCCGCATGAGCCGCGACACGGACGACCTGACCCTGGCCCGCGAGTCCGAGGCTGACCTTGAGGACCTCGCGCTCGAGGACGACTAC
>NZ_JBILUK010000241.1:0-4756 GCF_044371015.1 Phenylobacterium sp.
GCCCGGGCAGGATCACATCCGGTGCGACCTGAAAGCCGACGCGCTGGAAGTAGGGCAGATCCCCGACCAGCACCACGCAGCTCTCGCCTGCGGCCTGCGCCGCCTCGCAGGCTCTGGTGACCAGGGCTGCGCCCAGCCCATGGCGGCGGTCATCGGCCTCGACGGCCAGCGGCCCCAGGAAGGTGATCGGCGACCCGCCGGCGCGGGCGCGCCACATCCGAACCACGCCCAGCAGGCGGCCGTCTTCCACCGCCACGAACGAAAGGTCCGGCGCAAACGCGGCGATCTCCCGGACGCGCTCGGAGACCTTGGCGAAGCGGCCCGGGCCGAACGCGCGATTGAGCAGCGCCTCGATGGGCTGGCCGTGGGCGGGAATTTCGTTGACGAGAATGAGCGCCGGCGCGGGCCGGCAGGGGTCGAGGGACATGGATTCCGATCTCGCGAGAAAGGCGACGGGGCCGCGCATCGCGCGGGGGCGGCGGTCAGGCGCGCAAACGTCGTCGCATGTCAGGGCCCTCCGGGCCGTGGATCGGAGGCGCGCGGATAGGGCCAAACGCCCAGCGCGTCAACAACAAGGACCCTGCGCGCCGCCGATGAGGTTCCCCTTCCGTTCGCGATCCAGCCCGCGTAGCCTTGCAGGGTGACTCTCGCCCCGACCCAACCCTTCACGCTCGCGCCCGCGCTGGTGGTCCTGCCCGGACCTCGCGCGGGCGTCTGCACGCCGGCTGGAGACGCCCAGCCGCTCCGGGCGCCCGACGCGCGGGACATGCTGCTCGCCGCCCCGGTGCTGGTGGCGCATGCGACCCTCACGGCGCGGCGGCTGGGGCTTGATCCGCCGTCGCGCAGTCCGCGGCTGTTCGATGCGCTGGAGCTGTTCGCCTTCGTGCGGCCGGCCCAGTTCGCCGCGCCCTCGGCGGCGGGGCTGGCCCTGGCGCTCGGACGGCCCGAACCCCGGGGCGCCGAGGCGCAGGCCGCATCCCTGCGCGAGGCGGTTGCGATCCTGCTGGCGGAGCTGGCCGAGGCGCCTGTCCCCTCCCGCGAGGAAGCGCTGGCCCTGGCCGAGACGCTGCAGCGCGCGGGCTGGGCCTGGGGCGGGCCGTGCGTGGCGGCTCTGCGGTCGCAGCCCGTCTCCAACCATTTCCGGTCTTCCGGGCTCGATGTCTGGGCGCGGCTGGCGGAGTGGGAGGCCGAGGCGCCGCCTGGAGAGCCGGGCTCGGCCTCGGTGTCCCCGGAGGCCGCCGCCGCCCGCCTGGCCGAACTGCTCACCCGGGCCGGTCTCGACGAAGCCCGCCCCGCCCAGGCCGACTATGCGCGGGAGACAGCCTTCGCCTTTCAGCCGCGCGACCGCGAGGATGAACCCAACATGATGCTGGCCGAGGCCGGCACCGGCGTCGGCAAGACCCTGGGCTATCTGGCTCCGGCATCGCTTTGGGCCGAGGCCAACGGCCCCTCCGTCTGGGTCTCCACCTTCACCCGCGCGCTGCAACGCCAGATCGAGCGCGAGAGCCGCGCGCTGTGGCCCGACCCGGCGGTGCGGGCGAAGAAGGCGGTCGTCCGCAAGGGCCGCGAGAACTATCTCTGCCTGCTCAACCTGCAGGACCAGGTCAACACCGCCCAGCTGGGCCAGGGCGACCTGATCGGCCTCGGTCTCGTCGCCCGCTGGGCGCGCGTGAGCCGCGACGGCGACATGACCGGCGGTGACTTTCCCGCCTGGCTGCCCAGCCTGTTCGCCGTGACGCCGGCCGCCCAGGCCAGCGCACAGAACCTCGTCGACCGGCGCGGCGAGTGCGTCCACGCGGGCTGCCAGCACTACCGGACCTGCTTCGTGGAGAAGGCGATCCGCGGTTCGCGCAGGGCCGATATCGTCATCGCCAATCACGCCCTGGTGCTCTCCCAGGCGGCGTTCGACGGCGCGCGGGCGGCGCGCGGTTCCAAGGGCGACGGCGAGACCACGCGGCTGAAGCGCATCGTGTTCGACGAGGGCCATCACCTGTTCGACGCCGCCGACAGCGCCTTCTCCGCCGCCCTGTCCGGCGCCGAGGCGGCCGAACTGCGCCGCTGGATCCGCGGGCCGGAGGGTCGTGGGCGACGGGGCCGAGGGTTGGAAGCGCGCCTCTCCGACATGCTGGGCGACCGTGAAACGGCCCGGAGCGCGCTCAATGAGGCGCTGCGGAGCGCCTCGGCGCTGCCCGGCGAGGGGTGGAGCGGCCGGATCGCGCCGCCCGGCGGCGAGGTGAACCCGCAGGGCCCGATCGAGGCGTTTCTGGTGGCGATGCTGGATCAGCTGCGGGCGCGCGCGGCGCCGTCCGACATCGGCATGGAGTGCGCGGCGCGTCCGGCCCTGGACCGGGTGCGCGAAACCGCCCGCGAGGCCGCCCAGGCGCTTGGCCGGCTGGAATCGCCGCTGCTGGCCCTGGCCCGCGCTCTGGAAGACGTGCTGGATGTCGAGGCCGAGACGCTATCCGGCTCGGAGCGGGCGCGGATCGAAGGCGCCCTGCGCGGGCTAGACCGGCGGGCGCGGATGATGTTGCCGGCCTGGCGCTCGATGCTGACCGCCCTGGACGAAACCACGGAGGACGATCCCGAGTTCGTCGACTGGTTCGAGGCGACGATCATGTACGGTCGGGTGGTGGACGCCGCCTGTCGCCGGCACTGGGTGGACCCCACCGAGCCGCTGACCAATGCGGTGATCCTCCCGGCCCACGGGGTGCTGGTGACTTCGGCCACCCTTGCGGATCCGACGTTGGATGATCCGTTCGCGCTGGCCGAAATGCGCACCGGCGCCGCCCGCCTGCCCGACCGGCCCAAGACCCTGAAACTGGCTTCGCCGTTCGACTACGCCGCCAACGCCCGCGCCCTTGTGGTGACCGACGTGGCCCGCGACGACGCCCGGCAGGTGGGCGCGGCGATGCGCGAACTGTTTCTGGCCGCCGGCGGTGGAGGCCTGGGCCTGTTCACCGCCATCCGGCGCCTGCGCGCGGTGCATGAGCGGATCGCGGCGCCGCTCGCCGACCGGGGCCTCGCCCTCTACGCCCAGCATGTGGACCCGCTGGAGGTGGGGGCCCTGGTCGATATCTTCCGGGCCGAGGAGGACGCCTGCCTGCTGGGTACCGACGCGGTGCGCGACGGCGTCGACGTGCCGGGCCGCGCCCTGCGCCTTCTGGTGTTCGATCGCGTGCCCTGGCCGAGGCCGGACATCCTGCACAAGGCCCGACGCGCCCGCTTCGGCGCCAAGGCCTATGACGACGCCATCGCCCGCGCCCGCATCGCCCAGGCGTTCGGCCGCCTGATCCGTCGGGGCGACGACAAGGGCTGCTTCGTCATACTCGACTCCTCCTCGCCCACGCGCCTGTTCTCCGGCCTGCCGCCGGGCGTGGACCTGCGCCGCGTGACCCTGGTCGAGGCGATCGAGGAGGTGGCGGGGTTCTTGGGGTGAGGGGCGCCTGCAACTTCGCGCGCCTCTCCGGTTCGGCCAGACCGTGGTATATGTTCTTTATTTGTTCTTGCCGATTGCGGCGGATTGAGCTACCGTCCCAAGTCTGCGGGGCCCGAACACGTTGAACGACCCAAATCCACTCCAACCCTCTCGCCAGGGATTGCACCCTCATGCCTGCCGCTGGCCTCGCGCCCGCGCGCACAGGAAGCGCCAATCGGTCCTATTCGTCGCATTCGCCACGTCCCGAACCCGTTCATGCGGGTTGCGGGCGCTCTTCGCGCACCCGCGCGCAGGAAGCGCCAATCGGTCTTATTCGAGACATTTGGCGGCGCACCCCAAGGTGTCATCCCGGTTTTCGCGCCAGCGAAAGACCGGGACCCAGCCCCCGCCACCTCGCCGCTCGCACCCGACCTATCCACCGAGACCCTGCCGCTGGGTCCCAGACACGCGCTTGCGCGCGTTCCGGGATGACACCGCTGGCGGGTGGCGAGCCTCTTGCGCGTTTTCAACGGTTGAGTCCTTGCGGCCTCTAACGCGCCCCTTCCGCCCGCAGGAAGTCCGCCACCGCGCGCGCATCCACGCCCTTGGCGGTGAAGGCGTCGCCCAGCGCGCGGGTCAGGATGAAGGTGAGGCGGCCGCCCTCGGCCTTCTTGTCCTGGGCCATGTGAGCCACGAGTCGGTCGGCGTTGAAGGGATGGCCGGGAACCTCGTCCAGTCGGGTCGGCAGGCCGGCGGCGGCGATCGCGCGCACCGCCCGTTCCGCGTCCTGGCCGGAACAGTGTCCGAGCCGCGCGGAGAAGCGGAAGGCCAGCGCCATGCCGGCGCCCACCGCTTCGCCGTGCAGCAGCGCCGCGCCATAGCCGGTCTCGGACTCCAGCGCATGGCCGAAGGTGTGACCCAGATTGAGCAGCGCGCGACGTCCCTGTTCGCGCTCGTCCTCGGCGACGATCTCGGCCTTCATCTCCACGGACCGGGCGACGGCCCGGGCGAGCGCGGCGGGTTCGCGGGCCAGCACATCGTCGCCCTTGGTCTCCAGCCACTCGAAGAAGGCGCGGTCGCCCAGCAGACCGTACTTGATCACCTCGGCATAGCCGGCCCGCATCTCGCGCGCGTCGAGCGTCGCCAGCACGTCGAGGTCGGCCAGCACCAGGCGCGGCTGATGGAATGCGCCCACCAGATTCTTGCCCCGGGGCGTGTCGATGGCGGTTTTGCCGCCGACCGAAGAGTCCACCTGAGCCAGCAGGGTGGTCGGGATCTGAACGAAGTCGACGCCGCGCTTGTAGATCGCCGCCGCGAAGCCCGCGAGGTCGCCGACCACGC
>NZ_JBILUK010000054.1:0-16863 GCF_044371015.1 Phenylobacterium sp.
ACTCGACGCCGATGGTGCGCTAAAGCTCCGCCGGGACGACGGGGCGATCGAGCGCATCACCGCCGGTGACGTCTTTTTCGGAGAGGGCTGAGGCGCGCCAATGCTGCTGGCGATCGAACAGGGCAATACCAACACGCTGTTCGCGGTGCACGACGGAGAGCGTTGGACCGCCCAGTGGCGGGCCGCGACCCACTCCAACCGCACGGCGGATGAGTATGCCGTATGGCTCTCGCAGCTCTTGTCTATGGCGGGGCTGGCGATCGGGGCATTCGACGGCTGCATCATCTCCAGCGTGGTGCCGCAGTCGATCTTCAACCTAAGAAATCTTGCGCGGCGTTATCTGAAGGTCGAACCCCTTGTCGTCGGCGAGAACGTTGACCTCGGCATCCCCGTTCGGATCGACAAGCCTTCCGAAGCGGGGGCCGACCGGCTGGTGAACGCCATCGGCGCGCATGCGGTCTATCCGGGATCGCTGATCGTGATCGACTCCGGCACCGCAACGACATTCGACGTCATCGCCGCGGACGGCGGATTCGAAGGCGGGGTCATCGCGCCGGGCATCAACCTCTCCATGGAGGCGCTGCACAACGCCGCCGCCAAGCTACCGCGAGTGGCGATCCAGAAACCTCAGCGGGTGGTGGGCACAGACACGGTCGTGGCCATGCAGTCGGGCGTGTTTTGGGGTTACATCGCGCTGATCGAAGGGCTGATTGCTCGGATCAAGGCCGAGCGCCAGGAGCCGATGACCGTGGTGGCGACCGGGGGAGTCGCCTCGCTCTTCCACGGGGCTACCACCAGCATCGATCATTTTGATCCTGATCTAACCATCCGCGGCCTTCTCGAGATCTGGCGGCGCAACGGAGCCGCCTCGCCATGAAGGCCAGACCCGACGACGAGCTCGTATTCCTACCTCTGGGTGGGTCGAACGAGATCGGGATGAACTTCAACCTTTACGGGTTTGGCCCGCCGCATGACCGCCGATGGATCGTGGTCGATCTGGGCGTGACGTTCGGCGACCAGACGACACCTGGTGTCGAAGTCATCCTGCCGGACCCGGAGTTCATCGAAGAACACGCCGACCGCATTCTCGGCATCGTGCTGACCCATGCGCATGAGGATCATGTCGGCGCGGTGGCATGGCTCTGGCCGCGCCTGCGGGCGCCGGTTTACGCGACCCCCTTCACGGCCTTCATTCTGCGCGAAAAGCTGCGCGAGGCGGATCTGCTGGATGAGGTGGAGATCCATGAGGTCGCCCTGGGTGGGCGCATAGAGCTGGGTCCGTTTACGCTCGACCTGATCACGCTCACCCACTCGATCCCAGAGCCCAACGGCCTGGCGATCCGCACGCCGCTGGGTGTGGTGCTGCATACGGGTGACTGGAAGATCGACCCCGACCCTCTACTGGGCGGGCTAACTGATGAGAGCGCGCTCCGCCGCCTGGGCGATGAAGGTGTGCTGGCGATGGTGTGCGACTCCACCAACGTCTTCGTGGATGGCCGGGCGGGATCGGAGTCCGGCGTCCGCGACGCCCTGATCCCGCTGATCGGCGGTCTGAAGGGCCGCGTGGCGGTCGCCTGCTTCGCGTCCAACGTGGCCCGCATGGACAGCGTGATCCGCGCGGCGGAAGCCAATGGTCGCCGTGTCTGTCTGGCGGGGCGGTCGATGCATCGGATGGCAGCGGCGGCGAAGTCGGTGGGGCTGATGCAGGGGATCAAGCCGTTCCTCGACGACGGAGAAGCCCGGCGAATGCCGGCGGAAGCCGTGCTCTATCTCTGCACGGGAAGCCAGGGCGAGCCGCGCGCGGCGCTGGCGCGCATCGCCGAGGGGACGCACCCGCATGTGAACCTCGGCTCCGGCGACGCTGTGGTGTTTTCCAGCCGCGTCATTCCGGGCAACGAAATCCCGATCCGCAACCTGCAGAACAAGCTGACCGAACGCGGCGTCCGGCTCTACACCGAGCGTGACCATCCGGGCATTCACGTTTCGGGCCACCCTTGCCGGGATGAACTCGCCGAGATGTACAGCTGGGCGCGACCTGAGATCGCGGTGCCGACCCATGGCGAGCGACGCCATCTTCTGGAGCATGCCGCGTTCGCCTCGGACCTGCAGGTGCCGCAGCAGGTCACTCCCCGTAATGGCGATATGGTCCGCCTGGCGCCCGGCCGGGCGACGATCATCGACGAGGTTCCATCCGGGCGCCTGTTCGTGGATGCGGGCGTGCTGACCCCGGAGAACGGCGAGGCGCTGCGCGTACGCCGTCACGCGGCTCACAACGGGATCATCGCCGTTTCGGTGGCGCTGGACGGGCGCGGGCGGATCGTCTCCGGACCGCAAGTGCGAGCCTTGGGTCTGCCGGGTGACGCGGACCAACCTCTGGACGACGCCCTGGACGAACTCGCCGACGCGGCGGAGTCGGCGCTCCGGCGGCTCAAGGGAGACGTCGCCGAGCAGGACGAGGAAATCGAGAGCGCCATCAGCCGCGCGGTCAAGAAGACCAGCCAGCGTCTCTGGGGCCGGCGGCCGGTAGTGGAGACCACGGTACTGCGGATCTGACGGTTGAGCCCTCGGCCCGCGCTTCCTATCTGAGAGGGGCGAGACTGGTGGTCGCCGGTCCCGCGATGTATCCGCGACATGGGACCCAGTGTCGCGCCGGCCCGGGCGGTGCTTGAAAGGCCGCCTGACCGTCCACATAAATCCCCGCCTTCCGACCCTAGAACGGGCGGACGGGTCGTCCGACTCAGATGCAAGGTTTCCCCAAAGGGGTCAGCGTCCGGGACTTTCGAACCAGCGGGCGCGGCTCGGCCAGATGGCGGGCCAGGAGTGAATGAGAATGTCCGACACCCAGATCCTGCCGATCCTGCCGCTGCGCGACATCGTGGTGTTTCCACACCAGCCGGTGCCGTTGTTTGTTGGGCGGGAGAAGTCCGTGCGCGCGCTGGAAGAGGCGATGCGCGTGGAGGGCAAGCAGATCCTGCTCGCGACGCAAAAGGACAAGGACGATGACGATCCCTCGCCCGCGGCCATCTATGATGTAGGTGTTGTCGCCACAATCCTGCAGCTCCTGAAGCTGCCGGACGGAACCGTGAAGGTGCTCGTTGAGGGCAAGTCCCGCGCCGCCATCACCCGGTTCACGGGCGCCGAAGCCTTCTACGAGGCCGAGATCGGCCCGATCGTCGAGACGGGGGCCCAGTCGGCCGAGGCCGAGGCCCTGAGCCGCGCAGTCGTCGAGCAGTTCGAAAGCTATGTGAAGCTCAACAAGAAGGTGCCTCCCGAGGCGCTGGCCGCGATCCCGCAGATCGACAATCCGTCGGAGCTCGCCGACCGCATCGCCGGCCACCTGTCGGTCAAGATCGCCGAGAAGCAGCAGCTGCTCGAAGTGTTCGATGTCGTGAAGCGCCTGGAGAAGGTCTACGCCCTGATGGAGGGCGAGATCTCGGTCATGCAGACCGAGAAGAAGATCCGCAATCGCGTGAAGCGGCAGATGGAGAAGACGCAGCGAGAATACTACCTCAACGAGCAGATGAAGGCGATCCAGCGCGAACTGGGCGAGCAGGATGACCAGCGCGACGAACTGGCCGAGCTCGAAAAGCGCATCCGCAAGACCAAGCTATCGAAGGAGGCCCGCGCCAAGGCCGATGCGGAGCTGAAAAAGCTCCGCAACATGAGCCCGATGTCGGCTGAGAGCACGGTGGTGCGTAACTACCTTGACTGGCTGCTGTCGATCCCGTGGGGCAAGGCCAAGCTGAAGGCCATCGACCTCGCCAAGGCTGAAGCGATCCTGGAAGAGGATCACTACGGGCTGGAAAAGGTGAAGGAGCGGATCCTTGAGTACCTGGCGGTACAAAGCCGCGTGGGCTCGCTCAAGGGTCCGATCCTGTGCCTGGTGGGTCCGCCAGGGGTGGGCAAGACCTCGCTCGGCAAGTCCATCGCCAAGGCGACGAGCCGCGAGTTCGTGCGCGTCTCGCTGGGCGGGGTGCGGGACGAGGCCGAGATCCGTGGCCACCGGCGCACCTACATCGGCTCGATGCCGGGCAAGATCATTCAGTCGATGAAGAAGGCGAAGACGACCAACGCCTTCTTCCTACTGGACGAGATCGACAAGATGGGCGCCGACTGGCGGGGCGACCCGTCCTCAGCGCTCCTGGAAGTGCTGGACCCCGCGCAAAACTCCACCTTCGGCGACCATTATCTGGAGGTGGACTACGACCTCTCGCCCGTCATGTTCGTGACCACAGCCAACTCGCTCAACATGCCCCAGCCCCTGCTGGACCGAATGGAGATCATTCGCATCCCCGGCTACACCGAGGATGAGAAGGTCGAGATCGCGCGGCGCCACATCCTGCCGAAGCTGACCACCGATCATGGGCTGAAGCCGGACGAGTTCATTGTGCCGGAGGACGCGATCCGGGGCCTGATCCGTTACTACACACGGGAAGCCGGTGTGCGGAACCTGGAGCGCGAGCTGGGCAATCTCGCCAGGAAGACCGTGCGCGATCTCGGTCGGGAGTCGGTCACTGCGATCACCATCGATGACGAGCGCCTGGCCCGTTACGCCGGCGTGCGGAAGTTCCGGTATGGCGAGACGGACCAGGAGGATGCGGTCGGCATCATTACCGGTCTGGCTTGGACCGAGTTCGGCGGCGACATCCTGACCATCGAGGCGGTCAAGATGCCGGGCAAGGGTCGGATGTCGATCACCGGCAATCTCAAGGACGTGATGAAGGAGTCGATCGCCGCGGCGAACAGTTACGTCCGCAGCCGAGCCACCAAGTTCGGTATCGAGCCCCCGTCATTCGAGCGCACGGATGTTCACATCCACGTGCCCGACGGCGCCACGCCAAAGGATGGCCCTTCGGCCGGCGCGGCCATGGCCACCGCCATCGTGTCGGTCCTCACCGGCATTCCGATCCGGTCGGACATGGCGATGACGGGCGAAGTGACCTTGCGCGGTCGCGTGACGGCGATCGGCGGCCTCAAGGAAAAGCTGCTGGCGGCGCTGCGTTCGGGCGTGAAGACGGTGCTTATTCCGGAGGAAAACGAGAAGGATCTCGCGGACATACCGGACAATGTGAAATCCGCGCTGGAGATCATTCCGGTTTCCAACATGGACCAGGTTCTGGCGCGCGCTCTGACCCGGCAACCGACGCCCATCGATTGGGACGAGACCGCGCCGGTTGTTGTCCCATCCGAGGAGCCCGACGCTTCGGACGGGATGGTCGCGCACTGATCCTGTTCAGCTGAACCGCGAGCGCGGCGAGGGGGCGTAGCCCTCGCCGCGTGTCCGCTTGACGTATGGGCCACGACGGGCGTTGACTTCCAGCCAAGTCGTGGTGGGCGCTGGTCCAAGACCTCCCGCGACAGTGAAAGAACTTGGGCTGGGAGACCTTGAACATGACGAAGGCGGAACTCGTCTCGGCGATCGCCGATCGGTCTGGGCTGAACAAGACTCAGGCGAAGGACGCGCTGGACGCCTTCATCGAGTCGGTATCGTCGACCTTGAAGTCGGGTGATGAGGTGCGCCTTGTCGGCTTCGGCAGCTTTGTGCCGGTCAAGCGCGCCGCGGGCATGGCCCGCAATCCTCGCACCGGCGAGCGCGTGAAGCGTCCAGCTTCGTCGACCTGCCGGTTCAAGGTGGGCGAAAGTCTGAAGTCGACATTGAACGGCTGAAACGCGCTTGCTCCAGGGGGAGGCGACGCCTAAACCGGCCCTCCCGTGGAAGCACTCCTAATCTCTACCGGCGTGGTCGCGGTCGCCGAGATCGGCGACAAGACCCAACTCCTGGCTCTGCTGCTGGCGGCGCGGTTCCGCCGTCCGGTTCCCATCGTGCTGGGCATCCTCTGCGCCACCTTGCTGAACCACGCGGCGGCCGCGACCTTGGGTGTCCTGCTGGCGCGATGGCTGAGTGGCGAGACCTTTCAGTTGATCGTCGGGCTGGCGTTTCTGGCTATGGCGGCCTGGGCGCTGATCCCCGACAAGGCCGATGACGGCGGGACGGGGGGCAGGGGCGCTGGCGGTGTGTTTCTGACGACACTGGTGGCGTTCTTCCTGGTTGAGATCGGAGACAAGACCCAGATCGCCACGACTCTACTGGCCGCACGGTTCGAGATGGTCTGGGCGGTCACGGCAGGCACGACGCTGGGGATGATGCTGGCCAATGCGCCGGTGGTGTTTCTCGGCGACGCGCTCTTGCGACGGGTTTCGCTCAAGTGGGTGCGGATCGCCGCCGCCGCCATCTTCGCTTTGATCGGCGCCTGGATCATTCTGAATATGCTGTGACGGTCTGGAAGCGACGAGTCCGCTGTTCTATGGGTGGCGCAAGGGCGGCTAGCTCAGCTGGTTAGAGCACCTCGTTTACACCGAGGGGGTCGGGGGTTCGAATCCCTCGCCGCCCACCAGCCTTCGCGGCCCTTGCGGGGCGCTTCGGCTTGGCAAGCCAGTTGGGGGCGCGATGCGGACGCGGCGCTTGGGATCGACGGGGCTTTGGGTTTCTGAGCTTGGGTTTGGCTGCGCGAGCTGGTGGGGCAAGGCGGCGTTTGATGAGCGGCAGGCCGCGGCCCTCGTGCACGAGGCCATCGCGGGCGGGGTGAGCCTATTCGACACCGGCGCAGCCTATTCGGAGGGTCAGGCGGAACCCAGGCTAGGGCGGGCGCTGAAGGGGCGGGATACTTCCGATCTGATCATCGCCACCAAGGTCGGAACGTGGTTCGAAGGCGGTCGGATCGTGCGCGACATGAGCCCTGTAGCGGTGGTCGCGAGCGCGGAGCGGAGCCTGTTGCGGCTGGGCCTCGACCGGCTGGACATACTGCAGCTGCATGGCCCGGCGGTGGCGGAACTGACCGATGACCTGCTGACGGCGCTGACCGAGCTCAAGACGCGGGGGCTGGTCCGCGCCGTGGGGGTGAACAGCTTCGATCCTGAGGTCATCGCGCACGCGATCACGCTCACGCCAATCGATGTGGTGATGGTCGACTACAATGTGCTGAGGCCGGAACGCGAGGCGTTGATCGGTCGGGCGCGGGCGTGGGGGAAGGGCGTCCTGGCAGGCATGCCGCTGGCCATGGGTCACACACGGCCGATCATGGCGCGCCTGAAGGCGCCCCGCGACCTCTGGTACGCTGCGAGAGGAGTGGTGCGGCACGGCGAGGAGATGCGGCTGGGCGCGCGGTTCCGGTTCCTGCACGATTTGGAAGGTTTCACCGGCGCCCAGGCGGCCCTGGGCTTTGTGCTGGAGAACCCGGATGTGAGTGCAGCGGTGTTCGGCACCACGCGCATCGCGCACCTGAGGGAGAACCTGGCGGCTTCGGGCCGGGCCTATCCCGCGGCGGTGATGGCCAGGATCCGCGCCGCGCAGATGTGAGCGGTTGTGACGTTGGGTGAGGACTTCCGCCGACGCGCCCGGCGGCGCATCCTCTTTGTGAAACGCTGAGCTGGACTGGACCCCATGGCTGATACGACCGCCGCCATCGAAGAGAAGCTGAAGGACGCCCATTTGCCAGCGCTGCTGGCCGCCCTGGTCCACCTGACCGGCGAGACTGACTGGCTGCAGGACGCCTGGAAGCCCACCTACAATCCACTGTCGCGCGGCGACACCGGCATCCCGGAAGCGGAGCAGGCCAAGATACGCGCCCGGGCGGCGCAGGTGATCGCGGCGCATCTGGCGGGCCAGGCGCCGGCCCCGGTGCAACCGGATGTGACAACCCTTCGGCGGCAGATGGACTTCGTGGCGGGCGCCGCGATTCCCGAGGGCTATGTCGACTTCCTGCTGGACGAACTGGCGCTGGCCGGGACCAGCAGCAAGGATCCGCAATTCGAGGCGCCGGCGCTCAAGGCCGCGGCCCGGAAGCTGAAAGTGCTGGTGGTCGGCGCCGGCATGTCGGGCCTCTTGACCGGCATCCGTCTGAAGCAGGCGGGCGTGGCCTTCGAGATTGTCGACAAGAACCCCGATGTGGGCGGCACCTGGTTCGAGAACACCTATCCGGGCTGCCGGGTGGACAACTCCAACCACATGTACAGCTACTCCTTCGAGCCTAACCACGCCTGGCCGCAGCACTTCTCACCCCAGCCAGAGCTCCTGAAGTATTTCCAGGGGGTCGCCGCCAAGCACGATCTCAAGAAGCACATTCGCTTCGAGACCCTGGTCGAACAGGTGGCCTGGGATGATCGCGCCCAGCTCTGGCGGGCGACGCTGAGGCGCAAGGACGGGAAGACGGAGACCGTCGAGGCGACGGCGGTGGTCACCGCCGTAGGGCAGTTGAACAGGCCGCGCTATCCGGAGATCGAGGGGATCGGCACGTTCGAGGGGCCGGCCTTCCACTCCGCCGAGTGGCGCCACGACGTCGAGTTGAAGGGGAAGCGCGTGGCGGTGATCGGCACCGGCGCCTCGGCCTATCAGTTCGTTCCGGAGATCGCACCGGAGGTGGCGCAATTGACGGTCTTCCAGCGCAGCCCGCCCTGGGGCCTGCCCGTGCCGCACTATCACGAGGATGTGCCGGAGGGCATGAAGTGGACGCTGGAGCACGTGCCGCTCTACGACAAGTGGTACCGGTTCTGGCTGTTCTGGATGACGACCGAGGGCTTCCTGCCGATGGTGAAGTCCGACCCGAGTTGGAACGGCTCGCCCGATGCGGTGGGACCGGAAAACGCCATGCTGCGGGAGATGGCGACCCAGTCGCTGAAGGCCCAGGTGGCGGACCGGCCGGACCTGGCCGCGAAGGTGATCCCGGCCTATCCGATCGGCGGCAAGCGCTCGGTGCTGGATAACGGCGTTTGGCTAGCGGCGCTCAAGCGCGACAATGTCGAGCTTGTTACACACAAGGTCACCCGGATCACGCCCAATGGCGTGCAGACCGCAGATGGGCGGACCCATGAAGTGGATGTGCTGATCTACGGCACAGGCTTCCAGGCCGCGAACTTCCTGTCGTTCCTGAAGATCAAGGGTCGGGGCGGGCGTGACCTGCACGAGACCTGGGGCGGCGATGCGCGAGCCTATCTGGGGATGACCCACCCGGGCTTTCCGAACCTGTTCACGATCTACGGGCCCAACACCAACATCGTGGTCAACGGCTCGATCATCTTCTTCTCTGAATGCTCGGTGCGCTACATCGTGGGCGCGCTCAAGCTGCTGGCCGAGACCGGGGCTGTGGCGATGGAGCCCAAGCAGGCGGTCTATGACGACTTCAACACCCGAGTGGATCAGGCCAACGCCGGCTGGGCCTGGGGCTCTCCCAACGTGTCGAGCTGGTACAAGAACGACTTCGGGCGTGTGAGCCAGAACTGGCCCTTCGGCCTGATCGACTACTGGCGCGCGACGCTCAAGCCAGAACCCGGAGACTTCGAGCTGGAGCTGGCGGTCGAGCCGGTGGGGTGATTCGCCCGGAGTTTATGGAGCGTGTGAGACGGCGCTGATCGGGCTGATCCTGCCGTCTTGTCGGCGCAGCGAAGCGACCAGCGCGCGTCGCTTACGATGACAAGCGACAACGACGAAATGTAATGTGTGCTTGACGCGCCGCTTTGTGTCGTGTTTACTTGTCATACAGACAAGGAGACGCGATATATGACTCGAGAGCGAAAAAGATTGTTCGCGGTCGGTGGGCTGCTGGGGGCCGGATTTGCGACCGGGCTTCTGGTGGGGCTGGAGCCGTTCGGGGCGTTGACGCCGCCACCCTGGTTAGTCCTTCTGCTGGTTGTCGCGGCGGTCGTCGTCGGCTTCGGCGTGAGCCTGTTTTGGTGGCGGCATCTGGATGAGGTGGCGCGCGAGGCGCACAAGTTCGCCTGGTACTGGGGCGGATCCGGCGGACTTGCGCTGGGCCTCGCGCTGGTGGTGTTCGTGGATATCGGAGGGCTCGCGCCACCGCTCCTGGAGGGATCTTCAGTGCGGGAAGTGTTCGTCGCCGGCGCGCTATCCGTGATGGTAGCGCAGGTCGCCGGATACGCTGCGGCGTGGGCCGGTTGGTGGTGGGCCCGCCGATGAGACGCCTCAGTTCAGACGTGTTGCTCGTAGCCTCAGGTGTCGGCGTCGCCGGCTTCTGTCTGGCCGGATTGGTTCAATGGGTGCTGGGATGAAAAACCGTCTCAAGGTGCTTCGGGCCGAGCGTGATTGGAGCCAGGCTGACCTCGCCGCCCGACTGGATGTCTCGCGCCAGAGCGTAAATGCGCTGGAGACCGGCAAGTACGATCCGAGCCTTCCGCTGGCGTTCAAGATCGCACGCCTGTTCGGCTTGCCCATAGAGGAGATCTTTCAAGACGGCGCCACATGAGATGGCGGGCGTTGGTTGAGAAAGATCAAGTCCCGTGGGTTCGCGATAGGCCACATTCGCTCTTGTAGAGGGGCGCGCAGCGAACTGCGGGCGGAAGGAGCGGACATGATCCTGGCGCATGGCGATGTGATCGCGGTTGTGGACGGCTCAAAGTTCGAGCTGTTCCGAAACCAGGGGAGCGAAACCGAGCCCGGACTCGCGCCGCTCCCCACGCCGGATTTGCGCGAGGACAACAAATCCGCCGGATCACGGCATCACACCAGCTCGGGCAATCCCACGGGTCATCAGCTGGATGAAGACGCACATGCGGCCGCCGTGACCAAGTGGCTGAACCAGCAGGTCCTCGGACACAAGATCGCACGACTGGTGGTGATCGCCGCACCGAAGACCCTCGGCGAGATGCGTCGACACTATCACAACGCTTTGCGCTCGACCCTGATCGGCGAATTGTCGCTGGACCTGGCGGGGCGTGGGGAGCAGGCGGCGCTGCGCGCGATCAAGGGCGCCTGACTGCCGAAGGCCCTGAGCCGAGATTTGCCGGTCGACGGGAAGCGCAACATCTATCGAGAGCCAGGGGAGGCGGAAGCCAAATGTACAAGTCCATTTTGATCCCGACGGATGGGTCGGAGTTCGCCGCTAAGGGCGTTGAGACAGGGTTGTCGCTCGCGCGCAGCTTCGGCGCCAAGGTCACATTACTGATGGTGAGCGAGCCCCTGCCGACCTATGTCGGACTCGAGGCGACCGCGATGAGCGCCATTTTCGTGGACTATGACAAGATCCAGGCCGAGTCTGCCGCGGCGGTGTTGGCTGCGGCGAAACGCAAGGCCGATGACTTAGGTGTCGCGGCCGAGACGCACTATGTGTCGCGATCACAGCCGGCCGATGCGATCCTGGCCACGGTCAAGACCCATGGGAACGATCTGATCGTCATGGCGTCGCACGGACGCCGGGGCGTGCGACGGCTCATTCTGGGCAGTCAGACGGCGGAAGTGCTGGCCCAGAGCACGGTTCCGGTCCTGGTGGTCCGCTAAGCGCTTAGCGCGTCGGATTTGACGCCGTCAGCGCCAATAGCGCGAACGACGCCAGCCAGTGTTCGCCCATGTAGTCGCCCGCGACGTGGGGGAGGCTGGCGGCGATGTGACTCTGGGCCGTGGCTTCGGCGATGGGGCGGAGGGGATCGTCGGGAGGCAGGTGGGCGGCGATCTCGCGCCAGCACCAGGCGCGACTGAAGTTGACGCCGTCGAGGTGGGCCATCTGGCCATCGCTTCGGTCGGGGGAAACGGCTGGCGTGAACAGGCTCTCCGGGCGGCCCAGGTGGGCGGCCGGCAGGTAGTCGCGAAACCAGACCTGAAACGTGGGCCCAGGCATTGCGCGGATCATGCAGGCGGCCGTCATCAGGGTCGGGGAGAGGAAGTCGTTGAGCGACGGCTCCCATCCTTGGGCGTCGCGATCGGCCGCGTACCAGTCGCACACCCGGGCTTGGAGGCGGTCCTGTAAGGCGTGGTCCTGGGCGGCGTTGGCGTAGTCCAGCGCCAGCGCGGCGGCGAAGGCCGTAGAGGAGTGGACGCCGGTGCGTACCGGGTATGTGGCCTTGGGCAGGAAGGCGTGGAACCGATCGGCGAAGGCGTCGGCCAGGGGTTGATGGATGGCCGCCCAGGGCGCGTCATGGGCCAGGAGCTCGGCCTGAAGTTTCAGGAGCCATGCCCAGCCGTAGGGCCGCTCGAAGCCTCGGGCGGAGGGTCGGTCGAGATAGGCGCGCTCGGCCTCGACCTTGGCTGGCGTGAAGGCGGCTTCGAACAGAGCCCGGATGGCAGCCGCCTCAGGTATGGCCGGGTGCAGCCGAAGCAAGGTCGCCAGCAGCCAATAGCCGTGGACGCAGGAGTGCCAGTCGAAGCTACCGAAGAAGATGGGGTGCAGGTCTCGCGGACCGCGCACGTCGTTGGGACCTTCCAGGACATGGTCCATTTTGTTGGGGTATTCGCGCGCCACATGGCCGAGCGCGATCCGCGCGAAGGAAGAGGCGAGGGCAGGGGTCAGCATCGATTGATCCATGCGTCCGCGAGATCCAGGAAGCCGCTGACCGAAATGGTCTCGGCGCGGGCGGTCGGATCGAGGCCAGCCACCCGGATGAGCGGTTCGCCGCCCAGCGACTTCAGGCTGGAGCGCAGCATTTTGCGGCGCTGGCCGAAGGCAGCGGCGGTGACGGTCTGCAGGGCTTGCAGACGTTCCGGCGAGGGGCGATCGACGCGCGGCGTGAGCCGGACGACGGCGGAGTCGACCTTGGGCGGGGGAACGAAGGCGCGAGCCGGGACGTCGAGAACGCGGGCGGCGTGGCTGGTCGCCTGGGCCAGCACGCCCAAGCGGCCGTAGGCGTCCTCTCCCGGCGCGGCGGTGATCCGGTCGGCGACTTCCCGCTGAAACATCAGGGTGAGGCTTCTGGGGGGGCGAGCGGTGGTGATCCAGCCGACAAGTAGGGGCGTGCCGACGTTATAGGGAAGATTTGAGACCACGTGATCGGGCGCGGGATCGAGTGTGATCTGCAACGCGTCGCCAAAAATGAGATCGAGCGCGCCGTTCGAGGCGTTGACGACATCCTCCAGCAGCGGACGAAAGCGAGCGTCTTTCTCGACGGCGGTGACGCGGGCGCCGGTTTCCAGCAGGGCGCGGGTGAGTCCGCCCGGGCCCGGGCCGACCTCGAGCACGTGATCCCCAGGTCCGACCTCGGCGAGCCGGGCGATGCGCCGGGTAATGTTGAGATCAAGCAGGAAATGCTGCCCATAGGCCTTGTTCGCCCAGAGGCCATGCGCCTCGAGCGCGGCGCGCAGGGGCGGCAGAGAATCGAGGTTCACCCGCGTCGCCCGGCGATCTCGGCGGCCAGGTGGATCGCGGCGATGAGGCTGTCCGGACGCGCGAGGCCCTGGCCGGCGATGTCGAAGCCGGTGCCGTGGTCGGGCGATGTCCGGACAATCGGCAGGCCCAGCGTGACATTCACGCCGCCCCAGAAGTCGAGCATCTTCACCGGGATCAGCGCCTGATCGTGATAGAGGCAGATGGCGGCGTCATAGGTGGCGCGGACCTCTGCCGGGAACATGGTGTCGGCCGGATAGGGCCCCTTGGCGTCGACGCCCTCGGCCTGAAGTGCGGTTACGGCGGGCGCAACGATCTCGATCTCCTCGCGGCCAAGCGCGCCGCTCTCACCCGCGTGAGGGTTGAGGCCGGCGATGGCCAGCCGCGGGCGGGCGATGCCGAAGTCGCGGATCAGCGCCTGGGCGGCGATGCGGCCGGTGCGGACGACCATCTCGGTGGTCAGAAGAGCGGGCACGCGGGCCAATGGCTCGTGGATGGTCACCAGCACGGTGCGTAGATCGCCGGCCGCCAGCATCATCGCAGGTCCACGTTCTCCCGGATAAGGCGCGGCGGCAGTGAGTTCGCCCAGGAACTCGGTGTGGCCGGGGAACCTGAAGCCCGCCGCATAAAGCGGAGCTTTGGCGATGGGCCCGGTCACGACGGCTGCGGCCTCGCCCGAAAGCGCCAGCGCGGCGCCGCACTCGATCCAGCGGATGACAGCGGGGGCGGCGGAGGGCTCGGGGCGCCCGGGGGTGACCATCGCGCCGACCGGGTCGTGCAGGACGGGCAGGGCCGTGGGAAAGACCGCCCGGGCCTCGGAGAGTTTGGTGATCCGGGCGGTCGGGACGTCGCGAAGCAGGTCGGCGTCGCCGATCACCGCGAAGGCGGGCCCGGAGCTTTGCAGCGCCCGCCACGCGCCCTGGACGATCTCCGGCCCGATGCCGGCGGGGTCGCCGAGCGTGAGCGCGAGGGGCGGGCGCGTCACTTCGTCTCGATGGTGGCCGAGTTGCGCAGGTCGCGCATGTAGCGCCGCGCGATCATGCTGAGTTGCTGGCTGAACAGGCGCTGTTCGATTTGCTCCTTGTCGACCGCGCCGCCGCCGGCTGCACGACGGCCGCAGACGGCGATGAGGTGCAAGCCGGCCTGAGTGCGGATCGGATCAGAGACCTGGCCGACCTGCAAACCCTCGGCAGCCTCGCGGAACTGGGGCGCCAGATCGGCGGCTTCAGCCTCGCCCAGGTCGCCTGCGACGACGCCTTCGACCCGGGCGGCGGTGGCTTCCAGCGTGGCGCAATCGCGGATCTGAGGCTTAAGCGCCGCCAGCTTGGCGCGCGCGGCGGCTTCGGCCTCGGGGAGCGCGCCCGCGGGCAAACCGACGGCCGCCTGCTTCAGATTGACCAGCGTCGCGCCGCCACCGGCGCGCTTGTCACGCAGATAGAGAATGTAGACACCGTCTCGGGTTTGCACGGGCTGGGAGAGCTGCCCCGGGCGCATCTGTTCCAGGGCCGCCACCACCTCGGGCGGCATGTCGCCTGCGCCAACCCAGCCGGCGTCGCCGCCGTTGGCCGCGGTAGGAAGGGCCGAGAATTGACGGGCGACGGCGGCGAACGGCGCGCCCTGTTGCATCTGGGTGACCAGCTGTTGTGCGCCGGCCAACGCCTGCGGCATGCCACCGACGCGGCTGGCGTCGATCAGGACCTCGCCGATCTGATACTGCGGTTTGGCGGCCTCAGCCTCAAGGCGGGCCTGAGTGGCGGCGATCTGGTCGTCGCCGACCCGCAGGCGTGAGCCGTAGCGGCCGCGGATCCAACGCTGCCAGCTCATCTGAGCGCGGATCTGCTGGCGTAGGGTGTCGACGCCGATGCCACGCGAGCCGAGGAAGGCCTGAAACTGCTCCCGGCTCATGTTGTTGCCCTGGGCCATGGAGGTGATTTCCTCGTCGACCTCGGTGTTGTCGGCGACGATCTCCATCTTCTGATCTCTTTCGACCCGACGCAGTTCCTGGAATTGCAGCTGTTCGTCGACCAGCGAGATGAGGGCCTCGCGCTGGAACTGGCCCAGGTTCTCCTCGGTAGGCTGTACGCCGGAGGTGGCGATCAGCAGCCGCATGCGCTGGGCGAGATCGTAGGTTGAGACGATGTCATCGTTGACCACGGCGGCCACCGATTCGGACAAACCGGCCGGGGCGACCGGCGCAGCGGGCTGCTGGGCGCGGGCCTGGGGGGCTGCGCTGGCCGCGGCCAGGGCGCAGGCGAACACCACGCGCCGAGCGGCGGAGTTCATCAGGTAGCGCATCATTGAGAGGAGTTATCCTTGGTTTGGGGCCGCATCGGCCGTCATCCTACCTGTTGCCGAAATTGCCGCCCAATGTGGCGAGCGTTAGGCGCACTGAGACAGATTCGCTGGGCAGCAAGCGTCCGATAATGGTGTCTTCGCGCCGGTATATCACGTCCACGCGGAGACAGTCGTCGCGATAGAAGACGCCGACGTCGCGGATCACCCACGCGTCGCGTGCGAGGTCGCGGTTGCCATAAAGTGTGACGCCATAGTTGCGCGTGAGATTGATCTCTCCTCCGACATCGAGGTTCTCGCGGCGAACACCATTGATGTCGAAGTCGTCGGTCAGGTAGCGCACAAAGCCGGAGCCGTACTTGTTGGCGACGTTCGCGCCGGCCTCGAGGCGGCGGATGTCCAGGCTGTCGCTATCGAGACGGGCGCGGGTGAACAGCGAGAGGCCGCGGATCGGCTGGGCGTCGGCAGCGACAACCCAATCGGAGGCCTTGTCGCGCAGACCCGTGCGGGCGTTGAACACGGCGTTGCGTTCGGAGCGGAAACTGCGGCCGATCAGCAGGTTGGCGCGGCGGCCATCGTCCCACATCACCGCAGCGCGTCCGGCCATGTTGAGGCGCACGCCGTCCTCGTAAAGGTCGTACCCGGGGAACTTGTTGGCGCGGAACAGCGTGGTCTCGTCGAACTCGAAGGCGACGCTGTCCTCATTGAGATAGATCGGCTGGCCCCTGGCGTCGCGCCCCAGCACCACCTGCTTGGCTTCCGGGCTCGCGGCGAACTGAACCACCGGCTCAACAATGACGGTGGCGTCCCCCGCGCGGCGGAAGAACGGATATGTGATGTCGACCCCGGCGGTGGCCAGCATCCGCGCCATCTCATCCTTGCGGGTCGCCGATCCGACGCCAGTGAGGACATCCTCCAGCCGGTAGGCGTCCGCTCGAACCGCAGCATAGGGCTCGAACCTCAGGCCGGCGGTTGAAATCAAGGCCCGACGCCAGTCGAGTTCACCGGTCAGTCGCGCCGAGTCGAGGCCCGGCAGGCGGCGTGTGAGGTCGGTCTGGGATTGCTCGCGGCTCAGGACCACGGCGCTGGTATGGGCGCGCAGGCGCCCGCCCAGGACCTTGGTGGCGGGTTCGAAATGGCCCTCGACAAGCGGACCGATGATCGGGAAGACGCGGTCGTTTTCGCCGGTGTTGAGACCGCTGTTGAGATCGATGGCGCCGGGCCGCAGGCCCTGGATGGTCATGGCTGCGGCCGAGAAATAGGACCGATCGTCCTGGCGGATTGCGTAGACTTGGCTGATCAGTCGGCGGTCGTCAGCGACGTATGGCCCACGGGTCACATAGACTTTGCCGATCTCATACTTGTCGAAAATCAGGTCATCGGAGGCGCGCTCGGCGGTGAATCCCCAGAGCCACTTGTCGTCGATCTGGAAGGCGCCTCGGCCCAGGATGTAGCTGCGATCCGTCTC
>NZ_JBILUK010000055.1:0-16852 GCF_044371015.1 Phenylobacterium sp.
TCGGCCCACTCGAAGCCGAGCTTGCGCCGATCCATCGGATAGTCGGCCGGCACGTTCATCTCGTTGGCGGTGGCGAAGAAGCCCTTGGCCGGATTGCGTGAGACGGGCAGGCCGCCGTCCTCCACATAGCCCGCCCATTCATAACGCCCGTCGCCGGGCACGGGCATCAGGCCGTCCCAGCCTGGCCGCACCGGCGTGCGTCCCGCGGCCGACCAGCCGATTTCGCCCTTGGTGTCGGCATAGACGAGGTTCAGCGGCGGCGCGCCCCAGCGGTTGCGCGCCAGCTGGAAGTCTTCCCAGCCTTTGGCATGCCACATGCGCGACGAGCCGAAATAGCCGGCCAGACCGGGTTCGTTCCAGATCGTGCGGAGGGCGAAGGCGCGGCCGCTGGCGTCGTCGCGCCAGACCACGGGGCCGTGGCGGGTGAAATTGAGCTCCACCTCGCGCGGGGCCTCGCCCTTCACAGGGATGGTCTCACGGATTGTCCGGATCGGCTCCCAACCGCCCTTGTAGCGATAGGCGCCCGCCTTGGTCTGGTAGGCGTAGAGGTCTTCCTGGTCGATGTAGAAGATGGTGATGCCGAACGCCGTGGTTCCGTTGTGGCCGAACGAGACACCCGGCAGCGCCGGCTCGCCCGCGCCGACGATCGACAGGTCCGGCGCATTCAGATGGGCGATGTATCTGAGGCTGGGCGCGCCGACCGGCCGGTGCGGATCATTGGCCAGGATCGGGCGCCCGGTCGCCGACCGTGATGCAGAGATCGTCCAGTTGTTGGAGCCCTCGGCCGAGCGTTCCTCCAGCACCTGGGCGATGGTCTTGGGCTTGAGGGGCGCGAAACTGACCGGCTCGGTGGCCCGCACATAATCGTCCAGCACGCCGTCGGGGATGGCGCAGGGGTCGAGGCCCTTGGGAACCGTCAGTTTGCGGGCCGGCTCCAGTTTGCGCCGCAGGGCGTCGGCCTCCACGCCGCCGGCGCAGACCACCTTGGCGCGCGCCACCTCAGAGACGACGTTGGAAACCAGCGCGTGGCTGCGGATGCGCAGGATGTCTTCAGGGTTCCAGGGCTCGGGCTTGGAGTCGGTGAGTCCGAACTCCACCGGCATCGCGCGGCGCCCGGCCAACACCTCGGCGACATAGGCGTTCACCCCCGCGGCGAAGGCCTCCACCGCCTCCCGGCCGCCCGGATCATAGGCCGCCCACTCCGCCGCCATGTCGCCGCGATAGAGGAACAGGCGCGCCGCCCGGTCCTGGGCCACATAGGCCGGGCCGAAGCTGGCCGAGAGCCGCCCAAGGCCGCGCTTGCGCCACAGATCGATCTGCCAGAGTCGATCCCGACCGGCGTTCCAGCCTTGCAGGAAGAAGGCGTCGCGCGACGAGGCGGCGTAGATGTGCGGGATGCCCCAGCGATCCACCAGGATTTCAGCCGGAGCCTGCAGCCCCGAAACCGCATGCGCCTCGCGGGTCACGGCGCTGGACATCTCGGCATGGGCCGAGCCAGCCGCCAGGGTCAGCGCCAGGGCCGTCACGACCGTCGAAACCATCCTCATCTCATCCCCCCAGTCTTGTCGGGCGGAGCATGGACCGAGAACTGATGCTTCGTCCAATCCCCCGCTTGCGTTGCCGCGCACGTCACCGGCTAAGGTGATCGCCATTCAGGAAGGAACCTCTCCATGATCGGTTACGCCACCATCGGCACCAACGACCTCGCCCGCGCCACCACTTTCTACGACGCCGTCCTCGGCGCTCTGGGCGGCAAGCGCACCTTCGCCAACGGAGACCGGATGCAGTTCTACGGGGGCGGCGCGACGCCCGGCATGCTGGCGATCAGCAAGCCCTATGACGAGAAGCCCGCCAGCGCCGGCAACGGAACCATGTTTGGTCTGCCCGCCGCCACCAAGGCCCAGGTGGACGCCGCCCACGCCGCCGCGCTCGCCGCCGGCGGAACCTGCGACGGCCCGCCCGGACAGCGCATGCCGACCTTCTACGGCGCCTACTTCCGCGATCTCGACGGCAACAAGATCTGCGTCTTCAATATGGGCTGATCCCTGGGCCACGCCGCCATCGCGCGAACAGCGATGGCGGCGCCTCAGCTCGCTTCATAGGATGCATCAATCGAAATCGATATTTTAATCGATTGGATGATTGACATCGATCTCCGCTAGGGTGCGGCTCGTTCTTCGAAATGAGGAGTCCCGAGATGACCGCCCAAGCCAAGTGCCCGTTCCACGCCGGAGGCGCCGCCCGCGTCGAGACCAAGAACCGCGATTGGTGGCCGAACCAGCTCGACCTCTCGGTTCTGCATCAGAACCCGCCTGCCGGTGACCCGATGGGCGCAGACTTTGACTATGCCGCCGAGTTCAAGACGCTCGATCTCGCCGCGGTGAAGCGCGACATCTTTGAACTGATGACGAAGTCCCAGGCCTGGTGGCCGGCGGACTACGGCCACTACGGACCGCTGTTCATCCGCATGGCCTGGCACAGCGCCGGCACCTATCGCGTGGGCGATGGGCGCGGCGGGGCGGGCGCGGGCACTCAGCGGTTCGCGCCGCTGAACAGCTGGCCGGACAACGCCAATCTCGACAAGGCGCGTCTCCTTCTCTGGCCGGTGAAGTCGAAGTATGGCCGCAAGCTGTCCTGGGCCGATCTCATGATCTTGGCGGGCAACTGCGCGCTGGAGTCCATGGGTTTCAAGACCGCCGGTTTCGGCGGCGGCCGGGCCGACATCTGGGAGCCGCAGAACGACATCTTCTGGGGTCCGGAAGGCAAGTGGCTGGACGATCAGCGCTACAGCGGCGACCGCGAACTCGCCCAGCCGCTCGGCGCGGTGCAGATGGGTCTCATCTACGTCAATCCGCAGGGCCCCAACGGCAACCCGGACCCGATGGCCTCGGCGCGCGACATCCGCGAGACCTTCGCGCGCATGGCCATGAACGACGAGGAGACCGTGGCCCTCATCGCCGGTGGCCACACCTTCGGCAAGGCGCACGGCGCGGGCGACGCCGACAGGCATGTCGGGCCTGAACCCGAGGGCGCGCCGATCGAACTCCAGGGCCAGGGCTGGGCCAATAGTCTCGGCGACGGGCGCGGCGTGAACACCATCACCAGCGGCCTGGAAGGCGCCTGGACCCAGGATCCGATCCGCTGGGACAACGGCTACTTCGACAACCTGTTCGGTTACGAATGGGAGCTGACCCGGGGTCCTGGCGGCGCCCACCAGTGGAAGCCCAAGGGCGGCGCAGCGGCGGACAGCGTGCCGGACGCCCACGATCCGGCCCGCCGGCATGCGCCGATGATGCTGACCAGCGATATCGCGCTGCGGACCGACCCGGCCTATGAGGCGATCTCGCGTCGCTTCCACCAGAACCCGGCCGAGTTCGCCAAGGCGTTCGCCGAGGCCTGGTACAAGCTGACCCACCGTGACATGGGCCCCCATCCGCTGCTGCTGGGCGCCGAGGCGCCGGCCGAGCCCAGACTGTGGCAGGATCCGGTTCCGACGGCCGACCATCCGCTGATCGACGCCGCCGACATCGCCGCCCTGAAGGCGCGGATCCTGGCCTCCGGACTGTCAATCTCGCGGCTGGTGACCACGGCCTGGGCCTCGGCTTCGACGTTCCGAGGTTCGGACAAGCGCGGCGGCGCCAACGGCGCGCGCATCCGCCTGGCTCCGGCCAAGGATTGGGCGGTCAATGAGCCGGTGGAACTGGCCAAGGCGCTCTCGGTGCTGGAGCAGATCCAGGGCGATTTCAACGCGGCGCAGACTGACGGTAAGCGCGTCTCGCTGGCCGACCTGATCGTGCTGGGCGGCTGCGCGGCCGTCGAGGCGGCGGCCAAGTCGGCGGGGCATGCGGTGGAGGTTCCCTTCACGCCCGGCCGCACGGACGCCTCGCAGGCGGAGACCGACGTGGAGTCCTATGCCTGGCTCGAGCCAAAGGCCGACGGCTTCCGCAACTTCCAGGCGGCGCCTTCGAACCTGTCGGCGGAAGAACTGCTGGTGGATCGGGCGCAATTGCTGACCCTGACGGCGCCGGAGATGACCGTGCTGGTGGGCGGCCTGCGGGTGCTGGGCGCCAATTTCGGCGGCCACGACGTGGGCGTCTTCACGGACCGCCCCGGTCAACTGACCAACGACTTCTTCGTCAACCTGCTCAACTCCAGCGCTGCGCTGGCCTGGGAAGCCGACCCGGACCGCCCCGGCGTCTACGTCGGCAAGGATAGGGCGACAGGCAGCGTCGTGTGGTCGGGTTCGCGGGTTGACCTTGTGTTCGGGTCGAACTCGCAGCTTCGGGCGCTCTCGGAGGCCTATGCGGCCGCCGACGCCGGCCAGCCCTTCGTCGAAGCTTTCGTCGCGGCCTGGACCAAGGTGATGAACCTGGATCGCTTCGACCTGGCCTAGCCAACAGGGACCACAGAATGACCGGAGGGCGTGGCCGGAGTTTTGCCGCCTTTCGTGCTTTCCGTGGTTCCCTTCCTTGGCGTCGGCGTGGTTCCCTCCGCCCGGAGTTGAGGGAGGACCCACGGAGATGGGCGAGGGACTGTTCAGTGATCTGCTGGTGATTGACTGCGCCAGCTTCATCGCCGGGCCGGCGGCGGCGACGGTGATGAGCGACTTCGGCGCCCGCGTGATCAAGATCGAGCCGCCGGGAATCGGCGATTCCTACCGAAATCTCTTCCGGCTGCGCGGCACGCCCGATGACATCGACTATTTCTGGACGGTGACGGCGCGGAACAAGGAGAGCCTGGCGCTCGACCTGACACGGCCCGAGGCGCGGGCGGTGCTCCACGCGCTGGTGAAGAAGGCTGACGTGTTCATCACCAACTTCCCGTTCCCGATCCGGGAGAAGCTGGGACTGATGGCTGAAGACATCCGGAGCCTGAACCCGCGGCTGATCTACGCCTCACTGACGCCCTATGGCGAGCACGGCCCGGAGCGGGACCGCACCGGCTTTGACGCCACCGCCTGGTGGGCGCGGTCGGGCCTGATGGACATGGTGCGCGCCAGCCCCGACACCGAGCCCGCGACCTCGACGCCCGGCATGGGCGACCACCCCACCGCCATGGCCATGTACAGCGCCATCCTGACCGCGCTCTATCGGCGACAGATCACCGGCGAGGGCGGCGAGGTGACGACCTCGCTGATGGCCAACGGTCTGTGGTCCAACGCCTGCCAGGTGCAGGCGGCCCTGCTCGGCTATGAACTGACCGCCCGGCCGCCGCGCGGCGCCCGGCCCGCCACCAACGAGATCTACAAGACGGCCGATGATCGGCAGTTCATGATCTCCACCACCAATCCGGCGCGAGACTGGCCTGCCCTGGCGCGGGCGTTGGGACATCCGGAGTGGCTTGAAGACCCGCGGCTGGACACGCCGGAAAAGCGGCTGATGAACGCACATCTCGTCGTCGGCTGGCTGGATGAGATGTTCGCCAAGGAACCCTTCGAGCACTGGCGTGAGGTGCTGTCGGCCGGCGATATCACCTTCGGCATCGTGGGGCAGATCAATGATCACATCATCGACGAGCAGATCGCCGCCAACGGCTTCTTCACCGAGATCCAGGACCACGGTCTACTGACCGTCGACAGCCCGTTCCAGGTGGCGGGCGAAGTGAAGGTCCAGCCACGCATGGCGCCGACCATCGGCGAGCACTCCCGCGCAATCCTTGAGGAAGTCGGTTGTACGCCGGAGGAGATTGCGGCGCTCGGAGGCTAGCTTCGCCTCAGGCCTTCGCGTCGTAGGGCGCGACGAACTCCGCGAGTCGGGCCGCGAAATAAGAGTTGGAGGTGTCGGTTCGCGGCGTGATGTCGGCGTAGGCGTGCATCTCGGTCAGCATGCCGGACCAGGCGGTTTCAAAGGCCGGAGACCAGTCTGATCCCAGGGATTCCTGCACCGTGTCGCGCACGACCTCGAAGAAGGTGATGAACACCTCGCGGGGCACGTCATAGCCCTCGTGGGTCACCATCTCGGTGCTGATCATGTGCTGGGCGTAGCGGCGCTCTCCGACGAAATCGAGGATCGCCTCGAACGTGCGCGACAGCATCTCGCCCTTGATGGCGTGATTGTTGTCCCGCCAGAAGTAGGGCTGCATCGTGGGATGCGCCTGGAACAGGCGCGCATAGACCAGCGGTGTGGGATCCCCGGCGCGTTCCGCGAACGCTTCAAGGCTCGCCTCAATGTCGCCGGCAAGCGGGAATGCGGGGGGCTTCGACATGGAGGGCTCCGAGGCGGGGCTGAACGGGCGGAAACTCCATCGGCCTAGGCCGGCAGTCCCCCAGGCGGGATCCTGTCAGGTCCGGCGAGGAACTTCTGGATCAGGGGGAAGGTCTCGGCCGGGCGTGAAACCAGGAACAGGTGCCCGCCAGGCACCGTCTCCAGTTGCGCGTTGGGGATCAGGCGCGCCAGGAACCGACCGTTGATCAGGGGCACGATGCGATCACTCTCACCCATCAGCACCAGGGTGCGGCTTTTCAGGAGCGGCAGGAAGAAGGCGCTGGTCCAGCCGGCCATGGCCGCCAACTGATAGAGATAGCCCCGTTGAGAGGGCGGCCGCAGCCGGCCGATATGGCCCTCGGAGTTCATTTCCTCGCCGTAGAGCGACTCGAAGTTCTGCCGCATGAACTCGGGGTCGATGTAGCGGCGCGGATTGGCCATCTTGGCCAGGACCCGAGGATCGCCGGGCGCCATCACCACGCCCGCCGCCGTGGCGGCCAGGATCACCTTGCCGACCCGGTGGGGGTGTTGGAGCGCGAACTGCTGGGCCATTCCGCCGCCCCAGGAGACGCCCATGACGTCGACCTTGCCGGTGTAGCCGAGCCTGTTGAGCAGAAGGGCGGCGCGCAGCGCCATGGTCCAGGGTCGATAGGGAAAGGTGGGGTCGGGCGAACCGCCGACGCCCGGCATGTCGAAGGTGATGATGTCCTGGTCGGGCATCCACTGGGCCAGCGGCGCCATGATCTCGAGATTTGCGCCGATGCCGTTGAAAAACAGAATCGGGCGGCCCTTGGGCTTGCCGGGGGGAGTCTGCGCCTCCCAGACGGCGACCCGGAGGCGGCGGCCGGCGATCTTCAGGATTTCGATCCGCGGCTCATTCGGCGGCGGGGACTTGGCCTTCGCCTTCGCGGAGCCCGGGGCGGATGCGCTCACGGTGGGGCCTTTCAATCGAACACATACTCGCCGGGCGCGGGGGCGCCGGGCGGATTCTTCTTGGAGCCCACCGCCTTGGGCGCGGCCTTCAGATCGCCGGAACGCGCCTTGAGCCATTCGGCCCAGAACGGCCACCATGAGCCGGCATGCTCCGAGGCGTCGTTGGCCAACCAGTCGTCAATGTTGGCGGGAGGACGCTTGTCGCTCTTGAAGTACTTGGCTTTGGGGTTGCCGGGCGGGTTCAGAAGCGACTGGATGTGGCCGGCCTGGGAGAGAATGAACTCCACATTGGGCGAGCCGATCAACTGGGTGGTCCGATAGCAGGCCTTCCAGGGCGTGATGTGGTCGGTGACCCCGGCCACGATGAAGCAGTCCTGGGTGACCTTGGTCAGGTCGACGACGTGGCCCGCCATCTCGGTGACGCCGGGGTCGGCGAAGGGCTGGGTCTCGTAGACCCGCAGATAGTCCGAATGAAGCGTCGCCGTCAGGTTGGTCGAGTCATTGTTCCAGAAGAGGACGTCAAAGGCCGGCGGGTCTTCGCCATGCAGGTAGTTGTTGACCACATAGTTCCAGACCAGATCGTTCGGTCGCAGCCAGGCGAAGGTCCGGGACAGGGACGCGCCGTCGAGCACGCCGGCCTTCGCAGAGCGCCGCCGGGCCATCTCGATGCCGTGCTTCGACACCAGCGCGCCGGTTTCGCTGTCATCGGGCTGAGGATCGAGCACGCAGACCATCAGGGTGGCGGCGTTGATCCGGTCGTCGCCCGTGGCGGTGAGCTTGCTGAGCAGCGTGGCCGCCGTGATCCCGCCGGAACAGGCCCCGGAGATATTCACCTTCTTGGACTTGGTGATCTCGCAGATCACGTCGATCGCTTCGATCAGCGCGTCGACATAGTCGCCCAGGCCCCAGTCGGCGTGCTCGGCGGTCGGATTGCGCCAGCTGACCATGAAGGGCTGAATGCCGTTGCCCGTCAGGAAGCGGATGATGCTCTTTTCGGGCGAGAGATCGTTGACGTAGGCCTTGTTGATCTGCGGCGGAATGATCAGGAACGGCGTCGCGTGGACCTCATCGGTGGCCGGCGTGTACTGGATCAGCTCCATCATCTCGGTTCGGTGGACCACAGCGCCGGGCGCGGTGGCGAGGTTCTCGCCGACCTTGAAGGGACGCTTGTCGACCTGGGAGACGATCCCGTCGTTCTTGGTCATGTCCTCATAGGCGTTTTTGAGGCCCCGGATCAGGGATCCGCCGCCGGTCTCGAACGCCTTCTTCAGCGCCGACGGGTTGCCGATCAGGCTGTTGGTCGGCGAGATCGAGTCGAGGATCATGTTGGTGACGAAACTGGCGCGGGCGCGCTCGGCGTCGTCGAAGTCCAGATCGTCCATCCAGTTGCCCACACCCTGGCGGACGGCCAGGTAGTACTGCATCCCGGCGCGGTAGAACGGGTTGCTGCGGAAGGCGGGATCCAGGAAGCGCTTGTCTTTGGGGTCAGGCGCGAGTTCGGACTTGTTGCCGACGATGCGGACCACTTCCTCGCTGAAGGTCTTGAGGTGCTTCAGCGTCTTGACGGGCCTCCCGGCGGTCTCGCGCAGCATGACGCCGACCGCGCCCATAAGGTCCTCGCGCGCCAGTCCGACGATGGGATTGAGCGCCACGGTGTTTTCCGCCGCACCGCCGCCGAGATCGATTTTCGGTTTCGCCATGTCTTTGCCGCCGCTGCCGTCCTGTCCGTTTGAACGGCTTCGTTCGGCCGTCCTGTTCGCCTATACGAGTGGGTTCTGATCCGCTGTCAATCGAGCGCCCCGCGGGGCAAATGGACGATCAACGCTGAGCACGAAGGCCCGCATTCTCGACAAGGCCCTGGAACTCTTCAACGAAGAGGGCGTCGCCGCCCTGTCCGCCGTCGATATCGCGTCGGCCCTGGGGATCAGCCCGGGCCATCTCTACTACCACTTCAAGGGCCGCGCCGAGATCGTCGCCGCTCTCGCCCAGGCCTACCGGGTCGAGGTCGACATGGTGCTTGACGCCCTGACCGACACGATCCGCGCCGACGGCGCCAGTCTGGAGACCCTCTGGACCTACATTCACATCCTCATCGAGGAGGCGTGGGACGCCCGGTTTCTCTATCGGGAAGCCGCCGCATTGGTGATGCGCAGCCCGGAACTGGCCGGCGTGTTTCGCCATGTCGCTAACCGCCAGCGCACGACCCTGGCCGCTGTTCTGACGGACCTGCGCCAGGCCGGAGCCCTCGCCGCCTCGCCCGAAGTCCTCGACGGCGTCTCGCGCCTGATGACTACGGGGATCGGCTTTCATGCCATCGAACTGGAGCTGGAAGGCGACACTGGACCGCCGCGAGAGCGGATCGCCCGCGCGGCGGCCCAGGTCATGCTGTTGCCCGCCGCCCTGATCGGCGGCGGACGTCCTTAGGCCGCCTCGACGGTCTCAGCCTTGGCCTTGGCCGGCTTTTCCGCCTGAGCCTTCTCGGCCTTCAGAGACGCCACTTCGGCGGTCAGCTGCTCGACCTGAACGGCGAGCTTTTCGACGGCATGGCTCAGCGCGCCGATGTTCATCGGGGCGAGGGTTTCCGAGACCGTCTTGCGGACCTTGCTGACGCGGGCGTCGAGGGCGGCGCGCTGCTCGGCGCGGAAGGCCTTAACCTGGTCGGCGGCGGCGCTGACCAGCGACACGACGCGGTCACCGCGGGGCGACTTGGCGATGGTCTCGCGCACCTTGTCTTCGACTTCTTCACCCTTGGCGACCAGCTGGTCGAAGGCCTCGTTGGCGCCGCTGGCGAGCTTTTCCACCGCGCCCTGGGTCTCGCTGTACATCCGGCCGTAGGCGCCGACGCCGGCGAGCCAGATCTTGCGGGCGATGTCGCCATCTTCGGCGACTTCGGGGGTGTTCGCGGGAGTCTTGGCCTTGGCCATGGTCGTTATCCTTGCAATGCGTGAGGCCCGGGGAGGGGCCGATGACGCTGCAATAGGGCTTCGACTTAGAAAGAGCATTCTAACCGCCGAAATCCCCTCATCGGGGAGGCAGGTTGCCATCCGTCGCCCGGCGGGCGCAGTATCCGCGTCCAGATTTGCAGAGTGACGGGCGGGGGAGCCTTCATGGTCGAAGCCACAATGGGCGCCGCCCGGCCACGTCCGCGTCGCGACGACTCGGGCGAATTGCGCCCGCCCCACCCGGCGCTGACGCTCGCAGAAGGCCGAGGCTGGATGGAGCTCGCCGCGTCGCTGGCGGCGCGACCGCTCCTGATGCGCGCGCCTGCGGGGGACGGTCATCCGGTGCTGGTGCTGCCTGGGTTCCTGGCCAGTGATCGATCCACGGTTCCCCTACGCCGCTACCTGAGCGAGCTGGGCTATGACGCGCGCCCCTGGGCCGAGGGCCAGAACCTGGGGCGTTTCTACAAGATGCGGGATCGGCTGAGCGAGAAGGTGATCACGCTTCATCGCCAGACCGGTCGAAAGGTCTCCCTCGTCGGCTGGAGCCTGGGCGGGGTGTTCGCCCGCTACCTGGCCCTTGTCCATCCGGAGCTGGTCCGTTCGGTGGTGACGCTGGGCAGCCCGTTCGCAGCGGATATCCAGGCGACCAATGCGCGGCGGCTCTATGAGGCGATGTCGCAGGAGGGCCCGCCCAACCCCGATGATCTTGCAGCTCTGGCCGGCGATCTGCCCGTGCCCAACAGCTCAATCTACACAAAGCTCGACGGGATCGTGAACTGGCGGACCTGCATCTCCAGGCCGGCGCCCAACGCCGAGACGATCGAGGTCAAGCTGGCGAGCCATGTGGGGATCGGGGTCAATCCGGCGGCGCTGTGGGCGGTTGCCGACCGGTTGGCCCAACCCCAGGGCGTGTTCAAGCCATTCGACCGCCAGGGGCCGTTCGCGTTGGCTTACGGCCGCTAGGTCGCCCCGCTTGACCGGGCGGGGCGGCGCGCCACGTTGACAAAGCGCGCATCCGGCTAACAGTGTTCGCAAATTCAATGCCGTAGACCCCCGAAAGCGGGCCGTGGCGAAGAGGCGAACCATGGGCGACGCGGTCAAACTCTCATCATTGGACGCGGCGTTCCTCTACATGGAGACGCCGGAGATGCCGATGCATGTCGGCTCGCTCTCGGTGTTCCAACTGCCCAAGGGATACCAGGGAGACTTCTTCGAGGCGTTCAAGGCGCAGATCGCGGATCGGCTGGACGCCGCGCCCATGCTCAAGCGCAAGCTGGCGCGCACGGTCCTGGATATCGACCATCCCAGCTGGGTCGAGGACGACCAGTTCGACATCAACCGGCAGATGTTTCGCGGCAGCCTGGCGGCGCCGGCTGATCTCGAGACTTTGCGTCGCACCGTGGGTTGGATGCACGCCAAGCTGCTGAACCGTGCGCGCCCGCTCTGGGAATTCTACCTCTTCGAAAACATGCCGGGCGATCAGGTCGGGCTCTATGTGAAGATCCACCATGCGCTGATCGACGGCGGGGCTGGCGTGGCCTTGACCCAGATCATCTATGACACCGTGGCGAATCCGCCGCCCCGACCCAAGGCCAAGGCGGGCGCCAAGGAAAGACCCACCGTCCGCGCCGCCGCCGCCTCGGCGGTAGAGACCTATGTGCGCCTCTGGCAGAAGCCCTTCAGCAGCGAGGTCACGACCTTCAAGCTGCCGCGTTCGGGCAAGACCGACCTGGGCTCGGTTCTGCGGGATCACGCCACCACCCAGCTGGAGCTGGGGTTGAACGTGGCCGCCGCCCTGCCGGCCATGGCCGGCGCCGCCGTCAAGGCCCTGCCCGGTCTGCTTGACCCGGCCAAGCTGGGCGATCTCCGCAACGTGGTCGCGCCCCGGACGCCCCTGAACAAGTCGATCAGTTCCGAACGCGCCTTCGGCACAGCGACGATCTCGCTGACGCGGGCGCGGGCGGTCGGCAAGGCGGCGGGCGGCAAGCTCAATGACGTGGTGCTTGCGCTGTCGAGCGGTGTTCTGCGGCGGTATCTGCTGGAGACTGACAGCCTGCCAAAGAAGTCGCTCAGCGCGGCCGTGCCGGTCTCCCTGCGCGAGGAGGGCGACGGGGAGGCCAACAACCAGGCCTTCGCCATGACCTGTCAGATCGCGACCCACATCGCCGATCCCAAGGATCGCATGGCGATGATCATCACGGAGTCGACCAAGTCCAAGGCGCTGATCAGTCCCCTGAAGGACTTCATACCTCTGGTCAGCAACGCCTCAGCGATCGGGATGCCGATGACCATGCAGGTCATGGCGCTGCTCTACACCCGCTCCGGGGTCTCCGACATCCTGCCGCCCACCGCCAATGTGATCGTCTCCAACGTGCCGGGCCCGCGCATGTCGCTCTATGCGGCGGGCGCGGAGCTGCTGCACCTCTTCCCGGTGTCCATCGCCACCCACGGCATGGCGCTCAACATCACTGTGCAGGGCTATCGGGACCAGTTGGAGTTCGGCCTCATCGCCGGAGCCAATGTGCTGCCCGATGTGCAGCGGCTGGCCGACATGCTGGAGGAGGAACTCGCGGTTCTTGAGGAAGCCTACGCGTCGGTCGCGGCCTAAGCGAGAAATGCGCTTGCCCCGCGCAACGACGAGCTCCCGGGTGGCGGGTGGCGATTGGGCCCGACTGGAAGCGGAAGACGCACCAGGAGCGCTCAAGCTGGGCGCATGTTCCTCCGGCCCGAGTTCGCGCCGCCTTCGGAAGCGCTAGACGGGGCTCAACCAAGCGACGCCCTGGCTGATCGCCAAGGCGCCCGAGGCGGCGCGCACCTCGAAACAGACCTGCTCCGCCTCGGGGCCCGGAGCATGTCGAACGGAAATCTCCTCACCCGGGATCACCATGCCGGTGAACCTCCCGGTGATGCGGCGCAGACGTGATACATCGCTGTCGGCTCGGCGACGCAGCAGCGTCAGGCCCGCCAGGGCCCAGGTCGCCGTTCCATGCAGGATAATGTCGGGCAAACCGGCCGCCAGGGCCTCGCGCCGTTCCGTGTGGATCGGGTTCCAGATGTCGGCGCACTCCGAATAGACGTGCGGCATCCCGCGAGGGACATGGATCACATCAACCGCCGCGTCCGCGCCCGGCGGAGCGATCTGAGGCGTCGGCGGAGGGCTCTCCAGGGTCACCGAGTCGCCTGTAAGCGCCACGTCGCGGTAGATTGAACTGGTCCATGTACGGGTCACCAATTCGCCGCTGCCCTGTAACCGGGTCTCCAGACGGCAAACCGAAAGCACGCCGGCGCGGATCTGGGTGGCCGAAACCAGTTGGCCCTCCGTCAACAGTTTGTCGCCCGGCCGCATCGGGCGATGAAACGTCGAATCCTGGATCGCGTGCACACCCCGCCGCGCTTCCTCCGGCGACAGCACGTCGCCCAGCATGCCCCGTACGGAGAGCACAACCGGCCACTCCGGCGACACGCACTGGAACGGCAGCGCATTCAGTCCTTCCGAACGCGCGTCATCAAGGAAGGCGGATTCAGAGGCGCCTAATCCCGCCGCATAGGCCAGGATGTTGCGGGCCATGACCATCGTTTCGAAGGGCGCCAGACGCAGGCCGAGGCGCTCTGAAGGAAAGGGCATGCTCAGGTCCGCGGGGTGAGATCCAAGGGGGCCGCCACCCTAACTGAACAGAGTGCCGTCTCAAGCCGGCCCCTGGAGCGTTGGGCCGAGACCTTCATCAAGACCTGGAGTTCTGGCGTCGATCAGCGGCCGGTGAACCTCAGGATGTCACGCGCTCCAGGTTTCTGACCCCGTTTGGCGCCGCGGATCCGTAGATGAACTCCGCGCCGTCCAGGTCGATCTTCGGTAGGGCGGCGCGCTCGGCCCAGTAGTCCTGGGTATGGCGCCACTCGGGCTTGTCGCCGGCTTTGGGCATGCGCGACATACCGCGCATCAGATAGCCAGGGTTGAAGTCCTCCGGGTCCACCCAGGGCAGTTGCGGCATGTCCCGGTCCTCGGGCCGCAAGGCGACCTCGACCTTGCGAACCCCACGTTCATCCATGTGCTTGAGCAGCTGGCAGACGAAGTCGGAGACCAGATCGACCCTGAGCGTCCAGCTCGCCCTGAAATAGCCGAACACCCAGATCAGATTGGGCACGCCTGTGAACATCATGCCGCGATAGGTGACGGTGTCGGCGGGATCTACCGTCCGACCATCCACCACGATCGGGATGTCGCCCAACACACTGAGGTCGAAGCCGGTGGCGGTGATGATGATGTCGGCTTCCAGTTCCTCGCCGGATTTGAGGCGGACGCCTTTGGCCGTGAAGGTCTCGATCTCGCCGTCGGCGATGCTGGCCTTGCCCGACATCACCGCGCGAAACAGGTCGCCGTCCGGTACGAAAGCGATGCGCTGGCGCCAGGGCCGATAGTGCGGGTTGAAGTGGCGTTCGGTGAGCTCGGGGCCAACAAAGGCGCTGACGCCCGCCAGAAGCTCGGCCTTGACGGTCTCTGGCTCCTCGCGGGCTCGACGGGTGAAGGCGGCCTGATCCTGCAGCAGCTTTCGCCGGACGATCTCGTGGGTCCAGACGGGGTCGATGTCGAGCGCGTTGAGCTGATCGGCCAACTCGTTGGCGTTGCGGCCCGGGATGAAATAGGTCGGTGACCGCTGAAGCAATGTCACGTGCGCGCAGTCATCGGCGATGGCGGGAAGCAATGTCGCGGCCGTGGCGCCCGACCCGATCAGCAGAATACGCTTGCCGCTGTAATCGAGGTCGTCCGGCCAAGTCTGAGGATGGACGATCAGCCCCCTGAATTCAGCCATGCCCGGCCAGTCGGGCGTATAGCCCTGGTCGTGCCGGTAGTAGCCCTGACCCATCCAAAGGAAGTTGCAGGTGAAGGTCCCCTCGACGCCGTCGTCGCGCCGAGCCCGGACGGTCCATAGGGCCGCCGTCGAGTCCCAAGCGGCGTGGATGACGCGATGTCCGTAGCGGATGTGGCGCGCCAGATCGTTCTCGGCGATCACCTCTTCCAAATAGGTTAGGATCGCGGAGGCCTCGGCGATGGGCGGTCCGATCCAGGGCTTGAAGCGATAGCCAAACGTGTAGAGGTCGCTGTCGGAACGGATGCCTGGGTAGCGATGGGTGCGCCAGGTGCCGCCGCAGCTATCCAGGGCGTCGAGCACCACATAGGTCTTGTCGGGACACTGGTCGCGCAGGTGATAGGCGGCGCCGATCCCGGAGATTCCGGCGCCCACGATCAGGACATCGAAGTGTTCGCACGCCGGCGTCGCGCTGGAGATCGATCCATCCATCTTGTTCGCTCCTCTATCGACCGAAGGATTACGCCTCCTTGGCGCCCGGTGTGAAGGTCAGCACCACCATCGCGCCGCCGAAATGGGCGGCGCCGAGGCGCGCGAAGCCTTTCAGGTGTTCGGCGATCGCGGCGATCAGGCCGCGTCCGCGCATGGGATCGGGGGACAGGTCGATCATCCCCATCCCGTTGTCGCGAATGCTGAGCCGCACCCGCGCGTCGCTGCGCTCGATCTTGACCCAGACCTTGAGGGCGCGCCCGGGCGGGCTGGCGTAACGACGGGCGTTCTCCACCGCTTCCAGGGTTACCGTCCCGACGAGCGCCAGCTCATGGGCGGAAAGCCGGATTGTGGGATCGCCCCCGGTCTCGACGCCGTCTACCGCGTCCTCGGCGAGCAGGACCGCGAGGAAGTCGACGGCCCCGGCCTCGACCCCCGCCACGTCCAGGGCGTCGAGCCGATCAGAGACCATGCGGTCGAGATCCTCGGCGTTGAGTCCGCGCCACTGGGCCGCCTCGCGCGCCACCGTCGCAATCGCCAGGACTTCCGGCTCGGCGGACGCCAGTGGAACGGAGGGAGCGCCGCGCCCGGCGGCGTCATAGGTCGAGATCTGCATATCCAACTCCTGCTTGCCGAAGCGTTGGCGGCGGAATGAGTGGCCAGTCAGACGCGTCCTTGACGGGACGCGCCTTGATCTGACGCAAAGTCCTGGGATCAGAACCGGTAGCCGAGGCCGCCGGAAACAACCCAGGGGTCGAGCGTCACCTTTGAGCGAAGGCCGGACACCCGGTCGGTCGCCGTGGTGTCGAAGAACACTTTCTTGGCGTCGAGATTGATCGACCAGCGATCATTGGCGGCGATGTCGACTCCCGCCTGCAGGGCGGTCCCGAAGCCGTCCTTGATCTTGAAGTGGAAGTTCGACCTGTCGGAGCCGCTGTAGAACAGCATGTAGTTCAGGCCAGCGCCGACATAGGGGCGGATGCGCTCGCCTGGCGCGAAGTGATACTGGAGGGTCACGACCGGGGGCAGCACCCAGCTCTTCTTGACCTTGATGTCCGTGCCAGGACCTTGCGCGCGCACCGTGTGGCGGGTGGTCCCGGCGATGGCCTCGATCGCGATGGTGTCGGTCAGATAGTAGCTCACGCCAAGCGTCGGCATGATGTCGTTGCTGACGTTGGTGCGCAGGCCGGTGGCGCCGCCCGCGAGGGTTGTGAGCGAATCCGTCCCCTCGGGAGCCACCACGGTCAGCCGAAGATTGACGACGATATCGCCCTGACTCGGCCCCGATGCAGCCGGCTGCGCGAGGGCGGGCGCGGCGAGGCCGCAGCCTGCCGCCAGGAGAAGTGCTGTGACTGGAAGGCGCATGTTGGTCCCTGCTTCCAATGTGAGTTCCGATGGATGCTCATCGCAGGGGCGGGACCGAGTATCTTTGATCTATAGCAAACCCGATATTCTAATATGACGCATGCGTCATTTTTAG
>NZ_JBILUK010000242.1:0-4713 GCF_044371015.1 Phenylobacterium sp.
CCGCGATACATGCTTCTCTGGAGATCGACGCAGTCCTCTATCGTCCCAACCATTCGCGTCCACTCCGGCTCATGCGGTGAGTAGTCCTTCACCCGCCGGGCAAATCCCATGGGCGTGAGCACGGCCTCTAGCGCCCCGACATAGGTCTTCCGGCTCACATGAAATCCTTGGGATTGTAGTAGATGACCCGGGTCTTGTTCCCGCTAGCCTCCTTGTACTTCTTCACCGCTTTGCGTCCGGCGATGCGCCCCGTCGGCGTGTCGGGCTTCAGTTCAAGGTAGAAGCGTTTGTCGGGCTTCGCCGGGTTGCGGGCCGGTGCGCCGATATCCGGTCGCAGGGCCGTCTGACCCTCGCGCGTGATACGAGGCTGCGACTTCCACCCGGCAGCCTCCTTGGCGTCGGCCTTCGCGCCATAGAAGCGATCCGCCCGCCGTCCAGCCCGTGTCGCCCAGTTATCGCCGACCCTCAGGTACGGATCCCGCCTGGTGAGGACGAGCGGGACCGCCTCGACCGCCGCCGGCGCCATCCGCGCCGCCACGCCCAGCGCCCCCGCCACCCCGACCGGCGCGAGGACCGGCGCCGCCATCCAGGCGTTCTCCCGGCTCGCGGCGCGCGCATTGTCGCGGGCGATGGCTTGTTCGCGCCGCAGCCTCGCGATCTCGGCTTCAGATGGCCGATACATGCGGGCTTGCAGGCCGGCATAGCCGCCGCCGCCTCCGCCTGCCTGCGCGTCATTGTAGCGTCGTTGCAGCTCGACCATGGCCTGATAGGGCGCCGCCAGCAGGTCCGGCACGGTTCTCGGTTCAGCCTGTGGTCTTGATTGCGGCAATCCGGCCTCCTCCTGCCAAGTTGCGCCCACACATCCCCAGCGCCTACGCGATGCAAACATGAGCCCGGAGAACATAGCCTGCGAGAGAGAACATATCAAGAACAATTTGCGTTCGTCGCGGCGGCGCCCCCGATGACTTCGCGTTGATCCTCGACGTCGACGGCTGCCCGCTGCGGATCGTCCACCTGCCGCAGGTCACGCCGTCCGAGCACACCCTCTTCGGCTTCACCCACACCGACGTGCGCGGCAAGGTCCGGGCGCTGGCCGCCAGGGGTGTGGCGTTCGTCCGCTACGAGATGTTCGGAGCCGCCCAGGACGCCGACGGCGTCTGGACCCCCCCTGTTGGTTCAGGCGGCGTCGCCTGGTTCCGCGACCCCGACGGCAACCTGCTGTCGATCTCCGGCGGAGGTTAGCTTCCCCGCCGCGCGCCGCCTTGTAATCCGCAGCGCCAATTCCATATCTCGGTCGTTATAGAAAATGGTTTTCGAAAAGGACGACCGATGATTTCTCGACGCCTTCTGGGCTTTGCGTCCGCCGCCGCCTTCGCCCTCGCCACGCCCGCCTTCGCGCAGTCGCCCGCCCGGGCGGATATCGTCGACACCGCCGTGGCCGCCGGACAATTCAAGACCCTGGCCGCCGCGCTCACCGCCGCGGGCCTCGTCCCGACCCTCAAGGGCGCCGGTCCGTTCACCGTCTTCGCGCCGACCGACGCCGCCTTCGCCAAGCTTCCGGCCGGCACGGTGGAAACCCTGCTGAAGCCCGAGAACAAGGCGCAACTGACCGCCATCCTGACCTATCACGTGGTCCCCGGCCGCGTGATGAGCTCGGCTCTGGCCGGCAAGGTCACCGACGCGAAGACCGTCGAGGGCCGGACCGTCAAGGTCGACGCCACCATGGGCGGCGTTACGGTCAACGGCGCCAAGGTCGTGACGGCGGACATCGCCGCGAGCAACGGCGTCATCCACGTCGTCGATACGGTCCTGATCCCCAAGTGACCCTGACCGCCTGATCAGGTGCCGCGCCGGAGAGCCTCTGGCGCGGCGTAGGCCCTCAGGAAGGCCGAACAGATCCCCTCAACGGCGGCCTCCAGGTTGATCGGGCTCTCTTCGCGCCCGCCCAGATGATCCTGATGAAGGATCGCGAGCAACAACGGTGACAGCAGGAACAGCGCCGCCACCCGCGTGTCCGTGGCGATCATTTCCCGCGGCGGACGTGCTCATCCAGTCGCAGGCGAAGGACGTCGACGGACGGATCGACGATGTAGCGCAGCGTCGACGGCCCGATCTCGCCGTCCAGCAGCCCCTCGGCGAGGCTGACCGCGAACACATCGCCAAGGCGCACCTCGCGGGGTGCTCGCATCGCCGCCAGCAGCGCCGCGCAGTAGTCGCGTATGGAGGTGTCCAGGTCGCCAGTCGGCGTCGCCACGGCCTCCAGGCCGCGACGGTCTTCATTCAAGAGGTTTTGGAGGATCGACCCCATCAGCTTGGTGCGATCGCCGAAGTAGTGTCGCAGCGTCGGCGTTGAGACCTCCCCCGCCTCGGCCAGCTGTCGAAAACTCGGGCGGGCGGTCTGGCGGCGCATCACACGCGCGCCGATGCGGCGCAGCAGAGCCACGCGCTTGGCCTCATAGTCCGCGTCGCGCGCGCCCTTGGGTCTGGACAACGGCCGCCCCTACTCCAGCGTCGCGTAGTTCGTCGATCGATCCGCCGCCCACGTCCCGGCCACCTTGTCGGCGCACTCGGCGAGGTCTTTGAGGTACGCCTCCATCACCCCCGTGTTGGAGTTGCTGACCGTGGCGTGCAGCGAGTCGGGCGGTCCCTGGCGGTCGTGGAACCAGCCACGCTCCAGCAGCGCATCGCCTAGTGCAAACACATCCACCGGCCGCTGGCTGTCCGGGTCCGAGGCGATCGCCACCAGGTGGTATTGCCCATCGCCCAGGATCTTCAGCCCCTCGATCGCCCCCACGCCGGCGCGCATCTGGTCGGCGTTGGCCAGGGTTGCGGCGGTCAGCCGCAGATACCCGTCCATCCCCAGCGTCTGCATCACCGCCCAGCCGGCCGCCATCGGCAGGCCCGAGCGCGTCCCCTGGATGTTGGGCGAGGCGTAGAAGCCGCCCAGCCAGTCATCGAACACAAAGGTCTGGTAGGCCCGGAGCGTCTTCGACGCATGCAGGATCACCGAGATGCCCTTGGGCGCGTAGCCCAGCTTGTGCACGTCGGCCGAGATCGAGGTCACCCCCGGAACGCGGAAGTCCCAGGGCGCCACCGGCCTCCCCAGCTTCTCTGCGAAGGGCAGCACGAAACCGCCCATGCAGGCGTCCACATGGCAGTTGGCGCCGATCCCCGCCGCGAGCGCCGCGATGGCCGGGATGTCGTCGATCACCCCCTGTGGATAGGCCGGCGCCGAGCCGACCAGCAGCACCGTCTCCGGCGTGATCGCCGCCGCCATGGCGTCCACATCCACCCGCCAGTCGGCCGTCACCCTGATCTTCGAGACCCGGATGCCGAACAGGTGCGCGGCCTTGTGGAAGGCGGCGTGGGCGTTCTCGCCGATGATCATGTGCGGGTTGGTGATCCCCCGCTCCTTGGCGCCCCGCTCCCGCGCCGCCAGCACGCCGCAGAGGATGCTCTCTGTTCCGCCGCTGGTCAGGAACCCGGCGGCTCCCGGCCCGCCATGCAGCAGCTCCGCCGTCCAGCCCACCACCTCGTTCTGGATCTGCCCCAGCGAGGGAAACGCCTTCGTGTTCAGTGCATTCTCATGCAGGTAGAGCGCCGCCGCCCGCTCGGCCGCCTCGTGCGCCTCCGGCCCGCCGTTGTAGACCATGCCGAAGGCTCGGCCGTCCTGCCAGCGCACGTCGTTCGCCCGCTTGGCCTGAAGCTCGGCGATCACCGCGTCCACGTCGCGGCCCTGGTCCGGTATCGGCACGTCTCGCTCCCGTATGGTTGTCCGAGAACGTCACCGCTTCCGCAGCCGTGCGCAAGCGTCTCAATCCGCCGTCATCCCGGCCGGAAGCCCGCGATGCGGGCTGGAGAGCCGGGACCCAGCATCCCGGGCCGTGCGACGGGGTCCCGGCTCTCCGCTTCGCTGCGGCCGGGATGACACAGGAGATGGGCGGCCTACACGTCCAGCCGGTAGACCCGCCGCGCCGTCCCTGCGAACAGCGCCGCCTTCTCGTCCGCCGAAGCGCCCGCCGCCAGGTGTTTGAACGCGTTCCAAAGCGTCGCGTAGTCACAGCTGCCCATATCGACCGGGAAGTTGCTCTCAAACATCCCCCGATCCGCCCCGAACGCCTCGATGCAGGTCTCGATGTAGGGCCGCCACTCCGCCGCCAGCTGGCTCGACGGCGCCCTCGGCTCGGCCAGGAACGAGGGGAAGTTGCAGAACGCCATGGCCAGCCCGCCCAGCTTCACCACCACGTTCGGGCACTTGGCCAGCTCGCGGATGTTGTCCCGCCAGACGCCGAACCGCTCTTCCCGACGCCCGGTGTAGCCACCCCGCCCCAAGGGCGTACCCACATGGTCGAGCACGATGGTGGTCTCCGGAAACGCCCGCGCCAGATCGATCAGGTCCGGCAGCTGCGGCTCCAGCAGCCAGGCGTCGAACGACAGCCCCATTGGCGCCAGCTTGGCGAAGCCCTCGCGGAACACCGGCTCCCGATAGAGCCCCGCCTCAACCCGGTTGAGCGGCCCAAGCACCGCCTTGTCCTCACACCAGGAGGCGCTGTTGCGGATGCCCCGGAACCGGCCCCCGCCGGCGCAGATATGCGCCTCCAGCACCGGCTCCACCGCAGCGCCCAGCAACAGGTCCGCCTTGCTGACGATCCCCGCGCAGGCCCGCATGTCGCCATACATCCCGCTGGCGCTCATGGCTGCCACGCCGTTGAC
>NZ_JBILUK010000056.1:0-16679 GCF_044371015.1 Phenylobacterium sp.
GCTGCACCAGAAGCTGAGCTTCGTGGGAACGATTACGCGGGACTACGACGACCGCTTCGCTCAGCAGGGCGCGAAGGTCGGTGACACCCTGAAAATCAGGCTGCCCAATCAGTATGTGGTGCGTAGCGGGGCGACGCTCTCCGCCCAGGATACCACAGAGAGCTCGGTGGATCTGAAGGTGCAGACCCAGAAGGGCGTCGACCTGAACTTCACCTCGGTCGATCTGACCATGAGCCTGGACGACTTTTCCGACCGGATTCTGGAGCCGGCGATGAGCGTGCTGGCGGCGACCCTCGAGGCCGACGCCATGAGCATGTATCGCGACGTCTGGAGCCAGGTGAACAACCAGGCCGCCGCAGCGACCTTCGCCCGGGTGCTGGAGGGGCGAAAGCTGCTGGTCGACAATCTGGCGCCGCTCAATGCACGGACCTGCAACCTGAACACCCAGGATAATCTGGACCTGGTGGATGGGCTGAAGGGCCTGTTCAACGACAAGGCCGTGATCTCGACCCAGAACCGCGAAGGCTACATGGGCCGGACGGCGGGGTTCGATTTCATGGAGAGCACGTTGTGGCCCAGCCACGCGCGGGGGCCGTCGAATGGCGCCTTCGTTGTGAACGGCGCAGGTCAGACGGGTGCGACCCTGACGGTCTCGACCGGAGCCGGGGTCCCCAATCCGGGCGATATCATCACCATCGCCGGCGTGTTCCGGGTGCATCCGGAGACCAAGCAGGCGACCGGGGTGTTGCAGCAGTTCGTGGTGGGGACCGGCGCCACGGCGACCTCGTTCCCGATCTCGCCGGCCATTGTGACGAGCGGGGCGGGGCAGACGGTGTCGGGCTCGCCGGCCAACGGCGCGGCGGTGACCTTCGCGGGCGCGGCCTCGACGGCGCACGGGATCTCGCTGGCCTATCAGAAGGGCGCGTTCGCGTTCGCCACGGCCGACATGGTGATGCCGCGCGGCGTGGATTTCGCGTCCCGCGAGGTGTTCGACGGGATCTCGATGCGGATCGTGCGGCAGTACGACATCAACAGCGACCGCTTCCCGTGCCGACTGGATGTTCTCTACGGCTTCAAGACCATTCGGCCGCAACTGGCCTGCCGCCTCGCCAATCGATGAGTTCGGCTTCGCAATGATGGTGTGGCGGCCGGCGTGAGCACGCGGGCCGCCCGCCCATCCGGTCCACCAGCAACCCTTCGAAACGGAGAGGCCGATGGCCATCTCAACCTATGCCGAACTGCAGGCGGCTGCGGCCGGCTGGCTGGTGCGCGGGGACCTGACCGCGCGCATCCCCGAGTTCATCGCGCTCGCCGAAGCGCGGCTGAACCGCATCCTGCGGACCCGACTCTCGGAGACCGAAGCGACGCTCCATGTCGCAGGGGGCGCTATGAGCGCGCCGCTGCCGGCGGGGTTCACCGAGCCGCTGCGGCTATGGGTTGTGCGGCCCGAGGGGCGCGAGGAGTTGCCGTTTGTCGAAGCGGCGCGTCAACGGGCATGGACCGCCCGCGGCGAGCCGTCCGCCTGGTCTGTGGACGGCCAGGCTGTGACCTTCGATCGGCCTTGCGCAGCGCCGACGACACTCGTGCTGAGGATGCTCAGGGCGTTCTCGCTTTCGGCCGTTGCGCCGACCAATGCACTCCTGGATGAGGCGCCCGACATCTACCTGTTCGCCACGCTCTGCGAGGCCGGTCCGTTCCTTCGCGATGGAGAGCTGGCCCAAGCCTATGAAGCCAAACTGCAGCGGGCGGTGGCCGAGTTGAACGCCAAGGCGGCGCGGAGCCGCGCGGCGAGCCGGCTGGTCACCGACCTGCCGGAGCTGGCGGGCGCATGCTGATCGCCGGCCCGGGGGCCCCGGAGGCGCTGCGTGCGCCGCTGCTGGCGCTAAAGGAGGCTCTGGACCGGCTGAACCAGCCCGGCGCGCCAACGCCGATCTTCGCCACCACTCAGGCCGGTCTGCCGCCCGCCGTCGCCCACCCTCGCACCCTGCTGCTGGTGAGCGATCTCAACATCCTGGCCCACTCCGATGGGACCAACTGGATCCGCCAAGATACGGGAGCCGTGATCGTCTGATGCCTTCATCCTGGTCGCCATCGCTCCGCCTGGAGCTGCAGTTCACGGGCGAGAACATCAACCTCTGGGGCGAGAAGCTGAACACGGCGCTCGCCCACGCCGACAGGGCCATCGCCGGTTGGACCCTGAAGCCGCTGACCGGACCGGTCACACTCTCGACCGCCAACGGAGCGGCGGACGAGGCGCGCTCGGCGACGCTGAAATTCACCGGCGGCGCGGGTCCCTTTACCGTGACGCTGCCACCGGTGGCCAAGACCTATCTGGTCTGGAACGCCTGCGCGGGGCCGGTGACGCTGACGACCGGCGCCGCGGAAACTCTGACCGTGGACGCCGGCGACGTCGTCTGGGCGGCCACCGACGGCGGGGCGGTGAAGACGCCTGGATATGGCGGCGCTTCGATCAAGGACTGGGTGGCGGGGGTGGCCTGGACCTACAACGCGGGAGCCCTGCCGGCCCAGGGTGGCGCGGCGGGCAAGTTCGTCCGCACCGATGGCGCCAACGCCAGCTGGCAGGCCGTGACCTCCTCCGACATCGCCGACTACGGCGCGGCCGTGAAGGGCCTGGCCGTCGCCATGGCCGTCGCCCTCTGAAAACCCGCAAGACAGGAGATCCGGACCCATGCCCGTAACCCCCAACAGCATTGTGACGCCGCAAGGCCCCAGGAGCGGCGGCGCGCTCTGCACCACCGCCAACACCAACTATTCCGCGCCGACCAACATCCTGGTGATCGCCACCGCCGGGGCCAATGGCGCGCGGCTGACCCGGGCCTCGGCCATCCCACTGGAGACCGTGGCTGACACCCAACTCCAGCTCTTTCGGGATGGTGATGGGAGCGGGACGACCAAGCGGTTTTTCCGCTCCTCACGGATGGCGGCCTACACCATGGCGCAGACCACCGAGGCGCCGGCGACGGACTTCGGTTACTCCGACGACAACCCCCTGATCCTGGCGGCCGGCGAGAAACTCTACGCCGCCATCGGCGCTACAAAGCAGATCGCCTTCACCACCGAGTGGGCGGACTACTGATGCAGGGACAACCACTCAGGGGCCTGGTGGGGCAAGGGTTGAGGGGGAAGCGACAGACGGTCGGGGTGATGCTGGGTGGGATCGTCGATCTGAACGGTGTGGGCGTGGGCAGCTACACACTTCCGTTCGATTGCCAAGCAACCATCATGCTCTGGGGCGCGGGTGGTTCCGGGCACTCAAGTGTTGGAGGAAGCTCGCCTGGCGGCGGAGGTGGTGGCTCTATCCTAGCTCGCCGACGCTTCTTTCAGGGACAGAAGATTGAGTACCAGATTGGCGTTGGTGGAGCTGCCATCGCAAGTGGTATGGGCGCTGGGTCTCCTGGTGGTGACTCATGGGCGCGCCTTCCTGACGGCTCAGTTCTAGTCGGGACAGGCGGACAGGGCGGGAGCGGATTCGGCGGTAGCGGCGGCAGCGGTTATGGGCCCGCCGTCAAGGCGACCTCGATTGGGGGCCAAGGCGGTGCATCCTCAACCAATGGGGGCAGCGGCCAAGATGGCGGCGGTACTGGCGGGCTTGGCTCTGGCGGAGCGGGAGGTGGCGGCGGACCTGCGGGCTTCAAATCCAGGATCATTGGCTTGACGCAAGGACGAGGGGGAAGTGTAGGCGGAGTAGGTCCCACCCTTGGTGGAGGTGGTGCTGGAAGCACGACGGTCGGATCACAAGCGGGTGCAGAGGGCCGCTTGCTCTTGTACCTTGTTAGGGTCAATTGAAACTCCCAGAGGCCGACCATGACACATTCACATCCTGGTGATGTGTTGAGTGAAGTTCGAGCAATGGAAATCTTCGATGCTGCAATAAATCACTACCAGAATAACCGAATTTCGGAAGCGGAGTCCATGTTTCGTTCGCTTGTGGAGCGATCGAATATTGTTTCAGCAAGCGTCAATCTAGGTTCAATTCAGGAGAACCGGGGTAGCTTTGACGAAGCGATCGAGACCTACATCGCGGGTTCGATACGATTTCCGGGTGAGCCTCGAATTTTACGGAGACTTGGCTATCTGCTACTCCGAAATGGAGACTTCGATGCCGGATGGAAGCTCCATGAACTGAGGGAATCCAAGGCAGCGGCCGTGGCTCCTTTGCAAAGGTTGCCCTACCCTGAATGGAATGGACAGCCCATTGGCCGACTGCTCGTTGTTCCAGAGCAAGGCTTCGGCGATCAGATCATGTACGCGCGTTTTGTGCGCGACTTGGTGCGGACCGGAACACAGACAGTGTTAGTTGCGCCACCCCCATTGGCGAGGCTGTTCGCTCAAACTGGCGCGACGGTAGTCGAAGCTGGTGGGGCAGCGAGCATCCCACGCTGTGACGCTTGGATCTCGATAGCTTCCCTTCCGTACCGGCTTGGCGTGAGTCTAGAAGCGCTCAATGGGGGCACCTACCTTTCCTCCCAAGGCCGGGACGGGGGGATCGGGTTGGTCACAAAGGGCAGTCCGGGTCACCCAAACGATCGGAATCGATCACTTCCGAGCGATTTGGCCCGTCGCTTGGAAACCCTGCCCAACGTTAGGTCCCTGGATCCCGCGGTGACTGGCGCTAACGATTTCCTGGATACCGCCCAGATTATCAGCGGTCTCGATTTGGTGATTACGGTCGACACGTCAGTGGCACATCTGGCCGGCGCTTTGGGGAAGAGGTGCTGGGTGATGCTGCCATTCGTAGGCGACTGGCGCTGGCTGCGGGACCGAAACGACAGCCCTTGGTACAATTCCGTCCGCCTGTTCCGTCAGCCGCAACTAGGCGACTGGAACGCCGTGATCGAAAAGGTCGAGGAGGAGCTTTGCGGGGGGCCAAGATCGATCACCGGTTGAAGTCCGGTGACGCCCCTAAACGCGCCGCACCAGACCCACCTTCATCAGCAACCCGATCGCGCGGATCGTTCCGGGGACTGGGACGCCGATGGCGGTGGCGCAGTCTCGGGCGGTGAGGCCGGGTTGGGCGGCGATGGCGGCGAAGGCGCGCTCCATGTGATCGTGGGGCGATAACAGGGCGCTGAAGAGGCCGTGATTGAGAATGGCCCGAAGCGTCTGAGAGTCAGCGCCTGGGATCAGTTCTAGTCGTGCGGATGGGCCGAGCGCACGGGTGGCGTAGTGGCCGAAGGCGTTGAAGGGATCCAGGCGGCTGGCGCCTGAGGTGGGCGCGGCCTTGAGGCGCGCGGCGATCTCCGGGTTGGCGGTGTCGGCTTTGCGCCGGGCGTTCAGCTCGGCCCAGAGCGCCTGGTACTGGCGATAGACGACCGGCCAGTCATAGACGTCGCGCGCCCGTTGGCGGCCGGCCTCGCCCATGCGTCGGCGGAGGTCCGGCGAGACGGCCATGGCGGCCACGGCGGCGGCGACGCCTTCGATGTCGACCGAGATCGTGGCGGCGGTGGCCCAGCAATACTGATCGTAGTTGAAGCCGCCGGTCTCCAGCGCGCGGACCAGAGCCTGGCCGCCGCCCAGCGCCGGGGCCGCGGTGGGCACCCGGACGCCGTCGATGCCGTCGCGAACCGTGTCGCGGTAGCCGTTCCAGTCGGAGACGACGAGCGGCAGACCGGCGGCCATGGCTTCAACGGGGGTAAGGCCAAAGGTCTCCTGAATGTTGTCGGAGAGCGACACGAAGAGGTCGGCCGCGCCCCAGGCGCGCGCCTTGGCGGCAGCCTCGCGCCCCTCAAGGACGATCAGCTGAACGTCGGGTGCGAACTGAGCGGCGCCCTGGATAAAGGCGTCCTCAACGCCCTTGTTGGGGAACCAGCCCGAGAGGATGAGGGCCAGCTTGCGGCCCGTGCGCTCGGCGGCGAGCTGGAAGCCTCGGAACATCGGGAAGGGGTGGGCCTTGGCGTGAAACACGAGGCGACCGACGAAGAGGCCGACCGTGACGTCGTCATCCAGACCGAGCTCCGCGCGGGCCTCGGCGCGGGCCTCCGGCGTGATCTCGAAGTCATCGCAGTGAACGCCGAGCGGAATAAGCGGGAGTTGCGGCCCTTGGATGCGGACCTCAGGGCCCAGCCGCCAGCGCAGATAGTCCGCCTCGGCCTCATGGATCCGACGGACGGTTTCGACGACCGAGGTAGAGGTGCAGACCAGCGCATCCCAAGGTGCGACCGGCTCACGCAACAGACCAACGATCTCATCCATGGCGCCGGCGCTGGCGGTGGTGTGAGTCACGCCGCAGAGGGAGAAGGCGCCGACCCCGGCCCGGAGGCGCAGGCGCGCGTGCGTGGCGACGGTGATGTCGGCGAGATAGAGCACGCCCACCTCGCCCAGCCGCTCCAGCTGGTCGGCCGGCATCCACTGAAAGCGGGCTGTCGGATCGATCTCGCCGACGATGCGTTCGAAGCCGCGGGCCGAACCCTGTGAGGGCGTGTAGCCAAAGATCGGATGCTCGCCCCGGCCCATGACGGCGGCGCGCAGGAAGCCATGGCCCGCGGCCTGGCGACCCATGAGCTTGGTCTTGCCCATGTCGTAGCCATCGGGCTCGGCGCGGATGACGGCGGTCGAGGTGCTGGTCTCGGTCAAGGGACGGTCCTGCGGCGGCGCCGGCGCATGCCGGGCCTCTGATCAATGAGCGCGATGAATGCCGGGGCGCGCGCCCCGAAACAAGCCGGCCCGTTCGGTCGGCGGCGGGAACCTTGCCAATGCAGATACCTCTGGAGCTGCCGCCCGGCCTGAGCGGCGACGACACCACCTTCGCGGCCGGGGGCCGATGGGCGGACGGTTCCAACGTCCGGTTCCGGCTCGGCCGGCCGGAGACGATCGGCGGATGGGAACGGCTGACCAACGCCACCTTGGCCGGCGTTTGCCGGGGGATCTTCCCTTGGACCGATAACGCCGGCGTTCTGGATGTGGCGTTCGGGACGCACACAGGCCTATCGCTGTGGCGCGGCGGAGAGATGTTCGACCTCACGCCGACCAGCGGTTTCACCGCCGGCGCCGAACATGGCGCAGGTTCGGCGGGTTTCGGGACCGGCGCTTACGGTGTCGGCGGCTTCGGGTTGGCCTCGGCCGGCGACTACTTCCCGCTGAGTTGGTCGTTCGGGGCCTGGGGCCAGCACCTGTTGGCGAGCCCACGTGGGCAGACCATTTTCGCCTGGACCAACAACACCGCGCAGAAAGCGGTGGCGCTTGCGGGCGCGCCGGCCAAGGTGACCCACATGCTGGTGGCGCCCCTGGGCGGTGGCTATCAGGTGTTCGCGCTGGGCTGCAGCGAGGAGGTCTCCGGGACCTTCAATCCGCTCTGCATCCGCCACTCCTCGATCCGCGACAACACGCAGTGGTCGACGACGGCCCCCGGTTCGACGGCGCGGGAGTATGTGCTGACCGGCGGCGGACGGATTGTGGCGGGCCGAATGTGCGGGCCGTACCTGTTGGTGTGGACAGGCGACGCACTGTTTCTTGGCGCGTTCGTCGGCGCGCTCAACCAGCCCTGGCGGTTCGAGCGGGTGGGGCGCAACTGCGGCCTGATCGGACCGAACGCCGCGGTGGTGGTCGGCCAGACCGCGTTCTGGGCGAGCCCGGACCGACAATTCTATCGCTATGCGCCCGGCGGGGAGCCGGAACCCATTCCGTGTCCGATCCGGCGAGATTTCGCAGAGGAACTGGCTGCCAGCCAGGGTGACAAGGTGATGGCCTCGTCGAACGCGGAGTTCGGCGAAATCAGGTTCGACTATCCTGATCGGCGCGACGGATTCGAGAACAGTCGATATCTGGCGCTTGCGGTCAGCGGCGCGGACGCCGGCGCCTGGCATCGCGGCGAGATGGCGCGCAGCGCGTTTGTGGACGCCGGGCCCTCGGCCTACCCGATCGCCGCCACGCCGGGCGGCGCGATCCATCTGCATGAGAAGGGGCGCTCGGCGGACGGCGCGCCGTTCTCCTGGCGGATCGAGACCGCCGATGCGCACCTGGACCCTGAGCAGACCTTGCTGATCCGCGGCCTCTGGCCCGACTTCCGAGATCAGGCCGGTCCCGTGACCGTGGAGGCGGTCGCCCGGCTGCATCCGCAAGGGCCGGAGACCGCGCGCCAGGCGGTGACGCTGGCGCCCGGCACGGCCAAGGCGGATCTGCTGATTGCGGGAAGGCTCTTCAAGCTGCGTGTCTCCGGAGAGAGCGCACCTACCGGCTGCCGGATCGGCAAGCCGATGTTCGACGCCGCGCCGGCCGGCGCGGCCTGACAGATTTCAAGGAGAACTCCGATGGCGTTTCCACCCCGGGGACTGAGTTTCAGCGGCAACAAGAGCAAGACGACCACCACGTCGAGCGGCACGTTTTCCAACACTCGGACCCCAACATTGCCGGGTTGGGCGACGTCCTTGACCGAAGGCGCCGCGGGGCGGGTGGAGAGCCTGCTTAGCCGCAATCCCGCAGCGGATGTGGCGCCAAGGCATCCGCTGCAGATCGAAGCTGCGCACCGGACCGGCGATCTGGGCGGCTACGACGGTGTATATGGCCAGGCGGTGGACTTGACGCGCGCCGCGGCGGACGGCGGCTGGGCCAAGCCGTTTCAGGAGGCGGCGACGCCGTTCGCTTCGGGCGGCAAGGCTTATGACTACACCGACCGCTACCTGAATCCCTATCTGAGCCAGGTGGTGGATGCGACCGCCGCGGATCTTGACGAAGACGCCGGTCGGACCCGGGCGCGGCAGGATCTGGAGCTGGCTGGCGCGGGTGCGTTCGGCGGCTCGGGCGCCGCCCTGACGCGGAGCGCCACCGAGGGCGAACTGGCGCGGGCGCGGGCGAGCGCGTTGGGTGGGCTCCGGTCGTCAGGCTGGCAAACCGCGCTGGGCGCCGCCCAAGGCGACGCTGACCGGGCGACCCAGGCCCGGATCGCGAACGCTCAACTGGCGCTGCAGGACAGGGCGCAAAAGATCGCTCTCGCCGAAGGGCTCGGCGCGCGCCAGTTGACCGTCGCCGATCAGCTGGCGTGGCTGGCCAACGGGCTGGACGCTAACCGCAGGGCCAACATCGAGACGCTGGGCGCGGTGGGGGCTACACAACGCGGCATCGAGCAGGCGCAACTTAGCGCGCCCGTGACCAGCACCCAGCAGATCGTCGCCATGCTGCAGGGGCTGCCCATCGGCCTCTTCGCCGGTGAGACGGAGGCCGGCGTCAAGTCGGACCAGACTGTTGAGAAGACCAAGGGCATCACCTTCGGCGGCAGCGTCGGGGTGAAGACCTGATGGCCGCGCTCAGCGAACGGTTGGCGGCCGTCGAACAACGCCTCCACGACCATGAGACTCGTTGCGAGGAGCGTCTTGGCGAGATCCGAGCGGCGGCGGGCTCGACGCTAAGGGCCGTGGAAGCCCTCAAGGCGCGGGCCTGGGGCGTCACGGCCGCTCTGTTGGCCTGGGCGCTCGCGCAGATCTGGTCGGGCCACGCCGACCCGCCGCATCCGCATCCCCCTGAGCCGCCGCCGTCGAGCGCGCGGCTCGAGCCCCAAATGGACCCCCAACCCCAGCCCCGGAGGCCGGCATGACCACCCGACTGTCGCCCAATTTCACCCTGGAGGAACTTTGCGTCACGCAACACCGCGACATCGACAACCGGCCACCTGCGCAGGTGATTAAGACGCTGCGCGAGACCGCGCGGCGCATGGAGGGGGTGCGGGCCGAACTGGATGACCGGGTGATCACCGTGACCAGCGGATATCGCTCGCCCGAGCTCAACCGCCGCGTAGGCGGCGCCCGGACGTCGGCCCACCTGAAGGGCTATGCGGTGGACTTCAACTGCCACGGCTTTGGCGATCCGGCACGGGTGTGTCGGGCGCTCGCGGCGGCGGACTTGCCGTTCGATCAGATCATTGAAGAGGGTTCGTGGTGCCACATTTCGTTCGATCCGAGGCTGCGTCGGCAGGTCCTGACGCGGACGCGATCCGGCGACTATGCGCTGGGGCTGTTGCGGGCGGCGAGCCGGCCGGTTTTGGCGTCGGCGGGCGCGATGGCTCTGACCGGCTGCGCAAGCCTGGGCGGGACCGACGCGGCGGCGACGGCCAAGCTGCTGGAAAACCTGCGCGGCTGTGAACGCAGCTATGTCGGCACGCTGGGCGGCCTGGCGCCGCCCACGGCCTCGATCTCGATCCGCTGCGCGCCCGATCAGGAGACGCCGCGATGAGCGCGCCGGCGCGGATCACCGGAGCGTTCCGGGTAGAGGAGGTCCCTGGGCGCCGAAGGGGCGGACGGGCCTGTGTGCGGTTACTGGAAGCCCTGGAGTACCGGGTGGGTGCGGCCGACGGCGACGAGGCGATCAGCGCGCCCGCAGGCTTCGAGACCGACTTCGCCAGTATCCCCTGGGGTCTTTGGAACCTGTTCCCGCCGCTCGGCCCGTGGGCGCGGCCGGCGATCCTGCACGACTGGCTCTATGCGACCGGCGGCGAGGGCGGGCGGTTCAGTCGCGCCCGGGCTGACGCGATCTTCGCAGAGGCGATGGCGGTGGTGGGCGTGCCGACCTGGCGGCGGGCGGTGATGTGGGCGGCGGTGAGAGTGGGGGGGCGAAGGGGGTGGGTCGCCACCGTGCCAACCGGAATCATGGAGGTGCGCGATGCCTAGAAGGCCAGTGGATCCCGCAGTTCTGCACGGCACAGCTCTGGAGGCCTGGTACAGGCGCAGCCCGGCTGAGGTTGAGGAGGAGAGGCGAGCTGTCGCGCGGGAACGGCGCGAAGCCTTCTTCGGCGGCCCGGTCGGTGAGAGCGGAGGTGCGCCCGCAGCGGGTCTCACCAACGCTGTCAGCCATGGCGATGACGTTCTGTGGATGCGAAACGGTCACGGTGGATACAGCGCCGTCCGCACTTCGGGTCGCGCCGCCATGTTCAGGGATGAGGGCGCAATTTCATCTTCCGCCCTCGGTTTGGAAGACTCGGAGGCTCGCCTCTTCCCAGTCGGAAATCCCGAAAATCGACGCCTAAAGAGGGAATACATCAGGAAGAAGGGCTCGTGGCCACAGACGCCAGACGGAAGGGACTATGACGTCTCCCACATCCGGGCGATTGCAGACGGGGGCACAAATACGCTCGACAACATCGAGCCCATGCACCCTGACGAGCATCGCGCCAAACACAAGAACGAAGGAGACAACCGTAGGTTCGCGATGCGTCGCGCGATCGCCAAGGCGTTTGGTGGAACCGTAGAGCCGCCCGCGAACGCTCCGAAAAAGCCAAAGCCGCCCCCGATCCGCGGATTTGGTCCGCTGGGGATTGTCACCGGCCTAACCGGCATCCTGAGCGGCCGCATCCGAACCGATAGTTTCGACAATTTCGTCAGTGATATGATGGGCGTGCCGAGCCAGGAGGACGTATGGCGGAGCAATGAGGAGTATCGGAAGCGAAACCATCCGAAATCCAAACCGGGCGACGTGTTCATCTAGATGCAGACGTGTTTAGGTTTTGTTCTTGAACTGGAGGCGTGGGCGATCTAGGGTTATTCGCCATGTTCGTAGACACCTCCAGGTTCCCGTTTGGGATCAACATCGACTACGAGAGCGATGAAGAGGTCGAGGGTCTTCAGGCGATGGAGGCGAAAGCGCGAGAGTTTATTGATCGCGATCCGTACACTCAGCCTATCGCGGAATTGATCCTCGCATTCGGTATTGAATCCATCCTGGCGCTCTTCCTTGTCCGGTTCGTGGCGCCGCGAAAGCTGGAGGACTCCGAGCGTTGGGTGGTGGTGGGAAACTGCCCCTCGATGCACTTTGAGACGGACGATGCGCCGACGCCGGCGATTGCGCTGAGGCTCTACTGCGCCATCGCGCAAGATTGGGCGGACAATATCCTTGCGGGCGATGACCTCGACGACAGCTACCCGATCGCTGCGGCCGAAACAGAGGAGAACGCTAGGGATCTATTGAGCCGGATCGAGTTCGTTCGAGAGGAGCTGATCCCGCTCGCTGAGCCGAGAATTCTCGATTCGTGACGGCAGCGCGTGCCGCGACGCCGACTGACTGAGAATAAAATGGTGCCGCCGGGCAGGATTGAACTGCCGACCTCAGCCTTACCAAGGATGCGCTCTACCACTGAGCTACGGCGGCGAAGGGGCGGCGTATATAGGGCGTGGCGGGCGGCGTGAAGCCCCAATTCGCCTTGACGGCGACGCCGCGCGATCACACCTGCGGCGTATGGCCGGTCCCGATAAGTCCCGACCCCCGACCTTAAGCCCGGACGCCGCGCGCCGCGAGGCGCGGCTGGCCCAGGCGTTGCGGTCCAATCTGCGCCGCCGCAAGGCGCCGCCCGCTACGCCATCGAAACCCAGCAAGATCTCCACGGATTGACCGCTTGGCGGTCGGCGAAGCGGCACGCTAGAGATACCGCCGCAAGCGCGGGCCGACTCTTCGGCCCGGCTCACGGGGCTTTAGGGACACCGCTTGGACCGCATCGCCATCATCGGCGGCGCGCGGCTGGAAGGGGAAATCCCCATCAGCGGCGCCAAGAACTCGGCCATCAAGCTGATGGCGGCGAGTCTGCTCACTGACGAGCCGCTGCGGCTGACCAACATGCCGCGGCTGGCGGACACGCGTTTTCTGGGGCGGCTCCTGCAACGGCTTGGCGCCGAGGTGGTCGATCAGGATGGGGCGGATGGCCCCGAAACGGTGCTGACCACCCGCGAGATCGTCAGTGGATTTGCACCCTATGATCTGGTCCGCCAGATGCGCGCATCGTTCAACGTGCTTGGGCCCCTGCTGGCCCGAACGGGACAGGCTAAGGTTTCGTTGCCGGGCGGATGCTCCATCGGGGCGCGACCGGTCGATTTGCACCTCAAGGCGCTGGAGGCGCTGGGCGCGCGGATCGACCTGCACGAGGGTTATGTCTACGCCCAGGCGCCGCGCGGCCTGAAGGGCGGCGAGATCAGCTTTCCGTTCGTCTCGGTTGGCGCGACAGAGCACACCCTGCTGGCCGCCGTTCTGGCTGAGGGCGAGACCGTGATCGGCAACGCCGCCTGCGAGCCGGAGATTACTGACCTGGCTGATTGCCTCAACCGGATGGGAGCCAAGGTGAGCGGGGCCGGGACGCCGACGATACGGGTGACCGGCGTAAGCCGCTTGACCGGCGCCACGCATCCGGTGCTGCCCGACCGGATCGAGACTGGGACCTATGCTCTGGCCGCCGCCATGGCCGGCGGAGAGGTCCGGCTGACCGGCACCCGCGCCGACCTGATCACCGCCTTGATCGAGAAGATGCGCGAAGCGGGCGTGGACGTCGCCGAGCACGCCGACGGGATGACGATCCGGCGCGGACCGGAGCGGCTGAAGGCGGTCGAAATCACCACGGATCCCTATCCCGGCTTCGCCACGGACCTGCAGGCGCAGTTCATGGCGCTGATGACGCTGGCCGACGGCGAGAGCGTGATCCGTGAGACGATTTTCGAGAACCGGTTCATGCACGTGCCCGAGCTGGCGCGGCTGGGGGCCGATATCTCGGTACAGGGCGGTGAAGCCCGAGTGCGCGGCGTGGCGGGCCTCAACGGCGCCCAGGTGATGGCCACCGATCTGCGCGCTTCGGTCAGCCTGGTGATCGCTGGACTGGCGGCCAAGGGCGAAACCATCGTGAACCGGGTCTATCATCTGGACCGCGGTTTCGAACGCCTTGAAGAGAAGCTCGGGGCCTGTGGGGCCCAGGTGCGTCGTTTACGAGGCGAGCCGGTCGAGGAGGCCGCAGACTAAGTATGGCAGAGCGTACGCCGCTGCGCCTTCTGGCAGAGGACAAGGACGATCTCGCGGTTTTGTCGGCGGCGTTGCAGGACGCCATCGCGCGGGTCGGCGACATCGAATACGACCCGCGGGGCCGCCGTCTGACCATCGGATTCAACCGGTTTCGCTGGGAAGGCGCCAAGCGCCAGCGGGTGCGCGCCGGACTTCAGGTAGGCGGCGTGCTGTCGCTGAAGGCGCGACGTATCCGCCGGGATCGGGTGGACGCCGTGATCTCGCTGCTGTCCATCGCGTTTGATCCCGACGAGCCGCCTGGTGGCGTTCTGACCTTGACCTTCGCCGGTGGCGGCGATCTGCGCGCGGAAGTGGAATGCCTGGATCTGATGCTGGTGGATGTGTCTGATCCCTGGCCGACTCCGCGCGCTCCGGATCACCAAGCCTGAACCGAATGCCTCCGCGCGGCATGGCGCATGAGCCATCCGGACGCTAAATGGCGCGCCATGCGCAAGTTCCGCCATACCGATCCGAGTTTCGCCGCCGCCTTCGCCGCGTTCCTCGACGAACGCCGGGAGACGCCGACCGACGTGGACGGCGCGGTGCGAGAGGTGCTCCAGGCGGTGCGGCGCGAGGGCTTTGCGGCGGTGGCGCGCTACTCGGAAGCCTTTGACCGGACCGCGATCACCGAGGCCGATGCGCGGGTTTCCGAAGCGGAAATCGAGGCCGGTGTCGCCGCCTGTCCTGTCGATGTGCGCGAGGCCATCGCCTTCGCGGCCGACCGCATCCGCGCCTATCATGAACGCCAACGGCCCTCGGATCAGAGCTTCACCGACGCCGCGGGCGTGCAACTGGGATGGCGCTGGACGGCGCTCGATTCGGTCGGGATCTATGTGCCCGGCGGTCGCGCGGCCTATCCCTCCACCGTGCTGATGAACGCCGTGCCTGCCGCAGCCGCCGGAGTCGGCCGGATCGCAATGGTGACCCCGCCTGGCCGATTGCAGCCGGCGGTGCTGGCGGCGGCCAAGGCGGCGGGCGTGAGCGAAATCTGGCGAGTGGGCGGGGCTCAGGCGGTGGGCGCCCTGGCCTTTGGCGCCGGTCCGATCCGTCCGGTGGACAAGATCGTCGGACCGGGCAACGCCTATGTCACCGCCGCCAAGCGGCAGGTCTACGGCGTGGTCGGCATCGACGCCCTGGCGGGGCCATCGGAGATCGTCGTGGTGGCGGACGGCGCCAACCGGCCGGACTGGATCGCCGCCGACCTGCTCTCGCAGGCCGAGCACGACCCCGCCGCGCAGTCGATCCTGATCACAGATGACGAGGCTTTTGCAGACGCAGTCGCTGCCGCGATCGAGTCGCAACTTTCTGGATTGGCGACGTCAGAGGCGGCGCGCGCATCCTGGACCACCCACGGCGCCACAGTGCTGGCGCCGCTCGAAGCCGCCCCGGACCTCGTCAACCAGATTGCCCCCGAGCATGTGGAGTTCGCCCTGGATGCTCCCGAGCGGCTGGCTGATCAGGTGCGCCATGCCGGAGCGATCTTCCTCGGCCGCTATGCGCCGGAGGCGCTGGGCGACTATGTTGCCGGATCAAATCACGTGCTGCCGACCAGCCGGGCGGCGCGGTTCTCCTCCGGTCTTTCCCTCTTCGACTTCCTCAAGCGCACCTCAATTCTGAAGTGCGACGCCGCCGCATTCGCGGCTCTGGCGCCGGCGGCGATTGTCCTGGCTGAGGCTGAAGGGCTGCCGGCGCACGCCCGCTCTGCCGCGATCCGGATGGGGCAGGGCGGTTAAGTCCATGGCCGAGCCCACGGCGCCTTCGACCCCCGGTCCTGCCGCGCCTGCGCCTATTGACCGACTGGTTGATGGCCTGGACGAGCTTGCCCGTCACGTGGCGGCCATGAGCGCTGAGGAGATCACCACGAGCATTGCACTGTCGCTGGCCATCGCCGTCGGCGCTGCGTTGGGGGTGTGGCTGCTGGGGCGGGCGCTTGACCGCCTGCTCGCCCGGCCGGGATTGGCCGATGACGCCATGGGCAAGGCCCGGGTCGCCGAGGCGACGCGACTGACCTGGACCATCTTACGTCTGGTGGCGGCCGTCGCCGCTGGGGTGGCCATCCTGGGCGTATGGGGACTCGATGCGCTCTCCCTGTTAGGGGCTGACCTTGGCGGCCGGTTGGCCCGCCTAGTTGTGGTGATGGTCATCACCATTGGCCTGATCGAACTCAGCGGCCTGGCGATAGATCGAACCGTGGGCGGGTTCGCGCGTCGCAGTGATGAAGCGCGAAAGGCGGCGCAGCTTCGGACCTTGCGGCCTTTGCTCAAGGGGTTCGCCCAAATCGCGATCCTCATCACCGGGGTGCTGACCCTGATGACCGAACTCGGGGTCAATGTCGGGCCCGTTCTGGCCAGCGCCGGGGTGCTCGGCATTGCGCTGGGCTTCGGCGCGCAGACCCTGGTGAAGGACTTCCTTACCGGCCTGTTTCTGGTCGCCGAGGATGTGGTTTCGGTGGGCGACAACGTGCGGATTGGAACCTCGGCGGGCGTGGTCGAGGCCATGACGCTGCGCACGATCCGCCTGCGCGACGTCGATGCCACCCTGCACATCTTCCCCTACAGCGAAGCCCAGGTGATCCATAACCGAAGCAAGGATTTCTCCGCCTATCTGGTGGAGGCGCCGATCAGCTACGATACGGATGTCGACAAGGCGTTGGCGGTGATCCGTCAGGTTGGGGAGGCGATGGCGGCGGATCCGGCCTACGCCGCGCGCATCAACCGGCCGTTCGAAGTGCTGGGCGTGGACCGGCTGACCGACAACGCGATCCATCTGAAGGCCCGCATCACCACGAGGCCACGGGACCAGTGGGAGGTCGGGCGTGAGTTCAATCGCCGTCTGTTGAACGCCTTCGAGGCCGAGGGCATCCGAACGCCCGTGAAAACTGCGCCGGTCCAGGCCCAAGCGCTTGGCCCTACTGTCGAAAG
>NZ_JBILUK010000057.1:0-16655 GCF_044371015.1 Phenylobacterium sp.
ACCAAGGGCGGACCGTCGCCGGATCGTTCGCTCGGCCAGCCTGCCGCATTGACCAGCACCAGGGCTTCGACCTTCTCCGGATAGGCAAGCGCATATCGCCACGAGACGCCGCCGCCCATCGAGTTTCCGCCGACCACAAACCGTTCCGCACCCAAACGCGCCGTGACGTGATCAACCACCTTCACCTGGGTGTCGGGGCCCACCCGATAGCCCTTCGGCGCCTGCGTCAGGCCATGCCCCGGCAGGTCGAGCGTGATCACCCGATAGTCCGGCGCCAGGCGTTGGACCCATGGCTCCCATGCGTGAAGCGAAGCCGAGAAGCCGTGGATCAACACAATCGCGCGCCCGTCGCGTCGACCCTCATCTCGATAGTGGACTTTCAATCCGTCGGGCAGATCCATCCACTTGGATTGCGGATTGGCGTACTTCGCGTTGAGGCTCGCAAACGGGATGTCGGGCCCGGCGCAGGCCGATAGCCCCAGCGCCATGGCCGCCGCCAGAATCACGCCGCGCATTTCATGCCCTCCGAACCGGCCCCGACGATGCGAAGGCGCAAGGCTCGGGTCAACCGCCGACTGGCGCGGTCCGGTCCTGCTCGGCGGGTGGCCGGTCGATCAGGTTGATCAGCACCCCGTCCGGGTCGCGAAGACAGACTTCGAGCTGTTGGCGATGCGGCATGACAAACAGCGTCGGATCAGGCGACCAGGTGGCCCCCGCGGCCCGCGCGGCGTCGACCACCTCGGCGATGGGCTGGGCGTAGAACACCAGCGCCACCTCGCCCATACGCGGCGGGCCTTCGGGCGACGGGATGGCCGACAAGGGTGGATCAAGCTGGAACAAGCCGACCATTCCGGTGTTGGGCCGACCTGGCGGCTTGACGATCCGGCAGCGACAGACGGCGTCCGACGGCGTCTTGAGCGCGGCAGAGGTCGAAGCCGCGTCGAGTTCACCCTCGAAATAGACCTCGGTCAGGCCGAGCGCGGCATAGAACGCGGTGGAGCGCTTGAGATCCGACACGAACAACGCCGAGCGGATCAGGCTCGAAATCTCGTGGTTCACGCCTCGACCCGGGAAACCTCGACCGCCACCTCTTCGGAATAGAGGTCGCCGGCGGCGTTGGCGTCGATGGCCTCGGCCTCCTGCTGCACGATGCGCAGCACGCGGGTCAGGTACTCCTGCATCCACAAACCGCGTTCGGCGGCCTGGTCGGCGGTGGGCTGAAAGCGCTCGATCTCATCGCGGGCGACCACGCCCTTGGCCTCGAGCAGGCGCTCCAGCGTGTCGACGCGCTCGCGGGCCACCGCCAGCTCCTGTGCGACCGCCATGGTGATCGCCAGGACGCGCTCGACTTCGCGATCATCCAGGAAATAGGGGCGCTTGCCGGCCGGCTTGTTTGACGCCCGCGCCAGGGCTTCGGAAAGGCTCACTTGCGCGCTCCGATAACGTGCCAGGCGGCCTTGCGGCCATAGTCCTCGCCCTCGTCATCCGCAGCGTCGGGGAAGACATCCTTGTCGACCACCGCGGTCACCCCGCCGTGGATCAGCCGGTCTGTCGCAAAGCCCGCCTCGACCATGTAGGCGTCGAGGTCGATCTCATGCAGCGTGCTCCAGAACGGCTCGTTGTTGTAGAAGGCGTCCCAGTCCCGCATCGCCTGCTCGAAGAGCGGCATCTGCGGCGCGTATTGCGGCTGCTCGACATGGAGCACGATCCCGCCCGGCGCCAGCACCCGGAAGCTCTCCCGGAAGATCGCCCGCATCGAGGCGTAGCTGAGCTCGTGCAGGAACATGGTGGTCTGCACCCAGTCGAAGTGGCCGTCCGGATAGCGTGAGAGATCCGATCCGTCGGCCTGGACGAACCGCACGTTCTCCACGCCCATCGACTTGGCCCGCGCCAGACCGTAGCGCAGCATCGGCCCACCCACGTCGAGCGCGATGACCTCGGCGTCCGGAAACGCCTGGGCGATGGGGATCACGTTCTGACCCAGCGTGGCCCCGATATCGAGGATCCGGCGCGGCTTGAAATCAGGCAGGTTCTTCCTGACCCACTGGGCCACGGCGTGGCCGCCGCCGTCGGAGAAGCGGCCGAGCATGCCGCCCGTGGTGGCGAAGATGGCGTGGTCGTAGTTGGCCGCGCCGGACACATCACCCGGGAACAGCTCCTTATGGTAGCTGCCCGGCATGCAGTGGTGGTCGACCGCCGAGACATAGCGCGGGATCGGCAGTTTCGGATCGAGCTCGAGCCGGGGGTCGCCTTCGGTCAACGTGCGCGCCTGGGCGGCAAGCTGTTCGGCCTGACGGATCGTGGTCCAGCGTCCGGCCTGCTGGCGCTGCTCCATGGTCATGCGCCGGAGCGCCGACCAGGTCTGAAACATCGGATCCTTGAGCAACGCCTTGCGCACGTCATGACGGGTCTGGGCGCCTGCGCCGGATTCCGCCTTGAGCCTTGGCTCGGCGCGCTTGTCCCAGGCGGTCTTTACGTGGGGCGCGACCCGCGTCGAAAGATGACGGTTCATGTGCGCGAGGAAATTCAGGCGCGCGATCTCGTCGTGGCTGGTCTCGGGAAACACGCCGTGGCGGCCGACCACGCGGTAGTCGGGCGGGCCATCATAGATCTGCGCGGGGCCCGCGTTCTTCAGGTCGCCGGATCCGTCCATCACGCGCCTCCTTGCGGGGTCAGTGTACGCCAAGGGCTTTTCCAGCCAAATGGTATAGGTTTATATCATTTCAAGCCAGCCCGGACGTCGGGCCAGGGAGGGATCATGGCCATCACGCGCATCATCGCTTTGTTCAATCTCAAACCCGGCGTGAAAATGTCGGACTATGAGGCCTGGGCCCGCGCCAAGGACCTGCCGACGGTCAACGGCCTGCCCTCGATCAAGTCGTTCCAGGTCTTCAAGACCAAGGAAGTGATGGGCGGCGGCAAGAGCCCCTACAAGTATATCGAGATCATCGACGTGCGCGACATGGGCCAGTTCGGAACCGACGTCTCGACGCCGGTCATGCAGGCTATCGCCAGCGAGTTCCAGGGCATGGCCGACGTGCAGTTCCTGATCATGAAGAAGATCGGCTGGAAGCGTAAGAAATGACCGGACGGTTTGTAGGCAAGACGGCCGTCGTCACCGGCTCGGGTCGCCGCAAGGGGCTCGGCGAAGCCATCGGTCGCCGGCTCGCCGCCGAGGGCGCATCTGTCGTGATCTCCGATATTGGCGCGCCGCGCGATGCAGCGACACCCGGCGCCATGATCGGCGCCACCGATGAGATGGAGGCCATCGCGGCGGATATCCGCGCGGCCGGTGGCCAAGCCTCTACCTGCGTCTGCGACGTGCGCGATTTCGGGGCCCAGCAGACGCTGGCGAAACATGCGGTCGACACCCATGGCTCGCTCGACATCTGGGTCAACAACGCCGGTATCGGCTACATCATGAAGCCGCTCCTTGAGGTCACGCCCGATGACTGGAGGGCCGTGATCGACGTCAACCTCACCGGCTGCTTCTTCGGCCTGAGGGCGGCGGCCGAGGTCATGGTGGCGCAGGGGCGCGGCGGGCGGATCATCAACGTCGCCAGCCAGGCCGCCAAGTCGGGCTTCCCTCACGCCCAGGCCTACACCTCGTCCAAGCACGGCCTCGTCGGACTCGTGCGATCCGCCGCCATCGAGCTTGGCCCCCACCAGATCACCGTCAACAACGTCTGTCCCAACCACGTCACCACGGGGCTGGGCGCCTGGCAGAATGAGTACTTCGCCAAGGTGGTCGGCGCGGCTTCGGTCGAGGACTACCTCAAGGCCATGGCCGACCGCATTCCGTTGAAGCGTCCCGGCCTGCCGGAAGACACCGCAAAGGCGGTCGCCTTTCTCTGCTCCGAAGAGGCCAACTACATCACCGCCGAGAGCCTGAATGTCTCCGGCGGCGAAGAGCCGCACTGACCATGCCCGCCCCGCCCGGTTTTCGCTGGCCTAACGGCTCGAAGTTCGCACTTTCGGTCGTCGTCAATGTCGAGGAAGGCGCCGAACAGAACATGCGCGACGGCGACAAGGGGCCCGAGCCGGTCGACGAGCTCAGCGCCGTGCCCAAGCGGCCGATGCGGATGCACGGCAATGAGAGCAACTATCAATACGGCCTCAAGGCCGGCGCGCCGCGCATCCTGAAGCTGCTGGACGAGCACAAGATCCGCGCCACCTGGACGGCCGCGGCCCTGGCGCTGGAGCGGGCGCCGGAGCTGGCTCGCGCCATCGCCGCGCGGGGCGACGAAGTGTGCAGCCACGGCTACCGCTGGGCGCACCAGTTCTGGATGGATGAGGCCAAGGAGCGGGAGTTCATTCGCAAGGCCGCCGACAGCCTTGAGGCCACCACCGGCCAGCGCCCGTCCGGCTGGCTCTCGCGCTACCTGCATACCGAGGTGACGCGCCGCCTGCTGGTTGAAGAGGGCTACACCTATCACATGGACGACTACTCCGATGACTTCCCCTTTTGGGAGACCGTGGAGATGGTCGACGGCTCGAAACGGCCGATGCTGATGATGCCCTATGCGCTCGACTCTAACGACATGAAGTTCTGGCTGGCGCCCTCACTGACCGCCCGCGACTGGCTGCAGTACGCCACCGACACCTTCGACTGGCTGGCCGCCGAGGCGGAGGCCGAGGGCGCTCGCTATATGAGCCTGGGCCTGCACCTGCGGATCATCGGCCGGCCCGGACGGATAGGGGCGCTGAAGGGGTTCCTGGATCATGTCGCCAGACATCCGGGCGTCTGGATCGCCACACGGCGTGAGATCGCTGAGGCGTTTGCGGCGGCCGTGCCCGCGCCGGGCTGATTGGCTGGGCCCGCGTGGCCTTCTCTGCCACGGAGCCGGCGCCGCGAACGCCTCTCGCAATCACGATGCTTCCGGATTTCAGGGCTTACGTGGCCGTTGCGGCCATTCGACTGCGGCCGCATGATCCTGAGGCGGGCCGCGCCACCCTGGGGCCCGGGCGTTCAGCTGAGGGCGGCGTGACTTGAAGATCCTGATCGTCGATGACCACGGCGTCGTGCGTGAAGGACTGGCCGCTGTGTTGCGTGCCGCCCTTCCCGACGCCCAGATCCTGCAGGCCGCCGACGGCGCCTCCGCGTTGGCGGTGACGGCCGCCCATCTGGACTTCGACCTCGTGTTGATGGACCTCGCCTTGCCCGACGCGACGGGTCTATCGGCTGTGGAGAGCTTCCTTACGGCCCATCCCGCGACGCCATTGATGGTGGTGTCATCTTCGGAGGCGCGAGCAGACGTCCGCTCGGCCCTGGAATTGGGCGCGCTCGGCTATGTTGCGAAGTCCGCAGGCACCTCGACCTTGGCGGCCGCCGTCCGTCTGGTGCTGTCGGGCGAGGTCTATGTGCCGCCGTTCATGGCGCGAGCCGAGCAGACCGCGGCGCAACGACAGCCTTCGGCGGTGCAGGAGCTGACGGACCGCCAGCGGGCCGTGCTGAATCTGGTCCGAGACGGCGCTTCGAACAAGCAGATCGCCTATGGTCTGGGAGTGACCGAAGGCACCGTAAAGGCCCACCTGACCGCCATATTTCGGACGCTCGGCGTGGCGAACCGGGACGAGGCGGCTAGATGGGTCCAGCCGTAGAGCCGCGCCGCCTGCGCAGCAACTGGCCGATCGCGGCGCGCAGCACGGCATGGGGCACGGGCTTGTGCAGCAACAGGTCGGCGACGCCGTCTTCGGCCGTGCTCGCGCCCGCCACATCGCCGGTGACCAGCATGGCAGGGATTTCCGCACCCCAGGCCGCCCGCAGCCGACGGATAGCCTGAGCGCCCGTCTCGCCGCCGCGCAGCCGGTTGTCGCAGACGATCAGGTCCGGCGCCTTGCCGTCGTCGCACTCACTCGCGAGGGACAAGGCCTCCGCGCCCGAAGACGCTGTGATGACCCGATGTCCCCACGTGGTCAGGAGAGCGCTCATCGCCTGACGGATCGCGGCCTCGTCGTCGATCACCAGGATGAGGCCTGTACGCGATGCACCGACCGCAGCGTGAGGCGGGACCGGCATAGCGACATCGGAGAGGCGGCCGCGCGCGACGTCGAGGCGGAAGACGCTGCCGCAGCCAAGCACGGAGTCCATGGCAAGCCCTGCGTCGATCAGGGGCGTGATCCGTCGGACGATGGAAAGACCCAGTCCGAGCCCCTTCTCCCGATCGCGCTCCGGATTGCCGACCTGATAGAACTCTTGGAACACGGCATCTCGCTCGTTCGGCGCGATCCCGCGGCCCGTGTCCCAGACCTCGATTGCGACCCGCGCGCCGCGCCGCCGCGCGCCGACCAGGATGCGGCCGGCATCGGTGTATTTTACAGCATTGGAGATCAGGTTGCGGAGCACCTGTTCCAGCAGGACCGGATCGCTGACCACGACGAGCGATGTCGAAGCCACGCGGAGTTCAAGTCTCCTGGCGGCCGCCTGGACCGCATAGTCGCGCGCGAGCCGCGCGAGCAGCGGCTCAAGCCGAAGTGACTCAAGCCGCGCCTGGACCACGCCCGCGTCCAGTCGGGAGACGTCGAGCAGCACTGCGAACAAGGTGTCGAGCGCCCGCACCGAGGCGGTAATGTGATCGGCCAAACGCCCCGCCTCCTTCGAGAGGCGCAGCTCCCTAAGCGCGCCGGCGAACAGCCCCAGCGCATGCGCCGGTTGGCGGAGATCATGGCTGGCGGCGGCCAGGAAGCGGGACTTGGCGCGGTTGGCCTCGTCGGCGCGCGCACTCTGGAGCCTTAGGTCCTCTATCAGGCGCATGTTCTCGTACCGAAGTGCGAGCCCTGCGGTGAACCGGCGTCCGACGACGACGGCGAGGGCCGGCGCGGCCACGAAGAACGTGAGGGTGAGGACGGCGAGCACCTCGTGAAAGGCGTAAGTGCGCTGGAAGCCCAGAACCACCTGCGGAGCTACGACCGGGATGGCGAGCGCAAGGTAGGCGGGCAGATAGGCGCTGAACACCGGCAGGGCGCCAAGGACGATCATGCCGGACACCAAGAGGACCACGAGAGACTGGGCGGTGTCGGTGGGCGAGGTCATCCAGACGGCGCCCGGGATCCAGGTGGCGCCCTGGAGGGCGATAAGGCCGGAGAACGCCAGCGCCCAAGGACGCCATTCGGAATCTCCCGGCGCTCGACGACGGAATTGGGCGCAGAGCAGGTGGTGGGCGGCGACCAGAACGGCCGTGGCGATGCAGAAGGCCATCGCCTCGGCCTCGGCCATCCGTCCGTCGCGCATCAGGAAAACCGCGAGGGTGACCGCCGCGAGGCCGCCCGCGGTGACGCCGACCGGGCTGCCACGATAGAGCGCGCGCACCTGCTCAGCCCGGATCCAGTCCGAACGCGCTGGGAGCTCATGCCTGGAAGAAGGTTCCAAGGGCGACTGCGGGTCTCGATGAGAACCTCGACAGTATCGCGCCGCCAACCTCGCGCAACGCCCGTGTTTCAGCTTGAGGCGGCCTGGCGCCGCAGGGCGCTTCCGGAGGTGAGCATGCAGGTCATGCTCAACCGAACGACGGCGGACGCAGGAGCGATGTGTAGCATGTGCATGATGACTTCCCGTGACGCCGAAGTCTGCATTCAGATGCGGAAGCGGCAGCCCATCAATTGGACCAGGGTCCTATGACGCTCCGCCAGAGTCATATGACCGGCAGCGCGATGCTGGCGCGCGCGCCTCTACCCATCCCGGCGAGCTGGGACCCAACAGGTGGTCGGCCCAATATCTCGAACAGTACGCATTGGGCGTTTGAACGCTGTTGGGCGCGTGAAGGAGAGTCCCTGTGAAACCGGTGACAGGCTGATGGAGTGGCCCCCTAACCTGCGTGTCTCACCGACGGGGGTCAGTCCAACACCTTGTCCGCGCCGTCTAGTCGAAGATATCGAAGATAGAGCCGCGCTTCTTGCGGTAGCCGCCGTGGCCTTGGCCGTACTCGCCGCGCTCGCCGTATTCGCCACGCTCTCCGCGCTCGCCATATTCGCCACGTTCACCGAAACCTCCGGTCCAGGTCTGGGGACGGGGATAGGCGGCAGGGGGAACGGCTCCAGCCGGCGGCGCGGGCGCCTGAGCGCCTGCGGCCATCAGGTTTTCGAGTTCTCCCCTGTCGAGCCACACGCCGCGGCAGGTGGGGCACATGTCGAACTGGACACCCGCGCGCTCCACGGTCTGCATGGAACTGTTGTCATTGGGGCAGAGAAGAAGAGGCATCGACCGGTCCCGTCAGAAGAAGAGAGGCGCGACGCCACAGGGCGACCCAGCCTCACGTTTGAAACGTGTTGCGTCCGACATCACCGCAACGACCAAGGGACCGCCGCAGCCAGAGGGGCCCGGCTCGCATGCCAGAAATGGTGCCCGCGCGGACCGAGCGCAAGGACATGGCGCGAGCTCGAGGATGCTTTAGGCCGACGGAGCTTTGGAGGGCGCCGTCACCGGCGCTAGACTGAGCCCGTCGGAGGCGTCGTTGATAGAAATCGCTGACTTGCTCGACCGCGAGGCGGTGCTCGCCTGCCGAGATATTCTGGCGCGTGCGCCGTTCAGGGACGGGGCGCTCACCGCAGGCGCGGCGGCCTCCAGGGTCAAGCGAAACCAGCAGGCGAAAGGCGATGATCCTGACGTCGTGGCGCTCAGCCGGCGGGTCCGGCTGGCCCTCGAGCGCCACGAAGTTGTCCAGCGCCTGGTCCGCCCCGTGCGCTGGTCCAATCTGATGTTCTCGCGCTATGCGAAGGGGCAGGAATACGGCCTCCATGCCGACAACGCCGTCATGTCCGACAGTGACGGATGGCCATTCAGGACGGACGTCAGCTTCACCCTCTTCCTGTCCGATCCGGAGACCTACGTCGGCGGCGCGCTTCTTGTTTCGGACCGGGCGGGTGAGCGTGAGTACCGACCCGAGGCGGGCCGCATCGTCTTCTACCCCACCGGCTATCTGCACAGGGTGACGCCGGTCACGGCCGGCGAGCGCCTGGCTTGCGTCGGATGGGTCCAGAGCTTCATCCGGCGGCCCGACCAGAGGGAGGTGCTGTTCGACCTTGAGCGCCTGCGCGCCGCCGCAACAGCCGATACAGCGCTGATGCTCGACAAGACGATCGGGAACCTGCTGCGCATGTGGGGTGAGGTTTAAGCGCGCGCGTCCTGAGCCTGGCAACGCCAACCATCTGTCGCTGAATTGCGCTGTCTAACCGTTGGGGTGCAGTCCATGCTCCTGTCACCGGATGGCCCAAACAGGGGCATGGTTCTGCTGTCACCGGGTAAGACGGGCCCGATCTAGCCGGGCGGCGCGAGGGAGCACGAGCGATGACGAAGTACTTGGTGCTCGACCTAACCGTGAACGACTTGGCGGACTTCCTACCCTATGTGCGGGCCATTCCAACTTTCATCGCCAAGCACGGGGGTCGCTATGCGTCGCGAGGCGCCGATCCGGTGAGGCTGGAGGGTGACTGGACACCCCAGCGGCTGGTCATCCTCGAGTTTCCGTCGCGCGAAAACGTTGCCGCGTTCCTCTCGGATCCTGAGGCGCAGGATCTCTTCGCCCGACGCCATCGCAGCACCACCAGCAAGCTGGTGATGGTGGACGGTGAGACTTGAGCAAAGCACAGACGTTTCCAACCATCTCGGGGCCGCGAGAGACTCCCCCCTCACCACCGCCGCCCGCGCACTAGATCCCACACCATCCGGTGGTTGGCGGCGATGAACCACCAACTGGGGGCGTCCTTGCGGGTGACGCGAAGATCGCCGACGGCGGCATCGCGCTCGAAGAGGCGATGGCCGATCAGGCCGGGCGCTGCGTGGACGACGGGCCAGGCCAGCGCCCACCAGGGCTGCGCCGCCCAGAACGCCCAGGCCACCAGGCCCAGGCCGCCCACGACGCCCAGGGCGTGAAGCGCCACATTGGCCGGGCGGCGGTGCTCCGGCAGGAAAGTCTGGCGGTAGAAGGTTTCGAAGGTCATGGCGGTCTCTGGCTTGCTCTCGACGCCGCCTATAATGTGAGCTAATGCTTATAATTCTACTCGCTTTGCAGAACCCCGGCTGATGCCGACCGAAGCCACCCTCCGCCCCCGGAAAACGCCGCGCCAAGCGCGTTCAACGGCGACCGTGGAGGCGATCCTGTCGGCGGCGGCTCGCGTTCTGGCCGGCCAGGGGCTGGAGGGGTTCAACACCAATCGCGTCGCCGAGGTCGCCGGCGTCAGCATCGGCTCGCTCTATCAGTACTTCCCGAACAAGGCGGCGCTGACCGCCGCCCTGATCGCCCGGGTGCAGAACGCCCTGGCGGCGGGCCTCGAACAGCGGATCGCGGCGCTGGCCGGCGCGCCCCTCGGCGAGGCGGTCGCCGATCTCGCGCGGCTGGCGGTCGGTCAGCAGTATGGTGAGGCTCGGCTCGCTGCGGCCCTCGACCATGAGGAGCAGCGCCTTTCTGTCGCCGAGGTGGCGGCGGCGCGATCCCGGATGATCACTGCGATCGAGACCCTGCTGGACCGTCACCGCCAGGATCTGGCAGCGGACCTATCGCCCCGGGCCGCGGCTGACTGCCTGACCCTGGCCCGCGCCCTCGTAGAAGCCGACGCCCTGGCGGGTGACGCGCCCGACCCGGACCTGGCCCTGCGCGTCGAGCGGGCGATCTTGGGGTATCTGACGCGGTGAGCCCTTCGAGCCCTCTTCTTGACTTGCGGGAGAGTGTCGGAAGATAGGCGACTTTCGCTGGTCACCCCATCACAGCGCGCCGTCGTCAGCCCTCGACGGCCCCCGCAAACCGCCACGGCAGCGTTTCGCCCGCATGGAACGGGACAACAGCGTTGGGGCCCGCCCGGACCTCGTCCGGCACAAGGCAATCGACGCGTTCCAGAGCCACCTTCCCCGCGTTCAGCGGCAGGCCATAGAAGCGGGGGCCATGCTCGGAGGCGAAGCCCTCGAGGTGGTGGAGCGCGCCTTCCTCTTCGAAGACGACGGCATAGCTTTCCAGCGCGAAGGGGGCGTTGAAAATGCCGGCGCAGCCGCAGGCGGATTCTTTGTCCTGAACGGCGTGAGGCGCGGAATCGGTGCCCAGGAAGAACTTGGGCGAGCCCGAGGTGGCCGCGGCCCGCAGGGCCAGCTGATGGCGCTCGCGCTTGACGATGGGCAGGCAGTAGAGGTGCGGGCGGATGCCGCCCTGGAACATGGCGTTGCGGTTGATCGCCAGGTGGTGCGGTGTGATGGTGGCGGCGATGTTGGGGCCGCTCGCCTCGACGAAATCCACCGCCTCGGCGGTGGTGATGTGCTCGAACACGATCTTCAACGCCGGGAAGTCGGCGACGACCTTCGTCAGGATGCGCTCGATGAACACGGCCTCGCGGTCGAAGATGTCGACGTGGGCGTCGGTCACCTCGCCGTGGATCAGCAGTGGCATGCCGATCCGCTGCATTGCCTCCAGCACCAGGTAGATGTTGCGGATGTCGGTGACGCCGTGGCTCGAATTGGTGGTGGCGTGCGCGGGGTAGAGCTTGCAGGCCGTGAAAACCCCGGCGGCGAACCCGGTCTCGACCTCCTTAGGATCCATCCCATCCGTGAGATAGCAGGTCATCAGCGGTGTGAAGGACAGGTCCGGAGACAGGGCGGCCAGGATCCGGGTGCGGTAGGCCTCCGCAGCGGCGGCGGTGGTCACCGGCGGGACCAGGTTGGGCATGACGATGGCCCGGGCGAACTGGCGGGCGGTGTGGTCGACCACCGAGCCCAGCACCTCACCGTCGCGCAGGTGCACATGCCAATCGTCCGGACGGCGGATCACCAGGCGGGTCAAGGCGGCCTCCGAAGCCGGGGCGATCGCGGTGCTCATGGGAAAGGTCCAGGTGGGGCGGATGAGGATCGCTTCTTATACTTTTGCGACGCCGTAAAGGTGTTTGGAAGCCGCCGGTCGCGCCCAGCTGATCGGCTGAGCCGGACCCCGCCCTTTTCCCCACGCCGCGCCTCGAGTCGGGGCGGCGGACGACTTGACTGCGCCTTCAACTCCCTTGTCATTTGACCTTCCAGGCACACCCCCCTAATTTGTCCGGACAATTTCTCCGGTGGCGCCTCCTCGATATGACCTTCCGGTCCCTCCTGTTCGTGCCCGGCAACCGGCCGGATCGCTTCGACAAGGCGCTCGACGCCCGCGCCGACGCGGTGTGCATCGATCTAGAGGACGCGGTGGCGCCGCCGGACAAGGCCGCCGCGCGAACCGCCGCGCTGCGGTTCTGCGCCGCCTCACCGGCGCCCGGCCTGGGCGTGCGGATCAACGGCCCCACGACCACGCAGTATCCGGAAGACTGCGCCGCACTGGCGTCTGAAGCCGCGCCGCCGCCGGCGTTCGTCATGGTCCCCAAGGCCGAGACCGCGGGTCAGTTGGCCGACGTGCGCCGCCGCATTGGTGCAAACTGCCCGCCGCTGTGGCCGATCATCGAGACGCCGGAGGGTCTGCACCTGGCCTGGGAGATCGCCGCCGCGCCCGGCGTGGGCGGCGTACTTTTCGGCGCGGTGGACTATTCGGCAGAGGTCGGCTGCACACTGGAATGGGACGCACTGCTCTATGCACGGGGCGCCCTGGCGGCGGCCTGCGCGCGGGCCGGCGTCGAACTGCTGGACGTGCCGCACCTGGACATCGCCGACGCCGCAGACCTTGCCGCCTCCACGGCCCGCGCCCGGGCGCTGGGCTTCACGGGCCGGGCATGCATTCATCCGACCCAGGTGTCGGCAGTGAACGCCGTGTTCACGCCAGACGCCGCAGCGGTCGACCGCGCGCGCCGCGTGGTGGCCGCCTTCGAGGCCGCCGCCGGCGGAGCGGCGTTGCTCGACGGCAAGCTGATCGAACTTCCGGTGGTGCGCGCCGCCCGCCGGACCCTGGAACGCGCGGGAGAGGCCTGAACCATGGTGCAGAACTGGAAAGAGGTGGGGCCGCAGCGCTACCGCGAGACCTTCGGCCGCTACTTCGAGGACTTCCACGTCGGCGATGTCTATGAGCACAGGCCCGGCAAGACAGTGACAGAGTACGACAATCACCTCTTCACTCTGCTGACGCTCAACACCCATCCGCTGCACTTCGATGTGGAGTTCGCCAAGGCGAGCGAGTTCAAGCGCAACCTGGTGGTCAGCCCTTACACCCTGGCGCTGCTGATCGGGATGAGCGTCACCGACTGCTCCCAGAAGGCCATCGCCAACCTCGGCATGGACGATGTGAAGTTCTCGGCCCCCGTGTTCGCCGGCGACACGCTTTATGCCGAAAGCGAGGTGCTGGCCAAGCGCGAGAGCCAGAGCCGGCCCGGCCAGGGCATCGTCACCATCCGCACCCTGGGCAAGAACCAGGACGGGACGGTCGTCTGCAGCTTCACCCGCAACATGTTGATCCCCGGCCGCGGCAACGCGGTCGAGGACAAGGTCGGACACTACTGATGAACGCCCACGCCCAGATCTCCGAAGCCGACGAGCGCGCGATCCTCGACGCCATCGACAAGTGGATCGAGAAGAAGGTCGCGCCGGTGGCCATGCGGCTTGAACATGACGATGAATGGCCGGCCGAGCTGGTCGAGGACATGAAGGCGCTCGGACTGTTCGGCGCCCTGATCGAGCCCGAGTACGGCGGGCTGGGGCTCTCGGCCTCGACCTACGCCCGGATCGTCATCCGTATCGCCGAGGAGTGGATGAGCCTGACGGGCATCTTCAACTCCCACCTGATGATGGCGCTGGTGGTTCAGAAATTCGGGACCCAGAAGCAGAAGGATTACTGGCTTCCCAGGTTCGCCACCGGCGACATGCGGGGGGGCCTGGGCCTGACCGAGCCCGACGCCGGCACCGACCTGCAGGCGATCCGCACCACGGCCAAGCGCGACGGCGACGACTATGTGGTCAATGGGGCCAAGACCTGGATTTCCAACGCCATCCAGGGCCACGTCTGTGCGCTGCTGGTGAAGACCGACACCGAGATCCAGCCGCGCCACAAGGGGATCAGCATGCTGATCACCCCCAAGATTGATCCGGACACCGGCGCCGCGCGGGCCGGCATCCGCAACGGCAAGAAACTGGAGAAGCTCGGCTACAAGGGTATCGATTCCGGCGAGTTCATCTTCGAGGACTATCGCTGTCCGGCCGACCTCAGTCTGATCGGCGGCGAAGAGGGCAAGGGGTTCGTGATGGCGACGGGCGGCCTGGAGATCGGCCGCATCAACGTCGCGGCCCGTTCGGTCGGCATTGCGCGCCGGGCGCTGAAAGAGAGCGTCAAGTACGCCCAGATCCGTCGCACCATGGGCAAGCCCATCGCCGAGCATCAGGCGATCCAGCTGAAGCTGGGCGAGATGGCCGCCAAGACTCGCGCCGCTGAACTGCTGGTCGAAGACGCCGCCAAGGCCTTCGACGCCGGCGGCCGCATCGACATGGAAGCCGGCATGGCCAAGTACTTCGCCTCGGAGACGGCGGTCGAGGTGGCCACCGAGGCCATGCGGATCCACGGCGGCTACGGCTATTCCAAGGAGTACGTGATCGAGCGGCTCTACCGCGACGCGCCGCTGATGTGCATCGGCGAGGGCACCAACGAGATGCAGCGGATCATCATCGCCCGCCAGCTCGTGGCGCGGAACCCGGCCTGATGAAACGGCCTCTGGCGGGCGTCCGCATCCTGGCCGTCGAGCAGTACGGGGCTGGTCCCTATGGCACCCAGCTGCTGGCCGAGCTCGGGGCCGAGGTGGTGAAGATCGAGGCGCCTTCGATGGGCGGTGATATCAGCCGCGCCACCGGACCCTACTTCCTGGGCGAGGGCGACAGCCAGTTCTTCCAGACGTTCTCTCGATCCAAGAGGTCGGTGGCGCTGGAGCTGAAGACGCCGGAGGGCCGCGCCGCCTTCGAGGCCCTGGTGCGCGCCGCCGACGCGGTGGTCGACAATCTGCGCGGCGACCAGCCGGCCAAGCTCGGCCTGACCTATGAGGCGCTGAAGGCGATCAATCCCCGCATCGTGACGGGCCACCTCTCCGCCTATGGCCGGGGCAACAGCCGCGAGAGCTGGCCGGGCTACGACTATCTGATGCAGGCCGAAGCCGGCTTCATGAGCCTTACGGGCGAACCCGATGCCCCGCCGACCCGGTTCGGCCTCTCCATGGTCGACTTCATGACCGGCGCCGTCTGGGCCCTGGGGATCGTCTCGGGCGTGCTCTCGGCCCGCGCGACCGGCGAGGGCTGCGAGATCGATGTCTCGCTGTTCGACGTGGCGTTGCACCAGACCAGCTATCCCGCTGTGTGGTCGATGAACGAAGGCCATGACGTGGGCCGCCTGCCGCGCGGCGCGCACCCGTCGATCACGCCCTCACAACTCGTCCGCACCGCCGACGGTTGGGGCTTGCTGATGTGCCAGACGGAGAAGTTCTGGCGCATCTTCTGCGGGCTGGTGGAGCGGCCGGACCTGGCCGCCGATCCACGCTTCACGGATATCCCGCATCGGCGGCGTCACATCGCCGAAATGACCGAGGCGCTGGACGCGGTTTTTTCGGCGAGACCGACCGATCACTGGCAGGCGCTGTTCGCGGGGCAGGTTCCCTTCGCACCGGTGCGCAATCTAGCCGAGGCTCTGGCCAATCCCTTCGTGGCCGAGGTGGGCATGCGGGATGTGGTCGAGCATCCTGATCGACCTGGGGGCCTGCAAATGCTGGCCTGCCCCATCCGGGTGAACGGCGAGCGCGCAGCGCCCAGGCGCGCGCCCAAACTTGGCGAACACACCGAAGCGTATCTGGAGGCCGCGCCGTGAAGCTGGCCGGCGTCAAGGTTCTCGACCTCTCGCTGTTCCTGCCGGGGCCGATGCTGACCCTGATGATGGCCGACCATGGCGCGGACGTGATCAAGATCGAGCCGGCCGGCGAAGGCGAGCCCAGTCGCCACATCGGCTACATGAAGAATGGCATGTCGGTCTGGTTTCGAAACACCCACCGCGGAAAGCGCTCGATCCAGCTCGACCTGAAGTCGGACGAAGGCCGCGAGATCTTCTGGGCGCTGGCGCGGGAGGCGGACGTGCTGGTCGAGGCGTTCCGACCCGGCGTCGTCGACCGGCTGGGTGTCGGCTATGAGGCGGTGAAGGCCGTCAATCCGGGCGTCGTCTACTGCTCGATCAGCGCCTTTGGTCAGAACGGCCCTTATCGCGACCGGCCGGCGCACGACCTGGCGGTGGAGGCGCTGGCCGGCGTCATCGCCCTGAACGAAGGCCAGGATGGCAAGCCCGCCTCGCCGCACATGCCGGTCGCCGACGCCCTAGCCTCGCTGACGGCGCTTTCGGGGGTTCTGATGGCCTTGCTGCGTCGTCGCGACACCGGCAAGGGCGACTATGTCGACGTGGCCATGCTGGACTCACTGTTGGCCTGGACGCCCAACGTAACCGGCAAGATCTTCGCCACCGGCGAACCGCACACGCCCAAGCATGAGCGATCCTGGGGCGGCTCGGCGATGTTCCAGCTCTATGAGTGCGCCGACGGTCAGTGGATCGCGCTGGGCGGCTCCGAGGTGAAATTCGCGCGCAACCTGCTGGCGGCGCTCGGCCGGCTCGACCTACTACCCTATGCCGAATTGCAACCCGGCCCCGGTCAGTACCCGTTGCGCGACTTCTACCGTGAGACCTTCCGGGCCCGGACCCGGGCGGAATGGGAAGCGTGGTTCGAGGGCAAGGACGTTTGCTTCGCGCCCGTGCGGA
>NZ_JBILUK010000075.1:0-13202 GCF_044371015.1 Phenylobacterium sp.
GCGAGGTGAGCCTGAAGCGGCTCGGCGTCGATGTGATTGATCTCTACTACCTCCACCGCTGGGACCAGAAGGTCCCGATCGAGGAGAGCGTCGGCGCGCTGGCGGGCCTCGTGAAGGCCGGGAAGATCCGCGCGATCGGGCTCTCGGAAGTCTCCGCGCCGACCCTGCGCCGGGCGCATGCCGAGCACCCCATCGCCGCGCTGCAGACCGAGTACTCGCCCTGGACCCGCAATCCCGAGATCGCGGTGCTGGACGCCTGCCGTGAACTGGGGGTGACGTTCGTCGCCTTCTCGCCGGTCGCGCGTGGGTTTCTGGCCGGCGGGGTCCGCAAGCCGGAGTACGTCGCCGGCGACATGCGCGGCTCGATGCCCCGGTTCGCCGGCCCGGCCTTCGAGGCCAACCTGGCGCTCCTGGCCCGCTTCGAGGCCCTGGCCACCGAGGCCCGCTGCACCCCGGCGCAGCTGTGCCTCGCCTGGCTGATGACCCGCGATCCGAACCTGGTGTCGATCCCCGGCACCACCAGCCCCGATCACATGCGAGAGAACGCGGCGGCCGCCGCCATCACCCTCTCGCCCGAACTGATCGCCCGTATCGACGCCACCGTGAACGGCGCCACCGTCACCGGCTCGCGCTACCCCGAAGCGCTGCAGGCCAGCGTCGACACCGAGCGGATGCCGGGCGAATGACCGAACCCCGCCTTGCCGCCGTCGACGCGGCGCTCGGCCCCCTGGTCGAGGCGCGGCAGTTCGCCGGCGTCGCCGCGCTCGCCTGGCATCGGGGCCGGCTGGTCCACTCGGCCGGCTACGGCGTACAGGACCTCGAAACCGGCGTGGCGATGACGCCCTCGACCATCGTTCGGGCCTACTCGATGACCAAGCCGGTGATGGCCGTCGTCATGATGAGCCTCTTCGACCAGGGCCTCTGGTCGCCGGACGACCCGGTCACCCGCTTCGTGCCGGAGTTCGCGGACCTCAAGGTGTTTCAGGGCCTGGACGCGACCGGCGCACCCATCCTGACGCCCGCGACCCGTGGGCCGACGATGCAGGAGCTGATGACCCACACTGCGGGTTTCGGCTACGGCGGCCCCGAGGGGCCGGTCGACGCGGCTTATCTGGCGGCCGGGATCTGGACCAGCCGGGGCTCCGACGACTTCATCCGCCGTGTCGCCGACCTGCCGCTCTACTTCGAGCCCGGAACCGCCTGGCGCTACAGCATCGCCATGGACCTGCAGGGCGTGATCGCCGAGCGGATCACCGGCCGCACGCTGGCCGAGCTGATGCAGGAGCGCATCTTCGGCCCGTTGGGCATGGTCGACACCGGGTTCGCCTGCCCGGCCGACCAGCGTCATCGGCTGGCCGGTCTCTATCGCTGGAAGGACGGCGCCCTGCGGCAGGTCCGCAACGCGCCCATGACCGGCGAGGGCTCGACGCCGCCCGACTTCCTGTCCGGCGGCGGCGGGCTGTTCTCGACCGCGCAGGACTACCTGCGCTTCGCCCGCATGCTGCTCGGCCGGGGCGAACTGGAGGGCGCGCGCATTGTCTCCGAGGCCGCCGCCGACCGGATGATGGGCGCCCAGCTCTCGCCCGATTTCATCGCTCGCCGGTGGGGCGTGGGCTTCCAGAATCTCCGGCCCGGCTACGCCTACGGCTACAATGGCGTCGTGGTCACCGATCCTCCGGCCGCCGGTGTCGCACTGGGTCGCGGAACCTATCTCTGGGACGGAATGGCCAGCACCTGGTTCTGGTCCGACCCCGAACACGACGTCGCCTTCGTCGGCATGGTCCAGCGCATAGGCGACGACCAGATGCCCCTGGTTCAGCCGATCTCCCAGACGGCCGTGGCGGAAGCGTTGGGGCTGGGCTGAGTCACGCCGCCCGACGGTGCGAGAGGCCGAGCGCGCTCCGCAGACGCGCGGAGCCGCGGGCCAATCACCCTTTCACGTACCAGTCGTCGACCCGCGACAGGGCCGGAAACCTGCGCTCGTATCCCTTCGACGCGAGCAGATCCAAAAGAGCCTCGCGGGCCGTGGTGAAGTTGTGCTCGACGCTGATCAACCGCACGTCCCAGCGGTCGAAGTCAAAGGCGGCCAGGATGTCGAGTTCGGAGCCCTCAGTGTCGACCGACAGATAGTCGATCCGCGTCGGCGCCTCCCATTGGGCCAGCAGGTCGTTCAGTGACACGGTCTCCACCTCATACCGCTCGCCGCCTTCGCGGCTGGCGGCGTGCATGTCGCCTGCCGAAAAGCTGTCGATGGTCGAGTGGACCAGCGGAACGGTCTGGTTGAACAGCAGCTTGCGCCCGCTCTCCGACCAGACGCAGCGCGTGTCGATGGCGCAGGCGCGATTGGCCTTCAGCGCCGCGTGCGCGATACGCGCCGGCTCGGCCAGGATGCCGGTCCAGCCCAGATGGCGCTCCAGATAGAGCGTGTTGGAGGCGTGCACGCCATCGACCGCGCCGAACTCCACGAAGTAGCCGCCGCGCTGTTCGGCGGTCTCGTAGGCCACCCACAGGTCCTGCAGCAGCTGAGCTGAACTCTCGGACAAGTGACGCAGGCAGAAGGCGATGAACCGCATCTGTTCGTCGGGCGAGTCCGGCCGCGCGTGGTCGCGCAGCATCGCCATCAGGTCCAGCGCCTCGGCATAGCTCAGCCGCGCCAAATCTAGCCCCCGAAGGTCTTGCGCACGCGCAGATAGAACGTGCCGTTCCACTCCAGGGCCCGGACATCGGTGAAATCGACCCGGCCCACATTGCGGGGCGCGGTATAGACCTCGCGGATGCGCTTGAAGTCGCGGCCGGTAAAGCCCCAGGCTTCCAGACGGATGATCCAGTCCGGCTGAGGTTTATACTCGCCATAGACCATCACCCAGGTGGAGACCTTGCGGGTCTCGATCTCCGAAAGGCGGAAGAACCGCTCGCGATAGGCCCCCAGAAGGTCGACGCCCCAGGTCGATTTCCACTGCGGCAGGTCCTGGCTGAAATGCGCCTCCCACTCCAGCGGCCGTTGGCCGGAGATCTCGCGCGTTCCGCCCAGCAGGGGATCGTCGACCTTGGTGTCGCGCCAGGTCAGCTGCGCCTTGAACTGCGCGGCGCGCACGCCGAAGCGGTCGAGGGGCACTGTCAGGCTGCCCTGGATCTCATCCCGGGTCCCCGTTCCCAGGTTGCCGGGCGCATCAGCCAGCACAACGCCGGCCAGGGACCGGATCGGCACCCGGTCGACCACATCATTGAGCGCGAAGTGGCGCACCGTCAGCACCGCAGCGCCCGCACCCCAGAACCGGCGCTCATAGGCCGCCTCGTAAACCCAGGCCTGTTGCGGCGCCAGATCCGGATTGCCTGCCAGCACCACTCCCGTCGAGACGGCGTTCGGCGAGGCGACGAAATCGTCGAAGTTGAGCTGGCCCACCTCCCGCTCCACCCGGAGACGGATCTGGCTCTGATCGTCGGGCGCCCAGGTCAGCGCCGCGCGGGGCTTCGTGAAGGTGAGTGTCTTCTCCAGCAGAACATCGCCTTCCGAGGTGACACGTGAGCCCTCCTGCCGCACGCCGGCTTCCAGGGTCAGCTTGGGCGTCGCCCGCCAGGTGCCGCGCAGGAACATCTCGCCGCGCGTCTCCTCCACCTGCACGTTGGCGGCTGGCACCACCACGGGCCGGGCGTTGAGGGTCAGCGCCGTCTCGCTGTCCAGCTGATTCAGTGCGCCCTCGGCCCCGAATTCCAACGTCAGTTGGGGATCGTAGCGGTAGCGGAACTGCATTCGGCCAACCGCCTCGGTCGACTTCTTGTCGAGCAGGAAGTCGCGGGTCTGGGTCGGCGCCTGGAAGTCCACCGTGGTCTTGTTGTTGTTCCACTGATGGAACAGCACGGTCTCAAGCGACAGCTTCTCGGTCAGGCCCCGGCTGTAGCGTCCGCCCAGTTCGGCCTGCAGTCGCTTGAAGTCGTTCTTCTCGTACTCCAGCCCCGTCGTGCTCTCGTACCGATCATAGATCTCGAGCTCAGAGGGATTGGGCAGGTAGGCGCCATTCAGCCGCAGCCGACCACCCATCAGCGGCGTCTCAAAGGCGCCGGTGGTCCAGCGCCGGTGGCCATAGGCGTCGGCGTCGACCTTCGAACGCAGGCGCACCGTGCCGTCGGCGTTATAGCGGATGCGCGGACCGTCGCCGAACTCCTCGTTGGCGCCGGTGCCGAACACCTGGCCGAACTCCGCCGAGCGCCCGCCCGGCCATCGCCACTGGGCCTCGAAGCGCAGGCCGGGAAGCTGGCGGCCGTCATAGAGCTGGTAGATTCCCGGCATGATCGCCGCGCGGAACCCGGCCGTCTGCCGGCGCACCACGTTGGCGATGATGGTGCGGCCTTCCATGTCGATGCCCGGCGCACCGCCGCGGATGAGATCGATGCGCTCGACCGCGCCGGCCGGGATGCGCTTCAGGATCTCGTCAAGGCTGTCGTTCTTCGAGACCGACGGCTGGCCGTCGATCAGCACATTGCCGCCGGACCCGGCCAATCCGCGCACGGCCGCGCCCTTATCGAACGTGAAGCCCGGCAGGCGGCTGACCATGTCGAACGCATTCACCGGCCGCGCTTCGGCGAAGAACGCCGGCGGATAGCTGATCACCCCGCGCTCGGCCGCGGCCGCGGGCGGTGTGACCGGTAACTGGGCGACCTGTTCGGCCGCCGGCTGCGCCGCCGCGGCGGCCAGAATCAGCAATGGCCCCATGGTTCGGGCGCCCTCCCCTTCCCGCACCTTCGCGCGGTTCACGGGTCCTGACTATCACCGATAACCTGACGAGACGTGCAGCTATCCGAACAGCGCGCGCGTGAAGCCTTCCGCCGCACCCATGGCGGCCCGGGGTCCCAGCACGGCGACGGCGGCGCGGCGCGGCGCCAGGATACGGTCGAGGAGGGCGTCCAGAGTCGCCGGCGTGACGGCGTCGATGCTCGCCGCCAGGTCGACGGCCTCGAGCGCCCGGCCGAAGAGCAACACCTGGGTCGCAGCTTGCTCGGCGCGGGCCAGGGCCGACTCCCGGCCCATGAAGATCGAGGCTTTCAGCTGCGCCTGGGCGCGGGAAAGCTCCGCCTCCGAGATGCGACCGCGGAGCCCCAGGACTTCACCCGCCGCCACCTGCGCCAACTCGTCCGCGTCACCGGCTGCGCATCCGGCGAAGATTCCCAACACACCGACATCCGCATAGGTCTCGGAATAGGCGTCGATGGCGTAGGCCAGACCGCGCACCTCCCGCGCCTCCTGGAACAATCGCGAGGCCATCCCGCCGCCCAGGATCTCGGCCAGCAGACGCAGCGCGAAATAGTCCGGATCGGCCACGCCGGGCGCCGGCAGCAGGAAGACGAGGTTGGCCTGCTCGAGGCGCTTCACCACCGGCGCCGCGCCGCCTGTGAACGCCGCGGGCGTCGCCTCCGCCGCCGCGCCGCCCGGCTTCGCATCGCCGAAGTCCCGTTCGGCCAGCCGCAACAGCGTCTGTTCGTCCACCGCCCCCGCAGCGCTGATCACCAGGGTCTCGGGCGCATAGAGCCGGGCCCGCCAGGCCTCCAGCCCCTCCGGCGTCGCGCCGCGGATCGAGGCGCGGGTTCCCAGGATCGGGCGGCCCAACGGCTGGTCGGCGAAGGCCTGGGTCTGGGCCAGTTCAAAGATCAGATCGTCCGGCGTGTCGGCGGCCTCGGCGATCTCCTGGCCGACCACCTGCTTCTCGCGCGCGAGGTCGTCGGCGGCCATGGTCGGCCGGCGCACCAGGTCGGCGATCACCGCGGAACCCAGATCGAGGCCATCTTTCAGTGCGCGGACCTGGAAGCTGGTGCGCTCATGACCGGTCGCCGCGTTGATGTTGCCGCCGCCGGCCTCAATGACCTCGACGATCTCCCGCGCCGATCGGCTGCCCGCGCCCTTGAAAACCATGTGCTCGAGCAGGTGCGACCAGCCGCACCGCGACGGGTCCTCGAAGCGCGAGCCGCACCCCGCGACGACGGACAGCGCCACCGTCTCGAGCCCCGGGATAGGATCGCAGACGACGCGGACGCCGTTCGACAGCGTGTGAACCTTGGGGGCCAGCGGCTCAGGCCTCCGCGAAGTCGCGAACGAAGGCCTTCAACGTCGCGGCGTCCGCCGGCAGCCGTTCGAACCGCTCCGGTCGATCGGCGAGGTCCGCGACCCCGCGCGGCAGGGCCGGCGTCACGCCGGTGACGCGGGTGACGTCCTCGGGGAACTTGGCCGCATGGGCGGTGGACATCACCGCCACCGGCCCTGTCAGCCCAACACGGTCAAGCGCCGCCAGCCCGACCGCGGTATGGGGATCGACCAGTTCGCCGGTCTCATCCAGCGTGGTCCGCATCGTGCGTTCGGTCTCGGCCTCGCTGACCGCAACCCCGGTGAACAGATCCTGGATGGCTGAGAGCGCGGCGGGGGGAATCTCCAGCGCCTCGCCACCGGCGAAGCCCAGGAACGCACGGGCGGTCTCCGCCGCATCCCGACCGACCGCCTCGAAGTAGAGCCGCTCGAAGTTCGACGCCGACTGGATGTCCATGGCCGGCGACAGCGTGGCCGCCACGGTTCCGCGCGCATAGCGCCCGGTCGTGAAGGCGCGGGCCAGGATGTCGTTGGAATTGGTCGCCGCGACGATCCGCCGGATCGGCAGGCCCATCCGATGAGCCACATAGGCCGCGAAGGCGTCGCCGAAGTTGCCTGACGGCACGACGAAGCTCACCGCTCGGTCCGGCGCACCCAGAGCCGCTGCAGTGGTGAAGTAATAGACCGACTGGGCGATGATCCGGGCGATGTTGATCGAGTTCACCGCGCCCAGGTCGACCGCCTGACGCAGCACGGAATCCTGGAATGCGTCCTTCAGGATCGCCTGGCAGTCGTCGAAGGTGCCGTCGACGGCGACGCAGGCGACGTTGTCTTCCTTCGCCGTGGTCATGAAACGGCGTTGGACCTCGCTGATCCGCCCCTCCGGAAACATCACCGCCACGCGCACCGATCTGGCGCCCCGGAACGCCTCCACCGCCGCGCCGCCGGTGTCGCCGGAGGTCGCGCAGAGGATGGTCTGACGCCGGTTCTGCGCCGCCAGAAGATGGTCCGACAGCCGAGCCAGGATCTGCATGGCCACGTCTTTGAAGGCGAGGCTTGGCCCATGGAACAGTTCGGCGATGAAGCTCTGCGGGCCGATCTGCACCAGCGGAACAACGGCGCGATGGCTGAAGGTGGCGTAGGCCTCCCTGCACATGCGCTCCAGATCCTCGGCCGCGATCTCGTCGCCCGCGAACTTGGCGAACACCTTGGCCGCGACCTGCGCATAGGGCGCCCCGGCGAAACTGCGGATTTCGTCCGGCGTGAAGGTCGGCCAGGCCTCAGGCACATAGAGGCCCCCGTCGGGCGCCAGCCCGCCAAGAACAGCGTCGGAAAAGCCGACCGGGGCTGCCTGGCCCCGGGTCGAAACATAGCGCATCAGCGTGCCCGCCTGCGAAGAAGGAGCGCCGCATAGACGCCCACAAGGGCGGCGGCAAGACCGAACCAGGTCAGCGCATACTCCAGATGACGGTTGGCCAGTTCGACCGGAACGGGCGCAGGCGTCAGCGCTGGAAACCCCGGCGTGATCACCGTCTCGGCCATCAGGTACATCGGCGCGGGCGCCGTCACGCCGAGGGCGGCCGCCATGGCCGCCGGATCGCGGGTGAAGAAGCGCGATGGCGTGTTCGGCGGCGCGAACCGGCTGGGCGGGTCGGGGGCCCGCAATACGCCGGTGACGCGGAGCGGAGCGCCGGCGCCCGACGAGACCGAGGGGCGCGCCGAGACCGTATCGATCACGAAGCCCCGGTCGACCAGCAGCGTGCGATAGCCGCCCGCCGAGACCCCGCAGGCCGAGACCAACCGCGATCCGGCCTGTCCGTCGCGCATGGCGTAGAGTTCAACAAAGGGCGCCTCGGCCAGACCCGGACACGTGACGACCACTCTGGTGAAATTGACGTCCGCCCCCGCCGCGAGCCGACTCAGCACCGACTCGACCGGTTGGGCCGGCGCGGCCGCCAGGGCGTCCAGTCTGGCGATCAGATCCTGCTTCCAGGCCAGCCGCTGCAGCTGCCAAACTCCCAGACCGACCAGGATCGCCAGTGCGATCCCAGTCGCCAGGGTGAGGCCGAGCGGGAAACGCCCGGCCGGGCTGCGGGTCATCGGAACGCGCCTAATGGACCCCGAAGATCACGTAGACGAAGGCGAACAGGAACAGCCACACCACGTCCACGAAGTGCCAATACCAGGCCGCCGCCTCGAAGCCGAAGTGCTGCTTGGGCGTGAAGCCCGTGCCCATCAGCCGGTACAGGCAGACCGCCAGGAAGATGGTGCCGACCAGCACATGGAAGCCGTGGAAGCCCGTGGCCATCACGAACGATGAGCCATAGAGCCCGGAGTTCTCCGCCCCTTCGCCGCCGAAGAAGTAGTTGTGGCTGAAGATGTGGTGGTACTCGTAGGCCTGGATCGCGGTGAACAGCGCGCCCAGGACGATGGTCAGAACGAGACCGATCTTGGCGCTCTTGCGGTCGCCCTGCTGCAGCGCATGGTGCGCCCAGGTCACCGTGGTGCCTGACAACAGAAGCGTCAGCGTATTGATCAACGGCAGCTGGAAGGCCGGGATCGTCTCCACGCCCTTCGGCGGGAAGGTGGCCCAGGCCGCGGCGATCTCTTCCACCGGCGCGTGCGTGCGGTTCCCGTGGAACAGCGCCATCTCGAAGAAGATCCAGAACCAGGCGACGAAGAACATCACCTCCGAGGCGATGAACAGCACCATGCCGTAGCGCAGGCCAATCGAGACCACCGGCGTATGGTCGCCGCGGTTGGCTTCCTTGATGACGTCGATCCACCAGCCGGCCATGGTGAACAACACCCCGGCGAGACCCGCGAAGAACAGCCACGAAGTGCCTTCCGGCAGGCCGAACAGGCCCTTCATCCAGGCGACGCCGCCCATGGCCATGATGGTGGCCGCGATCGAGCCGATCAGCGGCCAGGGGCTCGGATCGACCAGGTGGTAGTCATGCTTCACGCCAGCGGCCATTGCGGTGCCAAGTCCCTCGCAGTTCCCCCCGGGACGCAGACCGACTCCCTGCGGAGTCGCGCGCACGGTCGGGGACGCTATAGCCCTCCCCCGGACCGTTCGCCAAGGGGGAATGGACGCCTCACCCCACCTTGGTCCAGTGCATGATCCAGTTGTCGTCCCAGGTGCGCCCGCCGTCGCGGGAGACCGACTGACTCCAGCGGTGTGAGCGACCTGCGATCTGGTCCCAGAGACCGCGAACCTTGATAGGGCGCCCCTCGTCGGTGTCGTCGGAGATAAAGACGCCGACGCCGTCGATGAAACCGCCGGTCGTCCCAGGAGGAGCCAATACGCCCCACTTCGCGTTCACCCAGTGATCGACCCAGACCTTCTGCCTGGCGTCCAGTAGACGCAGCCCCATTCCCGAGAAATCCCGCGCCGGAATCCGCAATTCCTCGACGCTGCCCACGCCGTCCAGGATCGTCCAGCACGTCGCCTCGCCCTCGAACTCGTCCCACTGGCCCGGCGCCGTAAGTCGCCGGTGGGCGATCCGCCATTCGCCCGCCAGAAAGTCGAACTCGCCGGGTCGGCCCGGCGGTGCGGCGGCCGCAGTCACGCCCTGCGTCGGCCCCGCCGCAAACAGCGCGAGGGATCCGGCGCCCAGCAACGTGCGTCTTTGTTGGTCCACTGAAGGTCTCCGATCGTGACCGCCAAGCCCTATCGCGATAAACCTGCCAATCTACGTCAGGTATTTCGGAGCCCCACAAGTTGCGCGCGAGCCGCCTGCTCTCGATCCTGATCCTGTTGCAACTTCGCGGGCGCGTCTCGGCGCAGGCCCTGGCGGCCGAGTTCGAGGTGTCGGTACGGACCCTTTATCGCGACATGGATGCGCTGAGCGCCGCGGGCGTTCCGGTCTATGCCGAGCGCGGACGAAACGGCGGTTTCGCACTGCTCGATGGCTACCGGACCCGGCTCACGGGCCTCTCGCCCTCGGAAGCGGCGGGCCTGCCCCTGTCGCCCGCGGTGGCGGCCGGACTAGGACTGGCGGCCGAGGCGCGCGCGGCGCAACGCAAACTCCTGACCAGTCTGCCCCTTGCCGCCCGCGGCGGCGCGCTGAGGATCGCGGAGCGGGTGCATCTCGACCTCTCCGCCTGGTTTGCGCCGGCGCAGGCCCCCGTGCCGCCCGACCTCGCCGAAGCGGTCTGGAGCGCGCGGCGCGTCGCGCTCGTCTACGAGAGCTGGCGTGGCCGGGTGGAGCGGCGATTGGATCCGCTTGGCCTCGTGGTGAAGGCCGGCGTCTGGTATCTGGTCGGCCGCGCGGAGGGGCCGCCGCGCATCTATCGGGTGGACGCCATAGAGACACTCCAGGTCCTCGACGAAAGGTTCGAACACCCGCGCGATTTCGACCTCTCGCGGTTCTGGATCGCGGCGGCCGGAGGGTTCGAGACCCGCCAGCGGTCGGGCCGCGCCATCGTGGAACTCACGGAGACGGGCTGGCGCCTCATGCGTGATTGGCTGCCCGCCATGAACCCCAGGGCCCTGACTGACGCCGGCGAAGCCCGGGTCGAGATCACCATCGAGGACATCGCCTTCTCGGCGCGGGAACTGCTGCGCCTGGGCGCCGAGGTTCGGGTCATCTCGCCACCGGAGCTGGCGAGGGCGGTGATCGACGAGGCGCGCCGCGTAATCGACGTCCACGGTGGGGACTAGACTCGGGGGACGGCCTTGGCCGCGACGGCCTGCTCACCCTCGGGCTTCGGGAAGAAGGTGTAGGAGAGCGTCACCTCGACCTTGCCCTTGGTGTCGATGTCATCAACCCACTTCGGGTCGATATAGTACAGCACCGGCATGTCGACCGTCGCGCCGGGCGCGAGCGTCTGGTCGGTGAAGCAGAAGCACTGCAGCTTCTGGAAGTACTGGCCCGCCTGGCTCGGCACGACATTGAAGGTCGCGCGCGCGGTCACCGGTTTGTCTGAGGTGTTGGTCACCTTGAAGAAGGCGATCTTGGTCTCGCCGATCCGGGCCTGCTGGCTGGTTTGCTCCGACGTGAACCTCCAGGGCAGACCGCCCCGGACATTGGCATCGAAACGGACGGTCAGTTCGCGATCCAGCTGGCGATCGGAGGCGGCCTCGGCGCGACGCGGCGTGCCGTCGAAACCCGTCAACTGGCAGAACGCCCGGTAGAGCGGGACCGAGGCATAGGCGACGCCGATCATGCCGAAGAACACCGCGGCGCTGATCGTCGCGACGCGGATATTGCGTCGACGCTCGGGGTCCTGGGCGGAAGGCGGCTCAGAAGGAACGGGTTGCGACACTGGCGCCCATCCTGACTACGGTGACCAAATAGACGATGATGACGAACGCCACGAGCCCGAGAGCGATGGCGATATTGCGGCCGCGGCGCGCGCGGGCGGCGTCAGAGTCCTCGCGGCGAGGTTCGCTCATCGGAACAGCTCCAGCGGCGTCGCGCCGATCAGGTGTTCGCCCAACAGCGTGGCGAACAGCAGCGTCAGGTAGAGAATCGAGAAGGCGAAGAGATCCCGCGCCGTCTTGGCGCCGGCGCGAACATCATACAGCCCGTCGGTGGTGCGCGCGTCCGGCGCGTCGCCGGCCTTGCTCCGGAACAGGCGCCAGGCCAGCAGCACGAACACCGCCCCGCCGATCGCCGACACGCCGAGATAGGCGACTCCGCCCAGCCCGGTGAACGCCGGCGCCACACAGACCGGGATCAGCAGCAGGCTGTAGGCCAGGATCTGTTTGCGGGTCGAGGCCGCACCTTTCACCACCGGCATCATCGGCACGCCGGCCTTGGCGTAGTCCTCCGAGGTGTAGAGCGACAGCGCCCAGAAGTGCGGCGGGGTCCACATGAAGATGATGGCGCACAGCAGCCAGGCGTTGAGCGGCGCATCCCCCGTGGCCGCGGCCCAGCCGATCACCGGCGGCAACGCGCCCGCCAGCCCGCCGATGACGATGTTCTGCGCCGTCCATCGCTTCAGCCACATGGTGTAGATCACCGCGTAGAAGACGATCGTGAAGGCCAGGAGCGCGGCGGCGACCCAGTTGAGCGCCATGCCCATCAGCATCACCGAAAACAGCGACAGCACCACGCCCAGCGCCAGGGCGTCGGCCCCCTGCACCCGCCCTGCCGGCACCGGCCGGCCGCGCGTGCGTCGCATCTGGGCGTCGATGTCAGCGTCGTACCACATGTTGAGCGCGCCCGAGGCGCCGGCCCCAACGGCGATGCAGAGAATCGCCACCGCGCCGAGCAGTGGGTGAACGCCCGTCGGCGCGCAGACCAGGCCCGTCAGCGCGGTGAACACCACCAGCGACATCACCCGCGGCTTCAGCAGTTGCAGGAAGTCCTGCCAGCGGGCTGGCGACTTGGTGGGGCTGAGCGCCTCGGTCATGACCATGCGTATACTCTGAATGCGCGGATCGCGCGCCCCACCTCCCCCACGAAGGGCGGGCTATGTCGCTTCCGGCGCCGTTCACACGACGCCGGATGCGACATGACTAGTGGTGGCCGTCGGCCTTGATGACCGGCGGTTCGTTGAACTGGTGGAACGGCGGCGGCGAGGACAGCGTCCACTCCAGCGTCGTGGCGCCTTCGCCCCAGGGGTTGGCCTCGGCCTTGCGGCGACGCACGGCCGCCTCGATGAGGACGAGGAGGAACACAACCACGCCGGCGGCGGTGATCATGTAACCCCAGGTCGAAACCTGGTTCCAATAGGCGAAGCCGTCCGGGTAGTCGACGTAGCGGCGCGGCATCCCCTGCAGGCCCAGGAAGTGCTGCGGGAAGAAGATCAGGTTCACGCCGACGAAGGTGATCCAGAAGTGCACCACGCCGAGGAACTCGTTGTACTTCACGCCCCACATCTTCTCGAACCAGTAGTAGAAGCCTGCGAAGATCGCGAACACGGCGCCCAGGCTCAGCACGTAGTGGAAGTGGGCCACCACGTAGTAGGTGTCGTGCAGGGTGAAATCGATGCCGGCGTTGGCGAGCACCACGCCGGTCACCCCGCCCACCGTGAACAGGAAGATGAAGCCGATGGCCCACAGCATGGGCGTCTTGAAGCTGATCGAACCGCCCCACATCGTGGCGATCCAGGAGAACACCTTCACGCCGGTCGGCACCGCGATGACCATGGTGGCGGCCACGAAATAGGCCTTGAG
>NZ_JBILUK010000294.1:0-3406 GCF_044371015.1 Phenylobacterium sp.
CACACCACGAAGCCGACGAAGCCGATGGCCACCATGGCGTAGGCCATGGCCAGATAGCCGAACACCGGCTTCTTCGAGAACGTCGAGACGATGTGGCTGATCATGCCGAAGCCCGGCAGGATCAGGATGTACACTTCCGGGTGGCCGAAGAACCAGAACAGGTGCTGGAACATCACCGGGTCGCCGCCACCGGCGGCGTCGAAGAAGTGCGTGTTGAAGTTGCGGTCGGTGAGCAGCATCGTGATCGCGCCGGCCAGAACGGGCAGCGAGAGCAGCAGCAGGAACACCGTCACCAGGATCGACCACACAAACAGCGGCATGTTGTGCAGGGTCATGCCCGGCGCGCGCATGTTGAAGATCGTCGTGATGAAGTTGATGGCGCCCAGGATCGAACTGGCGCCCGCGAGGTGAAGAGACAGGATCGCCAGATCCATGGCCGGCCCGGTATGGCCGGAGGTGGAGAGCGGCGGATAGATCGTCCAGCCGCCGCCAAAGCCCTTGCCGGGGCCGCCGTCGACGAACATCGAGGCGCAGAGCAGCACCCAGGCGGCGACCAGCAGCCAGAACGAGATGTTGTTCATGCGCGGGAAGGCCATGTCCGGCGCGCCGATCATGAGCGGCACGAACCAGTTGCCGAACCCGCCGATCATCGCCGGCATGACCATGAAGAAGATCATGATCAGGGCGTGGGCGGTGACCACCACGTTGTAGCCGTGCTTGGAGGGCTCGATCAGCCCCGTCTGCGCCAGCCATGAACCTTGTTGGAAGAGCTGGATGCCGGGTTCGGCAAGCTCCAGTCGGATGAGGCCGGACAGCGCCCCGCCCACGATCCCCGCCATGATGGCGAAGATGATGTAGAGCGTGCCGATATCCTTGTGGTTGGTCGACAGGAACCAGCGGGTGAAGAAGCCCGGGATGTGTTCATCCCCGTGGCCGTAATCATGAGCGGCGGATTTAGCCATCTTACGAACGTCCTGCTTACTTCGCGGCCGGCGCCGGCGGCGCGGTCGGGGTGGCGGCGGCGGGGGCCGGGGCGGCGGCCGGCGCAGACGCGGCGGCGGGTTGAGCAGCGCCTTCCGCGGTCGGCGCGGCGGCCGGAGGGGGTTTGGGCGCCTTGGACGCGACCCAGGCGTCGAAGTCGGCCTGGCTCACCACATGCACCTCGATCGGCATGAAGGCGTGATCGACGCCGCAGAGTTCGCGGCAGTTGCCGTAATAGACGCCGATGCGTTCGGCCTTGAACCAGGTCTCGTTCAGGCGGCCGGGAATCGCATCGGTGATGATGCCGAAGGCGGGAACAGCGAAGGCGTGGATCACGTCTGCGGCGGTCACTTGAAGGCGGACCACCTTGTTCACCGGAACGACGATCGGCTCGTTGACAGCCAGCCGGTAGGGCTTGTCGGCGGCCTTGGCCTTGTCCTCCGGCAGCATGTTGGAGATGTATTCGCCGATCTCCTGGTCGGGATACTCATAGCCCCAGTACCACTGGTAGCCGACCGCCTTCACGGTCACGTCCGGCTTCGGCATGTCATTGTAAGCAAACAGCAACCGGAACGAGAACACCGCGATCACCGCCAGGATGAGCACAGGAATCAGCGTCCAGGCGACCTCGAGCCCGGTGTTGTGGGTGAACTTGGCCGGGACCGGATTGGCCTTGGCGTTGTAGCGGACCACCACGAACACCAGCAAAGCCAGCACGAAGAGCGTGATGATGGTGATGATCGGCAGCAGGATCACATCGTGAAAGAACGCGGCCTGGTGCTTAAGGGGGGTCACCCCCGGCTGCAGCCCAAGCGCGCCGTCGGTCGGCTGGCCGATCAGTTCAGAGGCCCAGGCCGTCGCGCTCCACGACGCCGTCGCTGCGCCCGCGAGAACTCCGCTCGCCCGGGCTCGCCATTGCTGAAAGCTCGCCTTCATGTCCCCTCGATCGCTCTGCCGCCGGCGAGATCGGCCCCGAGAACACTTCCGGAGTCTTCGCCGACACTCGTCGGATCAAGACGCGCGCACGCGACTCCTAAAGCCTCGCCGCTCGCCCCTTGGAGGGGGTCCATACGCGCATCGTTTGGGCTTGCCAAGGTGGGCAAAGACCCTGAATCGACCGGACATCCCATGCCGCGCTGCAGGACTACGCGACGGAGGCGCCCTTGCACATTGAAGCCGGGACAGGCAGCTTGGGACTCAGACGTTTTCGCTGAATAGGACTCTGTCTTGGCCGCGACCGCCGCCACCGCCGAAGTGCTTGGCTCGTTGATGACGCGTATCGCCGCCGGCGAGCGCGACGCGCTGAAGCAGCTCTACGACGCGACGTCGGCGAAACTCTTTGGGGTATGCCTCCGTATCCTCTCGGACCGCGAGGAATGCGAGGACGTGTTGCAGGACGTTTATGTCACCATCTGGCGGAGGGCCGACCGTTACGACGGCGCGCGCGCCAGCGTGATGACATGGCTCTCCACAATCGCCCGCAATCGCGCCATCGACCGCCTGAGGGCGCGCGGCCCCATGGCCTATGCCGAACAGGTGGATGACCTGGAAATCGCCGATGGGGCCGAAAGCGCCGAGTCGCTGCTGTCGGCGGCGGATGATCGCAACCGGCTGCACGGCTGCCTGAGCGAACTGGATGAGCGGACCGAGAAAGTGATCCGCACCGCCTTCTTTGAGGGCGTGACCTATGAAGCCCTTGCTCAGCGGATGGAGGCGCCGCTGGGTACGGTCAAGAGTTGGATTCGTCGGGGACTGGCCAAACTGAAAGGTTGCCTCCAGTCATGAGCGAAGCACCCGACCTCTCCGAAGCCGAAGCCTTGGCCGCCGAGCATGCGCTCGGTGTGCTGAACGCCCGCGAGCGCGCCGAAGCCGAACAGCGCATGGCCCGCGACCCTGCCTTCGCCGCCGACGTCGAGGCGTGGCGGGCGCGCCTGGCGCCGATGCTTGACAGCATCGCCCCGGTCCCAGCCCCCCAGGGCCTCTGGGGCCGGATCGAGCGCCTGCTGCCGGCCAACGACAACGGCGCTCTGCTGAACCGGGTTCGCTTCTGGCGCAACTCGGCCGTGGGCGGCTTCAGCCTCGCGGCGGCCAGTGTCGCCGCGGTCGCTTTCCTGGCCGCTCAGCCGCCGAAGGAAATCTATCGCGACGTGCCGGTCGCCCCGCAGGGCCAGCTCCTGGCCGCCAGCCTGATGAGCCAGTCCGGCCGGGCCCAGCCGCTCTTCGTTGCGGCCTATGATCCCGACCGCAAGGCGCTGATCCTCACTTCGCTGCTGCCCGAGGGCGTGGAGCGCGACAAGGTTCAGCAACTCTGGCTGATCGCCGGCCAGGAAAACCCCAAATCGCTGGGCTTCGTGGAAGCGGGTAAGGCCAAGATCATCCCGCTGCCGACCGAACTCCTGGCCAAGATGGCGGCCGGCGCAGCGCT
>NZ_JBILUK010000058.1:0-16363 GCF_044371015.1 Phenylobacterium sp.
ACGCCCGAAATCCTGCTGTCGTTCCTGCCCGCCGTGATCGGCGTGGCCGCGATCTTCGTCGCCGGCCGACTTCTGCTCCGGCCTATGCTTCGTTCGGTGGTCCGGGCCAAGAGCGACGAGCTGTTCATCGCCGCCTGCCTGCTGGTGGTGGTGGGCGCGGGGCTGATCAGCGCGCTCGCCGGCCTCTCCATGGCGCTGGGCGCCTTCATCGCCGGATTGCTGCTGGCCGAGACCGAATATCGGCACGAGGTCGAGACGCGGGTGGAGCCCTTCAAGGGCCTGCTGCTCGGCCTCTTCTTCATCTCGGTGGGCATCGGGCTCAATGTGCCGCTGCTCCTGGAGCGGCCGTTGCTGATCTTCGGCGGCGCCCTCGCGCTGGTGGCCGTCCACTTCGTGGTCATTTTCGGTCTCGCGCGGGCCTTCGGGTTGAAATCGCGCAGCGCGCTGGAGTCCGCCTTGCTGCTGGCCGGCGCCGGCGAGTTCGCGTTCGTCATCCTCGGTCAGGCCATGACCCAGGGGCTGGTGGCGCGGGAGGTGGGACAGACGGTGTTGGTCGCCGCGACCTTGTCGATGTTCACCATTCCCTTGCTGGCGCAGTTGGGCCTGAAGCTGGGCGGGCGGCGGATCACCCCCGCGGAGGCGCCGCGCGAACCGGAGGGAGACCCTGGTCCGAACCAGGGCGTGCTGGTGGTCGGTCATGGCCGGGTCGGCCGGTTGGTCGGCGATATGCTGCGCCGTCACGATATTCCCTGGGTCGGCGCGGAACTGGATCCCAGGCTGGTCGAGCAGGGCAGACGGTCCGGCGATCGCATCTTCTTCGGCGACGCCTCCCGCGCGGAGTTCCTGCTTCGCTGCGGTCTGGTGGATACGCCCGCCCTGGTGGTGACCCTGGACGATCCCGACACCGCCGAGTTGATCGTCGCGGTGGCTCGCGAGATCCGCCCCGATCTGACGATCGTCGCCCGCGCCCGTGACGCCCGCCATGCCCAGCGGCTGTACGACCTGGGCGCCACCGACGCCGTGCCCGAGACCATCGAGGCCAGCCTGCAGCTGTCCGAGGCCGTACTGGTGGAAATCGGCGTGCCGATGGGACTGGTGATCGCCTCGATCCACGAACGTCGCGACGCCGTGCGGGCGGAACTCAATCGACCCGAATCCCTGGGCGGGCGGAGCCGGAGTTTTCGGCGGGACCCAGCGCAATAGGGCGAAAATGCGCCGGATTGGAACCCTTATTGCGTCCCTGCGTTATGGTGGGTTGTCACGACAACCGGGCTAATTTGCGTGCGCACTGTGTCCGTGACGACACTTTCGCAACCTCGTGTCCCTGATATAAGAGGGACACGGGTCAAATGCCCGACACCTTACGGCAACCAAGAGGGCTCTCGACGATGAAGTTCAAACTCCTGGCTGGGGCCGCGATGGCCGCGGCGTTCGCCGCAACCGGAGCTGCCGCGCAGCAGCCGGGCTGGTACGGCGCTGTCGACCTTGGCTATCACTGGCCGCAGTCGTTCGACATGACCTCGTCGAACAACGCCGCCAACGGCGCCCCCTATGAGTGGGCGTTCAACCAGGAAGATGACTGGGCCGGCTTCGCCCGTCTCGGCTATCAGCTGAACGACAACTGGCGCGTCGAGCTTGAACTCGGCTACCGCGGCGGTGACATCGCTTCGATCCGCGGTGAATCCTCGCCCCAGGCCATCCTCGGCCTCTGCACCCCTGGCGTTGTCCGCACCGCGGCCGCGCCGGTCTGCGGGCCGGCCGACGGTGACCTGTCGGCCTGGACCGTGATGGGCAACCTGATCTACGATTTCCTGCCCGGATCGGTGATCAATCCGTTCGTCGGCGGTGGCCTCGGCGTGAATCACATCCAGGCGGATGTGCTGGGCCAGTTCTCGAACACCACGGGCGCGATCTCGGCGACCAACCCGGCGATCCAGAACCTGACCATCGATGATTCGGACACCGCCTTCGCTTACCAGCTGATCGCCGGCGTGGCCTGGAAGGCCACTGACCAGCTCAGCCTGGACCTCACCTACCGCTACCTCGGCGGGTCGGATGTCGACTTCACCTCGACGGGCGGTGCGGCTCTGCAGCCGGGCGTCTTCAGCGGCGAGTACAAGGACCAGTCGGTGACGCTGGGCCTGCGGTATTCGTTCGCGGTGGCCGAACCGCCGCCGCCTCCCCCGCCGCCGCCGCCGCCTCCCCCCCCGCCGCCGCCTCCGCCGCCTCCGCCGGCTTATGAGGCTCGCCAGTTCATCGTCTACTTCCCGTTCGATGAGTCGGTGATCACGGCTGAGGCGCAAGCGGTCATCAACGACGCCGCCAATTACGCCAAGGCGGGGAACGCCACCCGCGTGGTGGTGGTCGGCCACACCGACACCTCGGGCTCGCTGGCTTACAACGTCCGCCTGTCGGAACGTCGCGGCAAGGCCGTGGCCGATGCTCTGGTCGGCGCCGGCGTGGGCGCTTCCGCCCTGTCGGTCGACTGGAAGGGCGAGACCATGCCTGCGGTCGCCACCGGCGACAGCGTCAAGGAACCGCTGAACCGCCGCTCGACGATCGACATCAACTTCTGATCTCGATCGACGACAGGTTCGTCGAAATGAAGTTCAGGGCCCGGTGGAAACACCGGGCCCTTTGCTTTGGGCCTGCGGGGGCTTTCTTGCGCTCTAAGGGGGCAGCTGTTTGGTCGACCCGGCCTCTTCAAGAGCCGCGTAGAGCGGGACCAGTCGTGTAAATCGAGCCGCTGATCGGCTCAATTCTGCTGTCAAAAAGGTCCGAATGGGGGAAACTGGCTACGCCGGATGCACAGAAGGGGCGAACCGTGATCAACCTTTCCTATGCTTTCACCATTCTGCTGGTCACGCTGGGGCCCATAAAGATCATTCCGGTATTCTACCTGCTCACCCATGATGCGGTACCAGCTTACCGGCGCAATCTGGCCGTGAAGGCATTCATGGTGTCCAGTGCGCTTGTCGCGTTCATCTTGCTGGTCGCCAGCGCCACGCGCCAAAGCTGGGGCGTTTCTGTCAATGCCTTGATCATCGGTGGCGGGATCATCCTGTTTGTGACCGCGCTAAAATCGATCATGAACTTTGACATCATTGATGTTCCGCCCGCTGACAAGACGGCCGCACCGGCTGTTCGCCCCCCTGCGTCGTGGCATGGCAAGCCTGTAGCAACGCCGCTCGTCGTGCCCACGATCGTCACGCCTGGCGCGATCGTCGTCCTGTTGTTTTATCTGGATCGCAGTGCCGGCGATGCCGTATCCCAGGTGGCGTTCCTGCTTATGGTCGCTGGCATTCTGGTCGCCAATCTGTTCGCGATGCTGGCTGCACGATCTATCATGCGTATTGTCGGCCTGCCCTTGCTGCAGATCATCGGATGGGTGTTTGCGTCGTTGCAGGCGGGTCTTGCTGTTGAGGCAATCCTCGTCGCGCTGAAAGGTCTGGCCATTATTCACTGAACGCGCGCGCCGCGGCTTGAGGTCATGCAATCATTTTCTCAGACGATCATGACTTGCTCTTGAACCGGAGGAGCCTTGCGAGTTCGGTCAGCGGTTCCGGGACGTTCACGACCGTTCATCGGCAAACCTCGAGTCCGTGCCTGGCTCCCGCCCGCGACCGATGACCTTCGGACAATGATCGCCACGAAGACAAGTAGAGTTAGACGGCCATCGACCCCATCCCACAATCATGGAGTGGCGGCTTGCCGCCGCAAGACGCCGCACATCGGTACACGCCCCGGCGCCTCGAGAAGCTGTAGCCGAAGCCATTAGACCCCGGTCAACCGCAACAAGCGGCGACAACTCCGACCAAATAGCCTCGAATTGATCCGAATTTCGTGCTCCTGGAGCCTTTACCGGGGGCTGGCCTCATGCCAAATCGCACCGACGAGCCATTTCATTTTTGTGAGAGCTGCCGATTATGCATTCGAGTATAAAACGCTTCCTGCCTCGCGACTCAGCTCCGGCCGTTCTGGCAGTTGTGGTAATGAGTGTGGGCGGTAGCGCGGCATGGGCCCAACCCTCGGCAAGACCGCCTGCTGGCGAGCCCTCACCCTCAGCTAGTACCTCTTCGGCGACGTCCGGAGCGAGAGCGTCCCGCCCCCCGATGACGGGGCAAGCCAGCGACCCGCGTCCCGGTGGTGGCAGTGGCTACAACCCTGGGGTCAGTAGCGGCAGTGGATCCAGGCCAAGCGGCGGCAGCGGCTACAATCCCGGGGGCAGCGGCGGCAGTGGATCCAATGCCGGCGGCGGCGGCTACAATCCCGGGGGCAGCGGCGGCAGTGGATCCAATGCCGGCGGCGGCAGCGGCTACAATCCGGGCGGCAGTGGTCGTCCCAACTACGGCCAGGGCGGAGGATCCAACGCCGGCGGTGGCAGTGGCTACAATCCCGGGGGCAGCGGCGGCAGCGGATCCAATGCCGGCGGTGGCAGCGGCTACAATCCAGGCGGTGACTGGAACGGTCATACCGGCGACGGTTGGAACCCCGGCAACTACTACAGCTCCTCTATCATCAAGGGTTGGGTCAGACTGGGTTCAGCGACTGCCGGCAAGAGTCCAGACAGAGACACTATTCAAGCATTCGGCCGCTACAGATATGCTAGTATCAAACTCTGCGTTCGCTTTGCGGATGTCGCTTTCTACAATGCGAAAGTCCAGTTCGAGCATGGCGGCAGCCAGGATGTAAAAGTTCAGTCGCGCGTCAAGCGAGGCCAATGTACTCGCGAATATTTCCTGCGCGGCGGCAAAAAACTCGATATTCGGTATGTTTATCTATTCTTCCGGCAATCGGATAATATCGCTAACTGGAGAACCGCGCAGGTCGATTTGTACGCTCGCTAGAACCTGCCGCCGCGGCTCGAGTGGAATGCTTGTCAGCCGTTTGTGAGGCCCCCGGGGCTGGTTGGTCGCACCCGCTTCAGGCAAGGGTAGCGTATACGCAGCACCAGTTTGCGCAGGCGCGCTTCATCGTACTTGCTTTGCAATAGGGCCCGCATTCAGCCTCAGCGGCATTCGGGTACATCAGGAGAGACCAGAGAATGTGTAACGCCTGTGACGAAAGGTTCATGGGCCTGATGCGGACGATCCAGGGGCGTCGCGGCGTCCTGAGAGGCCTGGGGGGCACATTTCTGGCCACAGCCGTTCCGACCGCCGGGGCCACGGTCGCCCATTCATCAGAGCGACAGCAGGTCGACACGATCATCCTCGCGGAGCGCATCTACACCATGGATGCACGCGATACGGTGGTAGATGCCGTGGCGATACGTGGCGGGCGCATTCTGAGGACGGGGAAGCGATCGGACATTCTGGGCCTCAAGGGGCGCAGAACACGGGTCGTAGACCTGGGCGACTACACAGTGCTGCCGGGCTTCGTCGATCCCCATATGCATTCCAATTTCGCCGGCCTGAGGCCCTGGCTCGACGTCGGGCCTTTCAGCACGCCGACAATGGATGACGCCCGCACGAAAATCCGGAATGCCGCCGCCATGGCCGGGCAAGGGGTCTGGGTGCAGGCCAAGATGCTCGATCCCTCCATCATGCCGGGCCGGCCCTTCTCGCGCCAGGATCTGGACCAACTGTCCCCGAACGTTCCAGTCTTCATCCTCGAGTCCAACGGTCACAACGCCTACGCCAACTCGCGCGCGATCGAGCTGGCAGGGCTGACCAAGGATACGCCAGATCCGCCGCAGGGACGGTTCGAACGGGGACCGGATGGCAGTTTGACCGGTCGGCTGGAAGAGCCGCCAGCTTTTCAGCCCTTTATTCAGGTCATGACCGCTCCAAGTGCGTCCGAACTGGTCGAGTATCTCCGTGCTGACCTCAACGACGCCGCGGCGAAGGGCTGCACCGCATTGCATGACTGTGGTGTCGGCGGCCTGTTCGCCGAGGCGGACATATCTCTGATCGAAGCCGCCCTGCAGGACACACCCCCCGTGCGCTATGCGGGCATGCTGGTTTCGACCCACTACGAAAAATGGAAGCAGATGGGCCTGCGTCCCGGCCTGCATTCACCCAACTTTTCGTTCAGCGGAATCAAGGCTTGGTCCGACGGGTCCAACCAGGGCCTCACCGGCTATCAGCGCAAGCCCTACCTGAACTCCAGCAACCGGGGCGCATTGAACTATTCCCCGGAAGAGATCGAGACGCTGGTTCGAACTCTGCATGCCGACGGATGGCCAATCGGCATTCACGCGAACGGTGACGCCGCCATTGATGTGGTCCTGGACGCCTTCGAACGGGGAACCGGCGGCGAAGGTGGCCACAAGTACCGCCACCGCATCGAGCATTGCAGCATTCTGCATGATGACCAGATCCGGCGGATGAAGGCGCTCGGCATCTCGCCCTCATTCCTGATCGGCCACGTCCACTACTGGGGGCGAGCATTCCGTGACCGGCTTCTGGGTCCCGAGCGGGCAAATAGGCTGGATCCGTGCAGGTCAGCGCTGGCGGGCGGGCTACGGATATCCCTTCACTCCGACTACAACGTGACTCCCATCGATCCCCTTCGGTGTATCGAGAATGCCGTCCTGCGGGACATGAACGAAGGCGGCGGCATCTTGAATCCCGCGGAGTGCATTTCACCTCTGGAGGCCATTCGCGCAGTAACCATCGACGCCGCCTGGCAATGCCATCTGGATGACGTCTGCGGGAGCCTGGAGGTCGGCAAGTCTGCTGACCTGGTTGTTCTGGAGCGGGACCCGACAACGGTTTCGCCGGACACCCTGCGATCTATCCGTATCCATTCCACGTGGCTGGGTGGGCAGGAGGTTACCCGATGACGACGAGGCCATGGCGATCGGGCTTCTGGGGGGGGCATAATGGATATGCGGCGCGAGAAGGTGGAGCGTATCGATATGGGCGGTTTTGATGCCGTCTAGTTCCGCGCCCCATCGAAAGACAAACCCCTTGTTCCTGAAGCATCCCGTCTGGACTGCCGGTCTCTTCGGCGTGCTGGTAGGCTTCATGCCGATCAAGGCCACCGCCCAGCCTCAAACCGGACTGAAGGCCGAACTCGCTGACGCTGGTCTCGACGTCGGCCTGACGGTTACCAATTTCCTGCAGGGTGTCGTGTCGGGAGACGGCGACAGGGATTGGGAGAGCGGCGGAAAGGTCGACGCAACGCTTCGTGTCGACGCGGCAGCCTTCGGACTCTGGGAGGGCCTGACCGTCTCGGTCCATCAGGAGTGGGTCTATGGAGATGATGTGAACGCCAAGGGCGACGGGTCGCTCCTGCCGGTGAACGTTGTCATGGGCTTCCCGCGACTGGGCGGCAGCGATTCGGAAACCTCGGTGGTGATCAACCAGTCCGTTGGTGATCGCCTGTCGATCAGCTTCGGCAAGTTCAACATGCTTGATGCGGCCGCCCGCACGCCGATTGCAGGCGGCGGCGGACTTACGACCTTTTCGCACGTCGGACTGGCTGCTCCTATTTCTGGCGTCACACCGCCCTATCTTCTTGGCGTTATGGCGACGCTCCGGACAGCGCCGGTTACCGCAACTGCCATGATCTATGATCCCCGAAACGCACAGGATAACGAGGTGCTGAGAGAGCCCTTCGCAGACGGTGTCACGGTCAGTCTGTCGGCTACTTTCCCGGTATCAATCGGCGGCAACGGGGGCTTCCAGGGCATCAGGGCGGTCTACAGCACGCAGCAGGGCCTGAATCTGAACGACATTCCGCAACTGGCTCTCCCGCCTGAGGCCGAGGCCGTTATCGGCGAGAGATCGCCCTACTGGTATCTGGCCTACTCCTTCCAACAGACGCTGTTCCGGCAAGCGCAAGATCCGGCGCGCGGCTGGGGGATCTTCGGCCAGGTCGCGATCTCGGACGGAAATCCCAACACGATCGAAAGCAGCATTCTTGCCGGGATCGGTGGCGACAGCCCGATCACACAGCGTCCGCTGGACCGCTGGGGAGTTGGTTACTTCCGCTATAACCTGAGCTCCGCATTGCTGGATGGTCTAGCAGCCCTCGGCAAACCGGATCTGCGCCGCGAGCAAGGCGTCGAGGCCTTTTACAATATGGCTCTTTTGCCGAACCTCAGGTTGACCGCCAGTTTGAGCTACGTTTCACCCGGAGAGGCGGCGCGCGAAGATGCCGTATTTGCGGGGTGGAGACTGCAAGCAGCCTTCTGAAAATGTCCTTGCTGTCCCGTCGGTGCGCGGCTGCGCCAACCGGGCCAGTGACGGCGTCAGGACCGCTCCGGCAGGCTCTGTACGAGGCGCTATGAGCCGGTGACCTGAAGCAGCGCTGTCGGCGCCGGTCTGGCGGAGGTCGATCTTGATCGGGATTTCGGCTAGCAGGGGCAAGTCGAACGTCTAGGCCTCGGCCCGCATGTCGCAGAAGGCGTGGAGGGGCGTATCGTATTACGGTCGTAGAGATAGCGCCCAGATCGACGTCCAATCGCCCCAGTTCGCCCATAGCCGGCGGCTTGGCCGCTGCGGGCGTGATGAGGAGAGATAGGCTCAGAATGCGACGCTCATCGCGACACGTCGTCGGCGGGCCATATCTACTCCGAGTCAAGGTGTTGACCGCGCATGTCTCAGGGGCGCCGCCACACGGACGCCCGGCGTCTTTCACGCCGAATGAATCTCACTATAGTCGAATATTGCGAAGGGCATCTGGATCGTACGAAAATTTCGTGCGAATTTTTCTACTCTATATTGAGGTAGCTTGGATTTTGGAGGGGGATAGGTTCCGGGCGTCATGATTACGCAGTCAGCGTCTACTCTTGTCACCGCTACCGCCCGTTGCGCTCCGCAACGGGTCATGAATTCCCTGACACCTGGTGGAGCAGGCGAATGAGCGTCAGAAGCCTGCGCCGGACTGCCACGACATTCTGTGTTGTGGCGCTCCTGCTGCCATTGTTGTCCGCCTGCGCTTCAGCAGAAAAGCTGACGATTGGTCTCATGCCGGCGCCAGAGGCCATTGTGAAAGGCCTGCTGAAAGGCGCAGCCACCGATCAGCGCCCCATCAGCGAGTTACCCGGCGGCGGAATGCTCTATGTGACCGACCGGGTGCCCAGCGAGAAGGTTGGCGGCTCATTCTATGAAAGCGTCCGCGGCGGGACGCTACGGGCCGGAGAGGCCAAGGTCGCGGTCCAGAACCCAGATCTGACCTGGGATGAAATGCGGCGCGATGCGCTGATCAAGAAGAAGGGCGGCGCCATCGATCTTCGGGTGACGGCCGTCGAAGAATTCGGCCTGCTCGAGACGCCTGCCCTTCCCGGCGCACCGCCGGTGGATACGCCGGGGGGGCCTGCCGCCGGAAAACTCGCCGAAGAAATCAATGCCCGTCTGGCCCTGTCGCCGGACAAGGACGTGTTCATCTTCATCCACGGGTTCCGGGTGAATTTCGAGAATCCGGTGCTGGTCGGCGCAGAACTCTGGCATTTCCTCGGCTACCAGGGCGCATTCATTTCTTATTCCTGGCCGGCCACGACCAAGGTGACGGCTTACGTCGGCGACATCGAAACTGCGATGGCGACCGCCCGCAATCTCCGCGAACTGATCGCCTTCATCGAAACCTCGACCAAGGCTGAACGCATACACATCATCGCTCACAGCGCCGGAACGCGGCTGGCTGTGCGCGCTATGGACCAGGTCGCCCTGATTAACCGGCATGCAACGGGCAGCAGTCCACGTCTGGGCAACAAGATCGAGAATGTCATCCTGATCGGCAGCGATATCGACCGCGACGCTTTTATCGCGTCCATCGCCGACGGTCTGCTGACAGCGCAGCGGCACCTGGTGATCTACGGCTCCTCCAAGGACTCGGCGCTTCGGGCCTCCCGAGCGATCACGGGGCACGGCCGGCTGGGCTCCATGTTCAGCGGCACGGACCTGTCCGACCCGATGAACGGCCTGTTCCGGAACAACCCGGAGCGTATCTCGTACATCGACGTCACCGGCGTCGAAGGGGTCGACGACGGTTTGGGACACAGCTACTTCCGCTCAAGCCCCTGGGTCAGTAGCGACATCCTCATGAAGCTGGCCTATCGGCTCTATCCCGAAGAGCGGGGCCTTGTGCGGGATACGGCGACAGGGATTATGTCTTTCCCTGCGGACTACATTGAGCGGATGAGCGTGATCCGGACGGCAAAGCGGAATGCGCCTGGCCGCCGCACCTCGCCCTATTCCGGCATCAAGGCGCAGTCGACGCCGCCGCGATGATCACTCGCGTCTGGGGTGATCCACTCAGAACTTCCGGCCGGAGTCGCCTCAGTCGCCGACATTGCTTTCGTCCTGGAACTTCTCGCTACCGTTGCTGGCGATCTGGCCGCTACGTCGGTTGATCTGCACATGCGGCGAGTTAGTGCCATTCATCCGGTACTTGCCGGTCATACACGCGGACAGCGTTCTCGCAGCCTATCATCGTGGCGCGCAGTGGGACGAGCGGGTGAAGATGGCGCAATGGTAGAGCGACCACCTCGACATGCTGCGCGAGGGCGGTCGGGTCATCAAGCTTCTCGTGGACCCTGATGGGCAATGTCATCGATGACCTTCTCCCAGGCTCTGCCCTCAGCCCGTTCCTTGGCGGCGGCATCGGCGTCAACCACACCAAGGTTGATGTCACCGGCCAGTTCTCGAACATCACCGGCGCCATCTCGGCGGCGAATCCGGCGATCCAGCATCTGGTGATCGACGACAAGGATACGTCGTGTGCCTATCAGGGCATTGCGGGCATCGCCTTTAACGCGACCGATCAGCTCCGCGTGGACCTGACCTATCGCTTCCTCGCCGGCTCGGACATGGACTTCACCAGCGTCAGTAGCGGCGCGTCTGGCCTGCAGCCCGGCGGGTTCAGCGGCGAGTATCGCGATCAGTCGGTGACGCCGGGTCTGCGCTACCTGTTCGCGGCGGCGCCGGCATACGAAGCCCGGCAGTTCATCGTCTACTTCCCGTTTGATCAGTTCGTGATCACGCCGGAAGCCCAGGCGGTGATCAACGATGCGGCCAACTACTCCAAGGCCGGAAACGCCACCCGCGTCGTGGTTGTCGGTCACGCCGACACCTCCGGCGGCCTGGCCTACAACGTCCGCCTGTCGGAACGTCGCGCCAAGGCCGTTGCCGACTCGCTGGTCGGCGCCGGTGTGAACCAGACCGCTCTCTCGGTCGACTGGAAGGGCGAGACCATGCCCGCGGTCGCCACCGGCGACAGCGTCAAGGAACCGCTGAACCGCCGCTCGACGATCGACATCAACTTCTGATCGTCGTCCGGGACACGGGATTGAGTTGTGGGAAGCCCGGCCGCAAGGCCGGGCTTTCTGCATTCTGGGGCCCGCCTGGGTTCCACAAGGGTGGGATGACGATGAGGCGCCTTCGTCTCAGCCGTATTCAACCCACGTCAGATAGAGCCCGTGCGCCGGGGCTACAGGACCACAGGCGCGACGGTCGCGTGCGGCCAGCGCGTCGGCCACATCCTGGCGGCTCCATCGCCCGATGCCGACCTCGGCCAGCGTTCCGGTCATGGATCGCACCTGGCGGTGCAGGAACGATCGCGAGGCGAACTCCAGCACCACCTCGGCCCCCTCGCGGCGGACGCCAGCGACATCGAGCGTCTTGATCGGTGACTTCGCCTGACAGGCCAGGTCGCGGAAAGTGGTGAAGTCGTGATGGCCGACCAGCACCTGAGCAGCCGCGTGCATGGCCTCGGCGTCGAGCGGCTTCTTGACGTGCCACACCCGACCCTGATCCAGCGCGGGCGGCGCGGCGCGGTTGAGGATGCGATAGCGATAGCGTCGCCCGGTCGCCGAGAAGCGGGCGCTCCAATCGTCAGCCGCCCGTTCGACCGCCAGCACGGCGACCGGAGCCGGAACCAGATGGGCGTTCAGCGCATTGCGCACCGTCTCGGTGGGCCAGTCGCGCGCCAGGTCGAGTTGCACCACCTGTCCCTCGGCGTGGACGCCCGCGTCGGTGCGCCCGGCCGCGCCCACCCGCACCCGCTCGCCGCAGAACGCCAGCACCGCAGCCTCCAGCGCGCCCTGCACCGAGGCCAGCTTGTCCTGGGCCTGGAAGCCATGAAACGGTCGGCCGTCATACTCGATGAGGAGGCGATAGCGGGGCATCAGCCGAGCTGCGTCCCGGCCGGCACAGCGGCGCCCCGCAGGAAGACCTCCGCGTCCTGCGGTCCCTTGCCCTCCCGCTGCAGGCGCAGCAGCCGCACCGCGCCCACGCCCGCGGCAACCAGCAGACGGTCGTCCAGCGTGACGCCGGGCTTTCCCGAGACGTCTTCGTAGGCGCTGAGCAGCGCCTTCACGCGCACGGCTCCCTTATCCGTCGGCAGCTCGAACCAGGCCCCGGGCGCGGGCGAGAGCCCCCGGATGCGCCGATCCAACGTCTGCCCATCGAGCGTCCAGTCGATGCGCGCAATCTTCCGACCGATCTTCTTGGCGTAGGTGACGCCGTCTTCGGACTGGGGGGTCTCCACCGCCCGGCCTTCGGAGATGTCGGCCAGGGACTCGACGATCAGGCGGGCGCCCGCCTCGGCCAGTCTTTCAAACAGGCTGCCGGCGGTTTCCAGCGCGTCAATGCGCAGCGTGGCCGTGGCCAGAACCGGACCTTCGTCCAACCCCTCGGTCATCCGCATGACCTGAACCCCGGTGACCCTGTCGCCGGCCATGATCGCGCGCTGGATCGGCGCCGCGCCTCGCCACCGCGGCAGCAGAGAGCCGTGGACATTGTAGGCGCCCAGGCGCGGAGCCTCGAGGATCGCCGCCGGCAGGATCTGGCCGAACGCCACCACCACCGCAGCGTCCAGCCGCAACGCCGCGAAGGCCGCGATCTCCGCCGGATCGCGCATCGAGGCCGGCGTGCGGACCGGGATCCCGCGCGCCTCGGCGAAGGCGTGCACCGGTGAGGGTTTCAGCGTCTGACCCCGGCCGCGCGGCGCCGGCGGCTGGGAGTAGACACAAACCACCTCATGCCCGGCCGCCAGGACGGCTTCCAGCGAACGAACTGCGAAGTCAGGGGTTCCCAGGAAGGCGAGACGCATCGGTGGAAATCCCCGTCAGTCGCTTCGCGACAGCTCCCCCTGAGGGGGAGCACCAGTCGTGTTGTCCTCCCCCGACGGGGGAGGGGGGCCGCCGAAGGCGGTGGAGGGGCCTAGGCCGCCTTCGCCTGCTTCTTCACCTTCTTGACCGCCTGCTCACGCTTGAGCCGTGAGAGGTGGTCGATGAACAGGACGCCTTCCAGGTGGTCCATCTCGTGCTGGATGCAGACCGCGAACAGGCCCTCGGCGTCTTCCTCGACGGTCTCACCCTGGTAGTTCAGGTAGCGGAGCTTGACCTTCGCGGGCCGTTCAACCTCGTCGAAGTACTCCGGCACGGAGAGGCAGCCCTCCTCATAGGGGGCGGTCTCGTCCGAGGCCCAGAGGACCTCCGGATTGACGAAGTAGCGGGGCGCCTTGTCTTCGCCCTCGCGGGCCAGGTCCATGACGATGACGCGCTTGGGCACGCCGATCTGGACCGCCGCCAGACCGATGCCGGGCGCCGCGTACATGGTCTCCAGCATATCGTCCATCAGGGCGCGCAGGTCGTCGTCGACCGCCGCCACGGGCTGCGAAACCTGCTTCAAAACAGGGTTCGGAACGGTCAGGATCTCGCGGAGCGCCATGGCGGGGCAGGTAAGGGGCCCACCCTGCGGCGTCAAGACAGCCGTTCAGGGCGGTCTTCCGCCGACAGCTTGGCCAGGGGGCGAACCGCGGCCTCCAGGCCGGCCAGTTCGTCGATCGTCTTGCCCTGATGATCGACCTGCAGGTCCTCGAACCGGCGCGCCTGGGTGAGCACCTGAGTCTCCAGCGAGCCGACGAAGCCGTTGTAGCGCGCGACCGCCGCTTCCAGCGCCTTGCCGACGCCGGCCGCATGGCCGCCCATCACCGCGATCCGCTTGTGCAGCTCCCGGCCCAGCTCGGCGATCTTGCGGGCGTTGGCCGCCTGATCCTCCACCCGCCAGCCATAGACCACCGCCTTGCAGAGGGCGAACAGGGTCGAAGGCGTGACGATCACCACGCGTCGGTCCATGGCCTCGGTCATCAGTTCGGGCGCCCGGTCCAGCGCCGCGCCCAACGCTGAATCGATGGGCACGAACATCGCCACGAAATCCGGAGACGCCTCGAACTGATCCCAATAGGCCTTGGCCGATAGCCCCTGGATGTGAGCGCGCACGCTCTGGAGGTGGCGCGCGCCGGCCGCCTCACGGGCGGGGTCTTCCGTAGCGTCCTGCATCTCCAGGAAGGCGTTCAGCGAGCATTTGGCGTCGATCACGAACACGCCGCCGCCCGGCAGTCGCACGGTCACGTCGGGCCGCCGTCGGCCCTCCTCGCTGTCGGTGGAGACCTGTTCGTCGAAGTCGTAGCGATTGGTTAGGCCCGCCGCCTCCAGCACATTGCGCAGAGTCTGCTCGCCCCATCGGCCCTGCACGCCGGCGCCCCGCCGCAGGGCCGCCGACAGCTTGCGCGCCTCGTCCTGGGTGGCGGTGGAGGCCTGGAGCAGCTGACTGATCTGTTCCTTCAGGCCGCCGGTCTCTTCGGCCCGCTGCTTCTCGACGGCGGTCACCTGCTCCTGGAACTTCTGCAGGCTCTCGGCCACGGGCTTGAGCTGGGCTTCCAGCCGCGCCTGGGCCAGCTGCTCGCGGCCGCGCACCGCCTCCTCGTTGCGGCGCAGGATCTCTTCCGCCACTCCGGCTGCCGACTGGCTGATCTCGCGGCGCAGGATGTCACCCTGCTGGCGGTGGATATCGAGCGCCAGGGTCGCCGCGGACGCCCGCCCACGCTCCCAGATCGCCCAGGCGACGGCGCCCAGGAGGGCCAGACCCAGCAGAATCACGGCGAGCAGCATGGCGTTCATGCTGCGTTCCTAGCTCAGACGGGCGCGCGCCGCCACCGCCAGGTCAGGGAAGTCGGAAAACACGCCGGTGACGCCCGCCGCATAGAGCGCCGCCAACAGCGCGTCTGCATCGCCATGCGCCGCCGGACCGGTCCCGCGTTGGAGCGACTTGGGCAGGAAGGCGTTCTCCGCCCGCACGGTCCACGGATGGACCTCCAGGCCCAAGGCCCGGGCGCGCGCCATCAGCGGCGTGGGAGCGGCCAGGGCGTCATTCTCGATAGGGACGACCAGCGGCCATTCGGGCCCGACGCCCTCGGCGAACGCGGCGATGGCCTTGAGTCCCGCCTCGCTGGTCACGTCGACCGGCGCAGGCCCTCTGGAGACGAGCATCACCCGACGCGCCTTTGAAAGCCCGCCGAAGGTCTTCAACGGCTCCGGCTCGAAGCACTGCACGAAGACCGGCGCGGACCGTGTGTTCAGGCTGTTGCGCTTCAGAACTTCGGCCAGGCGGCCCTCCAGCGGGAGACCGATCCCGGCGAAATAGGCCGGGTGCTTCATCTCCGGATAGGTGCCGATCTCACGCTTCAGGCGCCGGCTCTCGGCGCGGGCCAGGTCGATCACCTCCTGATAGGTGACGATGGGTTCCTGACCGTCGAAGGCCTTGCTGATCGCCCGCAACGCCGGAAGCCGCTCCCGCGCGCGCAGGGTCTTGAGTTCGGCCAGCGTGAAGTCCTCGGTGAACCAGCCTGTGACCGACTCGCCATCGATCACCTTGGTGGTCTTCCGGTTCGCGAATTCGGGCCGGGCCGCCACATCAGTCGTCTCATGGATCTCGTTCTCGTGGCGGGCGACCAGATGGCCGTCCTTTGTCGCCACCAGATCGGGCTCGATATAGTCGGCGCCCTGGGCGATGGCCTCGCGGTAGGCCATCAGCGTGTGTTCCGGGCGGACGCCGCTGGCGCCGCGGTGGGCGATCACAAGCGGTCGGCGTTGAGCTGCGGCCGCAGGTCCGGCGGCGGCGAGGGCGGAAGCGGCGGCGAGGGCGGCGCGGCGGGTCATGGTCATCATGTCCCCCAGCTTACCTCTATTTCGCGGCGGTGATGCGACCGAGGATTTTGGGATGCAGGTCGAGATTGCCGGCGATGATGGAGCCTTGGGCCAGGACCGCGTCGCCGCCTTCAGCGTCTGTGACCTTGCCGCCCGCCTCGGTGACCAGCAGCAGGCCGGCCGCCAGGTCCCAGGGCGAAAGGTCGCGCTCCCAATAGCCGTCAAAGCGACCCGCCGCGACCCAGGCCAGATCCAGCGCCGCCGAGCCGAAACGCCGGACGCCGGCCACCTGCTGGCTGACCTGGTGCAACTCCTTGAGGAACCGGCCGTGCTGGCCGTGGCCCAGGAACGGAATGCCTGTGGCCAGCACCGCTTCGTCCATCCGCTGTCGCGCCGCGACCCGCAGCCGTCGGTCGTTGACGAAGCAGCCCTTGCCCTTCTCGGCCCAGAACAGCTCGTTGGTGACCGGATTGTGGGTGACCGCCG
>NZ_JBILUK010000244.1:0-4547 GCF_044371015.1 Phenylobacterium sp.
GTTCGCCGCGGTCGGCGTCAAAGCGGCAGCGGCCCAGCGACAGGGGCCCGGACGGCGGCGCGGCGGTCGATCGGGCCCGCCGCAGGATCGCCTCGATGCGGAGCAAAAGCTCCTCAGGCTCGAACGGCTTGGCCAGATAGTCGTCGGCGCCCAGCTTCAGGCCCTCGATGCGGTCGCCCGCCTCACCTCTCGCCGTCAGCATCAGGATCGGCGTCCGGCCCATGGCCCCCCGCTGATCGCGCAGCCAGCGGGTGAGCGAAAAGCCGTCCTCATCGGGCATCATCACATCGAAGATGGCGAGGTCGAAATCGAGCGCGCCCAGCAGTCGCCGCGCCGCGATTCCGCCGGGCGCCGTCGAGACGCGGAAGCCGGCGCGGACCAGATAGGCCTTCAGCAGTTCGCGGATGCGATCATCGTCATCGACCACCAGCAGGTGGCGGCTGCGGAGCGGAGCAGACCCGCTCATCGGCGCGATTTCCAGGCCACGGGCGGGAAGCCGGCGCCGAGAACCTTCGCCATTTCGTTTGACGCCCGGGCGCGCGATAGGTTCAAGGGAAGGTTCTGAAAGGAGGCGCTTTCCTCATGACACTCGTTCCCTTCGATGATCGCGACGGATGGATCTGGCTGGACGGCCAGTTTGTGCCCTGGCGCGAGGCGAAGGTGCACGTACTCACCCACGGCCTGCACTACGCGTCGGCCGTGTTCGAGGGAGAGCGGATGTATGGCGGTGAGATCTTCGAGCTGACGGCGCATACGGAGCGACTGTTCAAGTCCGCGGAAATCCTGGACTTCGAAATCCCCTTCACGGTGGCCCAGATCGATCAAGCCTGCAAGGACACCTGCGCCAAGAATGGCCTGACCGACGCCTATATCCGGCCGATCGCCTGGCGCGGTTCGGAAATGATCGGAGTCTCGGCCCAGAACACCAAGATCCACGTGGCCATCGCGGTGTGGGACTGGCCGAGCTACTTCTCGCCCGAGGAGAAGGCCAAGGGCATCCGCATGTGCTGGGCCAAGTACAAGCGCCCCTCGCCCGAGACTGAGCCGGTCCACGCCAAGGCGACCGGCCTCTACATGATCTGCACCATCTCCAAGCACGCCGCGGAGAAGGCCGGCTTCACCGACGCCATGATGCTCGACTACCGCGGCTATGTGGCTGAGAGCACCGGTTCCAACGTGTTCTTCGTCAAGGACGGCGTGCTGCATACGCCGACGCCCGATTGCTTCCTGAACGGCATCACGCGGCAGACGGTGATCAAGCTGGCGCGGTCCAAGGGCTTTGAGGTGATCGAGCGCCACATCCTGCCGGAGGAGCTCTCGGGCTTCTCGGAGTGCTTCGTGGTGGGCTCCGCCGCCGAGGTGACGCCGGTGGCCGAGATCGGGGAGTACCGGTTCCGGCCGGGCAACATCTCGCTCAGCCTGATGGACGACTACGCCCGCATGGTGCGCCGGGAACTGGCGCCGGTCTGACCTTTCAAGGTCCCGCTCACTCATCGCCGCGGCTAATCACGGCGATGAGTGAGACTCATCTTCTGGGCCCTGGCGATACGACTTTCGCGCCCCATCTCATGGGAGCGGGCCGGGCCCCTCTGGCGATCGACGGCGATCGTGATGTCGGACCGCGTTAGGTGCGCTCGGGGCTCGGCGAATGCCTCTCCCCCCATTGTGCCCGCTGGGTTCCCGGGCGCACCTCCCTTCGGAGGAGCACATGAATCCATCTCGCATCTGGCGTCTTCGCAATCACCATCGGTGGCTCGAGGATCGTATTCGGCAAGAGCAGCGGCGTCCTCAGCCCGACGCCCTGACCGTCGCCGAACTCAAGCGCCAGAAGCTCATGGTGAAGGACGAGTTGTTCCTGGCTGAAGCGGGCCTCGCGTCCGCTCGGACAACCTCCTACGCCTGACCGCCGCGCCCGTGGGTCCCTCGGGGCCAGCGGGTCAACAACCTGCCCTGACCTAGGGCGAACCGGGGAGGCAGCACCCGCAGCCTCCCCTCTTCTTTTTCGCTCGCGCATACGACTTAAGGCCTGACACCCGCGGCGGCGCGTTCGCCACAAACCAAGAGACGCAAGACTGACCATGGACCTGATCGCCGCCTTCCTCACCGCTGATTTCCTGGGCAAGCCCGCCTGGCTCTGGCTGGCGTTCCTGGCCATCGTCGGCGCCCTGCTCGCCTTCGACCTCGGCATTCTGCACAAGTCCGACAAGGCGATCGGGGTTGCGGAGAGCCTGAAGCTTTCGGCCTTCTACATCGCGGTCGCGATGCTGTTCGGGGCCTGGGTCTGGTGGTCCATGGGGCCGACCTCGGGGATGCAGTACTTCACCGGCTACGCGCTGGAGAAGGCGCTCTCGATCGACAACGTCTTCGTCATATCGATCATCTTCGGCTACTTCGCGATCCCGCCGAAATACCAGTACCGGGCGCTGCTCTGGGGCATCATCGCGGTGCTGGTGATGCGCGGCGTCATGATCGGCCTGGGCGCGGCCCTGGTCCAGCAGTACGAGTGGGTGCTCTACATCTTCGGCGCCTTCCTGATCGCCACCGGCATCAAGATGCTGGTCGTCAAGGAGAGCGAGCAGGACGTTTCCAAGAACCCGGTCGTGAAGTTCCTCTCCAAGCGGATGCGGATCACCGACGAGCTGCACGGCGAGCGCTTCTTCGTCCGGCAGGCCGACCCCAAGACCGGCAAGCTCGTGGCCTTCGCGACGCCGCTGTTCCTGGCCCTGGTGATGATCAACATCGCCGACCTGGTGTTCGCGGTGGACTCCGTGCCGGCGATCTTCGCGATCACCACCGACACCTACATCGTCTACACCGCCAACATCATGGCGATCCTGGGCCTCCGGGCGCTCTACTTCGCCCTCGCCGCCCTGGTGCACCGCTTCGAGTATCTGAAGTACGCGCTGGCCATCGTGCTGGTGTTCATCGGCGCCAAGATCTTCTGGAACCAGATCGTCGGAAAGGTCGACCCCGCGATCTCGCTCGGCGTGACCCTGACGATCATCGCCTCGGGCATCATCTTCTCGCTGTGGAAGACGCGGGGCCACGCGGCGGGCCCCGGCGCGGCCTGATCGGTCAGGGCGCCCAGGGCTTGAAGTGCTTCGAAAGCTTCAGGCCCTGGCGCTGATAGTGTGAGCCGCCTTCGCCGTAGAGCCGGTCCGGCCGGGCGGTGAGCGGCTCATAGACCAGCCGCGCGACGGTCTGGCCGTCCTCCAGGATGAACGGCGTCTCGTGGCTGCGCACCTCCAGCACGCCCCGCGAGCCCTTGCCGTGCGCCTCGTCGGTGCCGAAGCCGGGGTCGAAGAAGCCCGCATAGTGGACGCGGAACTCGCCGACCGACGGGTCGATGGGCGTCATCTCCGCCGCCTCGTCGACCGGGATCTCCACCGCGCCCTTCGACGCCAGGATGTAGAACTCGCCGGGATCCAGCAGCAGCTGGCCGCCCCTGGGGATCATCGGCTCCCAGAAGTCGCGCGGATCGTGGCCGTCTTCCTTGTCCAGGTCGACCACCCCCGCATGGCGGCGGCCGCGGAAGCCCGCCACCTCGCCGGTCAGATCGACCCCGACGCTCTCGATGCGCAGCCGCTCCGGCTGGCCGGCCTTGAGCCTGAGCTGGTTCAGCCGGGTGCCCGAGCGCGCCAGCACCGAAAAGGTCTGCGGCGCGATCTCCAGATAGATCGGCCCGTCATAGCCCTCGCGCACGTCGTCGAAGGTGTCGCCCCGGTCGGTCAGCAGACGGACGAACACGTCGACCCGGCCGGTAGAGCTCTTCGGGTTCGCCCGCGCCGATATTCCCGCCGGCAACCGCAGCCGCTCCTGCAGCTCGGCGATGTAGACGCAGCCCCGCTCCAACACCGCGCCCCGCGTCAGGTCCAGCTCGTGCATCGCCACCTCGGCGATCCGATCGGCCACCCGGCCGTGCCGCGGCAGGAACGAGGCCCGCACCCGCCAGGCGCGGCCCGCCAGCCGCAGGTCCAGGCTCGCCGGCTGCACCTGATCGGCGTCGAACGGCGTGGCCGAGGTGATCGCGCCGTTGGCGATCAGGGCCTCGATGGACTGGCAGGGCAGGATGCCGGGGGCGTTGGTCGCGCGCATGGGCGACGGAGCCTTAACGCGCCGCGCGGCGCTGGCAAGGGCCGGAACCACATCCACTCCCGACGAGGCGGACCTTGACGCCCTTCCCGCGCTGCCGTTCAAGCGGCGCTCCACACAGAGCGTTTTCCGCCGAAGTGGCTACCGGTACGCTCTCAAGTCAAAGAAGCGAGCCTCGTTCCTCCCGATCTGATGGGTTCCATCAGATCGGGCGAGGCTCTTGAGGAGGCCGTGATGGCGGAAGATCCGCGCGATTGGGAGATCGAGACCCGGGCGGTCCGGGGCGGGCTCGCGCGCACGCCCTACGGCGAGATCTCCGAGGCGCTCTTCCTCAACCAGAGCTTCGCCTATGAGAGCGCCCAGGCCGCCGATGAGCGCTTCGCCGGCGGGCCGGGCTTCATCTACCAGCGCTTCGGCAACCCGACGACCCAGATGTTCGAGGACCGCCTCGCGCT
>NZ_JBILUK010000245.1:0-4540 GCF_044371015.1 Phenylobacterium sp.
CGAGGCGGGGTTGGGCACCCCGCGGTGCCACATTCGGGGATCGCGGAAACAGACGCTCCGGGCCGGAATGGCCATGCGGGCGGGCGGCGACCACTTCTCGAGGAGATGGGTTCGATCCCCGACCCGGCTCGTGGGCCAGTTGACGACATCGGTCTCGAACTGGGAGCCGGGATATATTTCCGTCGCGCCGTTGGCCTCGGTGATTTCTTCCAGCGCGACCGAACAGCTGAGCGTCGTGGTGTGGGGCGGCCAGCTCTGGCCGTCTCTTGCGGCGTCTTCCGCCGTCTTCCACGAGTAGGGCCGATCAAAGTGCAGCGGCTGATAGCCACTGCCCGGGCAGTTGACGTTGCCGTTGTAGAAGCCGAGCCAGGGTTGGGGGCCAAGTACGCCGACCACCACAGCTTCGATGAACGGGTTGGCGACGAAATCCTCGCGGACGTAGGGGGCGGTTCGCCGGAGGCCCAGCTGGAGGTGACCCTCCGCAGTGTTTTCCTCGTGGCGCGTCTTGACGCCGAGCGCCCGGACCCGGTCCGCGTCTTCGAGGACGCTCTCGGCCAGCAGAGCGCAGGTCTCCTCAGACACAATGTCCTGCAGAACCGCATAGCCGACTTCGCGGATGTCGCGGACAAGGCTCGCGAGCTTATCGGGGTCGATCCGACCGGATTTCCGCTCCTGATCCGAAAGCTGGTAGACCATCACCTACTCCATGCGTTCAATCAGTTTTCACCGCCGAAGCCAGGGCCTGCCAGCGGTGAGGTCGATCCTTGGGCCAGAGCTGGATCAGGATCCCGCTGGCGGACTCGGGCTCTATGAAGACACGATCGGTGCCGACGCCGCGCAGGGCCACACCGCGGCCCGACAGCTCCGCCACCGCAACGTCCAGGTCATCGACCTGGAACGACAGTAGTCGCAGACCCTCGCCCCGCTCCCGAAGCATCTCGGCGTAGGGGCTGTCGTCCCGCGTCGGCGCCACCAGCTCGATGAACGTGTTGTCCGCGAACTTGAAGAACGCCACCGCCAGTCCGACCTGCGGATTATCCGACCTGTGAGTGAGCGTCATGCCGATCTGGCCGGCCCAGGTCCGGATCCCCGCCTCGATGTCGCTGACGAGGATCACGACATGATCGAACTTGCCAAACACGATCGTGGTCCTCGCCGCCTCCGATACTAGAAGTCCTTGCGGACCGTCACGCCGAAGTATCGCTTGTAGTCGCGCGGCAGGCCGCCCACGAGCCCACCGTTTCCTTGCGCCAGAGTCGCGCGATAGAACTTATCGAACAAATTCCTGACAAGGAGTCGGCCTTCCCAGCCGCTTTCCTTATCCATCACAGAAATGACTCCGTTTACGATCCCGTATCCGGGCGAAACGGTATCGGGAGTCTGCGTGATGCTGTTCTGTTGACTTGATTGGTAAGTATAGTTGCCCGTCAGATTCACGCGATACCTCGGTGAGTCATAGGCCTCGTATCGGGCCTGGACCGAAATCTTGTGTTTCGGGGCGTAGGGCAGCGGCTTCCCATCGATATCGCAACTCACCGGGGCTGCAACGGGGCAAAGGAAGTCGTCGATCTTGGCTTTGACGTATCCATAGTCCGCGCTGACCGTCAGGTTGTTGGTGACATTCGCGATGGCCTCGATTTCAATACCCTTGGTCGACACTTCGCCCGCGTTGATCAGGCGTGTGACCACGGTCCCGGCCACCAAGTCCGGTTGGTTGGCTTGGTAGTTCGCGACTTGGTCGTTGAAGATTGCGACATTCAACTGAAGTCGACGGTCCAGCAGGCTCGACTTCACGCCCAGCTCGAACGCATCCGATGTTTCGGGCTTGAGTACGTTCGTCTCGCGCGCGGAGAAGTTGAAGAACACATTGAATGCTGGGCCTTTGTAGCCACGGGAATACGTAGCATAGGCGTGGATGTCGTCGCTCACATCATACTGGAAGCCGAAACGGCTCGCGTAGTCAGTGACGCTGGTGGAGTCCTTGCCCGCGAACGCGGGTAGAATGCCAGGAACGGCGACTGTGGAGGTGGAAACTCGGTCGCTGTAGTAACTCAACTTGTCCTTCACCAAACGAAGCCCGGCGATGGCGCGGAACGACTCCGAGAAATTGATGTTCGCCTCACCGAACACCGAATAGTTATTCTGGATAGTCCCGAAGTTGTTTAGCCCGAAATTCCTAACCCTGTTTCCGGCAATGAGCTGTGTCGTTTCTCGACTATAGTCTTCGCGATTGACCGCTCTGAAATAATAGGCGCCGATCTGGTAATCAATCAGCCCGCCTCTCGGAGAGGCAAGGCGAATTTCCTGAGTATACTGCTTCGAGTTGACGTGACCGAGGTCGATTTGCTGCACCGGCGTCGACGTCGTGAGCGTCGCAAATCCGTCCAGATCGCCACCCTGCGTGCTTCTCCAGAACCGGTAGCCGCTGATCGCCGTCAGATCGTATTCGCCCATCTTGTAGTCGATCTGGGCCAACGCGCCCCCGAACGCATCCTTGAACTGGGGCAGCGTGTTCTGGGCGACCTGCCGGTTTTTGAAGCCCGGCGTAATGCCGACACTCTGAAGGATGGTCGGCAGTGTGGCGCTCTGGGTCCGCACGCCGGTCGGGTAGGCCACCGTCGAAGTTTCAAGAAACATACCGCTATTGCCGCGGTTCTCGGCGTAGAGATAGTCCGCGCCCAGCAGGATGCTCAGGTTCTCGCTCGGCGTGTACAGCAACTTGCCGCGCAGACCGTCGGACTCGCGGTCGCTGAGGGTCTCATTCAGAAAAATGTTCCGGACGTTACCCTTGAACCCGGAAGTAACCCCCGAGATCCTTCCGCTAAGCAGCCCCGGGATAATCTCGCCGTTGACGCCCAAGGTGAGCCTATGCTCGTCGCCGCCGTAATAGCTGGCCTCGACGAAGGCGCCGAAGTTAGGCGTCGGATTCGCTGTGATGATGTTGATCACGCCGGCCGACGCGTTCTTGCCGAACAGGGTGCCCTGCGGGCCGCGCAGGACCTCGATGCGTTCCAGGTCAACAAGTTCGGAGACCATTTGGCCCGGCCGTGCGAGCACGACACCGTCGAGAACCATGGACACGCTGGGCTCAGCGCCTGGCGACGTTGTGATGGTTCCCAATCCGCGGATGAGAAGAACCGTGTCCTTGCTCGAGTTCTGCGGCCGCAGCGTTATCGCCGGAATGAGCGTGATGAGGTCCGGGACGCTGTTGCGATTCTGCTCGCGCACGACGTCGCCGCCGAGGGAACTCACCGCGATCGGAACTTCCTGAAGGCTTTCGGAACGCCGTCGGGCCGTCACGAAAACTTCCTCGATCTCGTTGACGCTCTCGTCTGCCGCCGTCTGGGCCGCCGCGCTCTCCGCGCTTAACAGTCCAGTACTCGCGAGGAGAGCGGCCATGATCGCCCGGTGGCTCCTGCGTCGAGCCTCAGAGCGCGTTGCCTTCACTATCATTCTCGTTTTCCCCTATCCTGATCGCCTAGACATCGGCTTTTTTTGGGTGGCCCGGTCATCGTCGCGCTTCGACCGGCTGTCGTCTGCTATCGAATGTCCAACGTTGTCACATCAATGCCTGCTCTGAGTTCCGCCAACATAGATCAAAAGCCCAGCTCGCTCATTTCGACGACACGCTTTTCTCGGGCGCTGATCTCGGCGGCTGTACCGATCGCCACCGCCATCAATCCGTCGCGCGCGGTCACCTCCACCGGCCCCTCTCCGCGCACGGCGGCGATGAATTTCTGGTGCTCATAGAAGGTCGAACCGTGATGTGTGCCGGCGCTTAGAGCCGCCTCATCAACCTCGACGACGCGGCGCTCGATCTGCTTCAGGGCGCCACGCCCCACCCGTGGAGAATAGACCACTTCGCCGGAGGGGATCAGCACATCCAGCCGGGCTTGATCGCCCACCGCGATGATCTCTTCCTGATTTTCGGCGCCGTCGGCGAACATCGAAAGATCCAGCATGGCGCGCACGCCATTGGCGAAGTCCACCGTGGTGTAGGAATTGTCGATGATGTCCGGTCGCTCGCCGTCATACAGTTCATCGAGGTGGTTCACGTCCATGGCGCCCGAGCAGTAGACCCGCACGGCCTCGGACCGCACGATCAGCCGCATGAGGTCGAAGAAGTGGCAGCACTTCTCCACCATCGTGCCGCCGCTGTTGCGGGAAAAACGGTTCCAGTCGCCGACCTTCTTCAGGAACGGGAAGCGATGCTCCCGGATCGACAGCATCTGAAGCCGTCCTACCCGCCCGTCGTGCACCTCGCCGATAAACGCCTCAGCCGGAGGCATGTAGCGGTATTCCATCGCCGTCCAGAACGGCGCCGAGGCCTTCTCGGCCTGTTCGACCACCCAGCGCGCATCCTCGATGGTCGTGGCCAGCGGCTTTTCGCAGAGGATCGCCAGGCCCGCGTCGAACAGCGGCTCAAGCACCTCGCGGTGCGTGTGATTCGGACTCGACACGATCACCGCGTCGACCAGGCCGCTTCGGGCCAACTCGGCGGACGATTGGAACGACGCTACCCCCTCAGCGCGGTCGCGCA
>NZ_JBILUK010000305.1:0-3192 GCF_044371015.1 Phenylobacterium sp.
GAGTCATGCGGCGCTCCCTAACATACTCCGTGTCATCCCGGCCGCAGCGAAGCGGAGGGCCGGGACCCAGTCCAACCGCCGTGGGTTCTGGGTCCCGGATCGTCTTGGGGCCGTCCGGGATGACAGCACTGTTTCTGAAGGACCCTGGAACATGATCGCCTACGCCACCCTCGGGGTGAACGACATGGATCACGCCGTCGCGTTCTACGATGCGGTGTTCGGCGCGCTCGGCGCCCGGCGCTTCACGACCAGTCCCACCTGGACCGGATATCGCCGCAAGGGCGACCCGGTCCCGATCTTTCTTACGCGACCCTGGAACCGCGATGTCGCAACCGGAAGCAATGGCGGGATGATGGCGTTCCTGGCGGAGGATCGCACCTCGGTGGACGCTTTCCACACCGCTGCGCTGGCCCATGGCGGCGTGTGTGAAGGCCCTCCCGGCGTCCGCGAAGGCATGGACCCTGTGTTTTACGCCGCATATGTCCGCGACCCGGACGGCGCCAAGCTCTGCGCCTTTGTCCGCAAATGAAAAGGGCGCCGACCTTTCAGCCGGCGCCCCAGTTCCATCAACCCGAAGGTATCAGGTGTTGCCGGGCAGCTTGCAGGTGCCGCCGCCCGCGAAGGCGCAGCCAACGGCCTGCACAGCGCTGACCGTCGGCGCCGTCTGGTACTCGATGATATAGCCCTTGAGGCCGTCAGAGCAGGCGACTTCCATGAAGGTCGTGCCCTTGTCGGTCTTGCCCACCACCCGGCTGTTGGAGACCGCGCAGGTCGTGTCGGCGCGGAACTTCTTCAGGTCGGCGGTCAGGAAGCTGTAGCCCGGGTCCTTGCCGAGCGAGCACTTGTAGCCCGCCAACGGGGCCCGGCCGCAGTCAATCACCACGCTCTTCTGACCGGCCATCGACTGCAGGATGGCGCCCGTGCCGTCCTTGCAGACCAACTCGGCCACTTCCTCACGCGGGTTCTTGGTGGGGAACAGCGCGTACTTTTCGACATCGCACTTGCCCCCGGCATTGGTGACCAGGCGGGTGTAGAGCCCGGCCTGCTCGTTCTGGGCCTCACGGGCGTCGGTCAGGGTGCAGCCGCCCAGGATCTGGCTGGCCTTGGCGCACTCATAGGTCTCGGCCAGGGTTCCGGCCGCCGCCACCTTGTAGATGTAGCCCTTGCCGTCCTGGCAGGAGGCTTCGAAGTAGGTGGAGTTATCGCGGGAGACGCCGACGAACCGGCGATCCTTCACGGCGCAGCCGTTGTTGGCCGCGGCGGCGTACTGGTCGACCACGGCGATGCGGGCGGCCTTGTCGCCGAAGGTGCACTTAATGTTGCTCTCGGATTCATCGTAGAGCAGGCAGTTGACGACCTTGGCCGGCTTGGAGGCGTCGAACGGCGCACTGGTGGCCAGGACATAGCCCCCGCCCCCGGCGCAGGCCACTTCCATATAGGTCTCGGTCTTGGTCTGGCCGATGCCGCGAATCTGCTCCGGCGTGCAGCTGAACCCGGCAGTCTTCAGGACCGGGGCGAGCGCGCTCTTGGGATCGGCGTTACCCGGCAGCAGGCAGGGGGCCGACGGCGGCTGGCCCGGCGCGGGCGGCGTATTGGCCTCGACGCAGGTGAAGGCCGAGGGCGTCCCGGCCTCCGGCGCCTGGAGCACAAAGCCCATGTTGCCGGGGCCGCAGGCGACTTCGAAGTACGAGACCTTGGCCTTCTTGTCGGCGCCGATCAGGCGAGCGTCCGACACCGTGCAGGACAGGCCGATCGCGGTCACGACGGCCGGCGCCTTGGCCATGCCTTCCTTGCGGGCGGCCTCGGGGATCGCCGGCGGCCCGCCCGCGGGCTTTCTCTGCGACATGGCCGAGGCCGGGATCAGGACGGCGGCGGCCATGACGGCCACCATTCCAAGGGCCCCAAAGGCGCCGAATTTGGGCGTCTTCACGTGTCTTCTCTCCTGGATACGGCCTGCGGCGGCCCCTTGCGATTCTGGCCGCACATAAGCGCCGCGATGTCCCACGGGTCAAGGTTCGCGGGTGAAGGCGACGGAAGTATGACGCCTCTATCTTGCCGCCCGCACCAGCAGCCGCGCGCCATCGACACTCACCACCTCGACGGTCGCACCGGTCTTTGGCGCGTCGCCGTCGATGAGCTCCGCCGCCCACTCCTTGCCGTCGAGCATCACGCGCCCGGCGCCGCCGACAAACGCCTGAACCGCCGTGGCCCGCTTACCGATCAGCCGGCTGGCTGTGTCGTTGATGTCCTCACTGATCGGTTCGCCGGTGCGCGGCAGATAGCGCCGGGTCAGAAGGGTCGTCACGATCGTCAGGATTGCGAAAATCGCGACAGTCGTGGCCGGGCTGGGCTGGATCAGTCCGGCGATCACCGCCGTCACCGCCGCCGAGGCCGAGGCCCAGAGCAGCCAGCCCGAGCCCGTGGCGATCTCCACCGCCAGGATCGCCGCCCCGATCCCGGCCCACACCCAGAACGGCTGGGCGGCGTAAAGGCCGAACAGCGTATCCACGGCTCAGGCTCCGGTCGTCGGCACGGCGCCCCGGCCGCGCGAGGCCGCTGCGCCGCCGCCGCGCGGCGCCGGACCGTCGGTGTTGACCGCCTTCACCAGCTCGCCGAAGCCGGCGATGGTGCCGACCAGCGAGCCCATGTCGGCGGGCACGATCACCGTCTTCTGCTGCGGGCTCTCGGCCAGCTTGCCGAAGGCCTCCACGTACTTTTGAGCGACGAAATAGTTGATGGCGTTGACGTCGCCCTTGGAGATCGCGTCGGACACCAGCTCGGTCGCCTTGGCCTCGGCGGCGGCGGCGCGCTCGCGGGCTTCGGCGTCACGGAACGCCGCCTCCCGGCGACCCTCGGCCTGCAGGATGGCCGACTGCTTCTGACCCTCGGCCACCGTGATCGCCGCCTGCTTCTCACCGTCGGCTTCCGTGATCACCGCCCGGCGCTCCCGTTCTGCCTTCATCTGGCGGGCCATGGCGTTGGTGATGTCCGGCGGCGGCTGCAGGTCCTTGATCTCGATCCGCGCGACCTTGACGCCCCAGGGGCTGGTGGCCTGATCGATCACATCCAGCAGGCGCGTGTTGATCTGGTCGCGCTGCGACAGCACCTCATCCAGCTCCATGTTGCCCACCACCGTGCGCAGGTTGGTCATGGTCAGCTGGGTGATCGCGAAGTCGAGATTGGTCACCCGAT
>NZ_JBILUK010000246.1:0-4503 GCF_044371015.1 Phenylobacterium sp.
GACCTCGCCGAACAGCAGGCGGGCGAGCGCGGAACCGCCTTCCATGCCGGCATAGAAGGTCTGCAGGATCGCCGAGACGCCCTCGCGCCAGCCTTCGACCAGCACGGCGGATCCGGCGACGATGACTACGATCACCGGCTTGCCCGTCGCCTTGGCGGCCTCGATCAGCGCGATCTGCGCCACCGGCAGTCCGAGGTCGACGCGGTCGCCGCCGCGCGCGGGCTGGGCCGGGCCGCCGCCGCCGTCCTCGCCCATGGTCAGGCCGCCCGGGATGTACTCGCCTTCCTCGGCGGCGGTGTAGCCGCAGACCACGACCACGGCGTCAGCGGAGGCGGCCGCCGCGCCGGCGGCGGCGAGGTCGCCCTCGTCGCCGACGGCGATCTCGGCATGGCCTTCCAGGTAGGCGGCGAGGCCGGAGAGCGGTGTCACCACATGCGGCGCGCGGACCAGGCTGGAGCCGTAGTCGCCGGTGTTGATCAGGCCCGCGAGGCGTCCGAGGACGGCGAGGCGCTTCACCCTGGCGCGTTCTAGCGGCAGGACGCCGTCGTTCTCGAGCAGGACGGCGGACTTCTCGGCCGCCTCGCGCGCCAGGGCCACATGAGCCGGTGAGGCGACCAGCGAGACGGGGTAGCTCTCCAGCGGGTCTTCGGCGCAGGCGAAGCGGTAGAGGGTGGTCAGGATCCGGCGGCAGGCGCGGTCGATCACCTCGGGCTCGACGGTGCGTTCCTGGACGGCGGCGATCAGCTTGTCGCCCCAGACGCGGGGCTCGGGGTTCTCCACATCGAGGCCGGCCGAGGCGCCGTAGGGGTGATAGACGCCCATGATCCAGTCGGAGTGAACCCAGCCGTCGAAGCCCCACTCGCCGCGCAGGATGTCGGTGAGCAGCTCGCGGTGCTGGCCGCAGTACTCGCCGTTCATCTGGTTGTAGGCGCTCATCACCGAGGCGACGCCGCCGTCGATGGCCCGCTTGAAGTGCGGCAGATAGACCTCGCGCAGGGTGCGCGGATCGATGCGCACATCGACCTTGAAGCGGGCGTTCTCCATGGAGTTGAGGGCGAAGTGCTTCACCGTGGCGCAGACATTGTGCGCCTGGATGCCGGCGCCGAGCGCCAGCGCCAGTTCGCCCATGTGGTGGGGATCTTCGCCATAGGTCTCCTGCGCGCGGCCCCAGGCCGGGTGGCGCAGGAGGTTGATGCAGACGGCGCCGGAGAGGTTGCAGTCCTGCGCGCGGGCCTCGATGCCCATCACCTCGCCGATGCGGCGCTCGAGATCGACGTCGAAGGCCGCGCCGCGCGCCATGGTGCAGGGAAAGCAGGTGGAGCGCCCCCGGGCGACGCCGCGCGGACCATCGGTGAAGTAGAAGGCCGGAACCCCCAACCGCTCGATGCCGCCGCCGGCGCGATAGGGCCGGGCGCCCCAGACGTTGTTGTCCTCCTTGAGCTGTTTGAAGAAGCCCTTGCCGGACATCATGCCGACCTTCTCCTCCAGCGTGGCCTCGGCCAGGATCGCGGCGACGACGGAGTCGATCTCGGCGGCGGTCATGCCCTTTCTGGGGGCGAAGTCGTTGGCGACTATGGAGGGGGCGATCATGCGGTCTCTCGATGCAATCGGTCAGGGCGCGCTGAGGCGAGCCACCGGGCTTTCGGCGTAGCCGTAGCGGATCGCCTTGGCCTCGACCACTGCGCCGGGCGCCAGCTGGATCGGCCGGACATAGAGCCGCCAGGCGGTCTCGCCGGTCGGTCGCCAGCCGATGGAGGCGCCGGGCGTCTCGCTGGTCAGAGCCACGCCGTCGCGGGCCGGCCGGGCGACCGGCGCGGCGGTTTTCGGCTGGATGCGGCCGGGCCAGATGGCTTCGACCATCTCGATCTCCGGACGGTCGCTCATGTCGCCGACGCGGGCGATCCAGCGATCCAGGTCGCGGCGCAGGCGGGCGAGATGGCCGGCGTGGGCCGGGTCGGCGGCGAGGTTCCTGACCTGGTCGGGATCGGCCGCCAGGTCGTAAAGCTCCTCGGCGGGTTTAGGGCCCAGCCACTGCGCCACGGCGGGCGTCAGCCTGCCCTCGGCCTTGAGGCGCCAGATCTCCTGCATGGTCGGCAGGTTGTCGCGGAACGCCAGCGGCTGGAGCTGGGGCAGCTCGCGGCGATAGTTGCGGATGTACTGGAAGCGGCCGTCGATCACCGCGCGCTGATGCTCCTGGGTCTCATCGAACCGATCCGCGCCGGCGTAGACGCGGGTGTTGGCCTTGGCGCCTGGGCCCAGGAACGGGCGGCCCTGCATGCCCTTTGGGATCGGCTCACCCGCCAACGCCAGGAGGGTCGGCGCCAGATCGACGAAACTGATCAGATCCTCTCGAACGGTCCCGGCTCCGACACCGCCGGGCAGCCGCACCATCATCGGAACGCGCAGGCCGGTGGCGTGGATCGCGCGCTTCATGCGTGGAAGGCCGTCGCCGTGATCGGCGGAGACGATCACCACGGTGCGCTCAAGCTCTCCGGACTCGCGCAGCGTCGCCATGATCTCGCCGACCCGTCGTTCTTCGTAGGCCAGGTTGTCGTAGAGTCGGGCGATATCGGCTCGAACCACGGGGGTGTCGGGCAGGAAGGCTGGAACGCGCACTTCCGCCGGATCGGTGAGGCGCGGCTTGGCGGCCAGTTCCACCCGGTTGCGCTCGGCCACGCGGCGGGCGACCGGATCCGTGCTGTCGGTGGTCTCCGGCCAGATGTAGCTCTCGTGCGTGCGGGCCAGGTTCAGAAAGGCGAAGAAGGGTCGGTCTTTGGGAAGGGCGCGCCAGTCCACGGCGCCGCTCGCATCCCAGACCGTGAACGGCTCGCCGACCTGATAGTCGGTCTTGCCGACATTGACGGTGAAATAGCCCGCGCGGCGCAGCAGCTCGGGGAACCACTTCGCCTCGGGCGGCGGCGTGGCGTCGTAGGAGATCGGTCCGCCGCCCGGGAGCCCGGCCGCGCCGCGGGTGCGCATGTGCTGGGCGCTGAGGGTCTGCTGGTGGCGGCCGGAGAACAGCGCCGCGCGGCTGGGCGCGCAGACCGGAGCCGTGACGAAGGTGTTGGGGAAGCGGATCGCCTCCTTGGCCAAGGCGTCGAGGTTCGGCGTGCGCGCCAGCGGGTCGCCGAAGGCGCCGATTCGCGGGCTCAGGTCGTCGAACATGATGACGACGATGTTGGGCGGGGCGGGCCGGCCCGTCGCGGCCGGGGCGCAGATCGCCATCATGAGAACGGCCAGGATCGTCAGCGCGGCGCGGGTCGGCATCACGAACTCCATGCGGACGGCCAAGGCGAGAATGGGCGCGGAAGGTGTCCGGCTCAAGGGGCCTCCGACTTGACCCGGCGGCCTTCGCGCGCGACCCGTGCGGCGGGCGATCCGCGCCCGGAGGTCTGCCCATGGTTCCCGCTGTCCAGCTTGGCCGCCTGAGCGGTCTGCATGTCTCGCGCCTGGCGCTGGGGACGATGAACATCGGCACGCCGGGCCGGGGGCACCAGGGCGACTGGACGCTGGACCGGGATACGGCCAAGGCGCTGATCGCCAAGGCCTTCGACCTGGGGATCTTCTATTTCGACTGCGCCGACGTCTATGGCCTGGGGGCCAGCGAGACGGCGCTCGGCGAACTGCTCCGCGAGGCCACGACGCGGGATCGCTATGTGCTTACCACCAAGGTCGGCTTCCCGCTGGGGCGCAACCCCAACCAGGGCGGGCTGTCGCGCAAGCACATCCTGGAATCGATCGACGCGTCGCTGAGCCGGCTGGGGGTCGACTATGTGGACCAGCTGATCATCCACCGGCATCCGCAGGGCGTGCCGGGCTATGCCGGAACCCCCATCGAAGAGACGATGGAGGCGCTGCACGACGTCGTGAAGGCCGGCAAGGCGCTCTATCTGGGCGCCTCCTCGATGTTCGCCTGGCAGTTCGCCGAGCTGCAGCTGACCGCCAAGGCCAACGGCTGGACGCCGTTCGTCTCGATGCAGAACCACTACAACCTCGTCTATCGCGAGGAAGAGCGGGAGATGATCCCCTACTGCGCGGCCTCGGGCGTGGCGCTCACGCCCTGGTCGCCGCTGGCGCGGGGGATTCTGGCGGGCGCCTATCAGGGCGGGTTTTCAGGCGGCGCCTCGGCGCGGTCCAAGGGCCAGGACCGGGCCCGCACCGAGGGGCTCTATCGCGGCGAGCATGTGTTCGATGTCGCGGCGCGGGTGATCGAGGTGGCGGGCCGGATCGGCAAGCGCCCGGCCCAGGTGGCGCTGGCCTGGCTGCTGGCCAAGCCCGCCGTCACCGCGCCCGTGGTCGGCGCCTCACGTCCGGAGCAGCTGGCGGAACTGGCCGAGGCGGTGAGCATCACGCTCTCGGAAGAGGACATCGCCTATCTGGAGGCGCTCTACCGACCGGTGGACAATCTCTTGAGCCTGGGCGCGTCGTAGTTCGGCGAACCGCAGTTTTGATACCGCTTCGGAACATAGCGATTGAATCGCGTCCGTCGGGGTTCTAGCGTCG
>NZ_JBILUK010000247.1:0-4496 GCF_044371015.1 Phenylobacterium sp.
GCTGCAACCCCCGACGCTGATAACCTGGGACAAGGCCGCGATTCTCGATTTCCGGGCCCGCCACGGCGACATCGTGCTGAAACCGCTCAATGGCCGGGGCGGCTCGGGCGTCACGCGCCACCTGAAGGACGACCCCAACCTCGACACCATGCTCGAGCTTCACGCCGAGCTTGGGCCCGAGCCGGTGATTGTGCAGAAGTTCCTGCCCTCGGTGACCAGGGGCGACAAACGCATCCTGCTGATCGACGGAGAGCCGGTCGGAGCCATCAACCGGGTGCCGGCCAAGGGTCAGATCCGCTCCAACCTGGCGGTCGGCGGCGAAGCCCAGCCGGTAGAGCTCACCACGCGCGACCGCGAGATCTGCGCCGCCATCGGACCGGAACTCAAGGCGCGCGGCCTGATCTTCGTCGGCATCGATGTGATCGGCGAGTGGCTGACCGAGATCAACGTCACCTCGCCCACCGGCGCGGTCGCCCTCAAGCGCTTCACCGGCGTGGACGCCAGCGACGTCATGTGGTCCCGGGTTGAGGCCATCCGGGCCACAGCTTAGGGTTTGATCTAAGAGACGCCCCGAAGTCACGGAATCGTCTCACTTTCTCCGAAAGTTCATTTTTTGTTCTTGATCTGGACGCGGGGACGTGCTCCGGTTGTGGATAACTTTGGGCGGACCACAAGGGGTTGATCCGATGGCGGCGCGCGTGGTGACCCTGGCCTTCAACGGGGTCGAGGCGGTGCGCGTCGAGGTTGAGGTCCAGTTCACCCGGGGCGAGCAGGCCTTCATCCTTGTGGGACTGGGCGACAAGGCCGTGGCCGAGAGCCGGGAGCGGGTTCGGGCGGCGTTCACGGGGCTGGGCCTGTCGCTGCCCGGCAAGCGGATCATCGCCAATCTGGCGCCGGCCGACCTTCCCAAGGTCGGCAGCCACTACGACCTGCCCATTGCGCTGGCGGTGATGGCCGGCATGGGCATCATCCCGCCCGATGCGCTGGACGGCTGGGCCGCCTTCGGCGAGCTATCGCTGGATGGCCGCATCGCGCCGGTCGCCGGCGCGCTGCCCGCGGCCGTGGCGGCGGGCGGAATGGGACTGGGCCTCATCTGCCCCGAAGCCTGCGGGCCGGAGGCGGCCTGGGCGGGCGAAACCCGGGTGCTTGCGGCGCCCTCGCTGATCGCCCTGGTCAACCATTTCCGGGGGTCTCAGATGCTGAGCCCGCCGGAACCCGGGCCGATGCTCGACGCGGACCGGGTTCCCGATCTTCGCGACGTCAAGGGCCAGGAGAACGCCAAGCGGGCGCTCGAGATCGCCGCGGCCGGCGGTCACAACCTGGCCTTCATCGGCCCGCCGGGTTCGGGCAAATCGATGATGGCCCAGCGGCTGCCCGGGCTCCTGCCGCCGCTGACGCCCGGCGAACTGCTGGAAACCTCGATGGTCCACTCCATCGCCGGCCTGATCGCCAAGGGGCAACTGAGCCGCGCCCGGCCTTTCCGCAGTCCGCACCACTCCGCCAGCATGGCTGCGCTCACCGGCGGCGGCCTGAAGGCCAAACCGGGCGAGGTCTCGCTCGCACACAACGGCGTCCTCTTCCTCGACGAACTGCCGGAATTCGGGACCCAGGCGCTGGAGGCGTTGCGCCAGCCGCTGGAGACCGGCGAGGTGGTGGTCGCGCGCGCGAACGCCCACATCCGTTATCCCGCGCGGTTCCAGCTGGTCGCCGCCCTCAACCCCTGCAAGTGCGGCCATGGCGGGCCCGGAAAGGGCGCCTGCGGCCGCGCGCCAAGGTGCCAGTCCGACTATCAGGGCCGCATCTCCGGCCCGCTGATGGACCGCATAGATCTGGTCGTGGAGGTTCCCCCGGTCACCGCCGCCGACCTCTCGCTGCCCCCGCCGTCCGAGGGCACGGCCGAGGCTGCGGCGCGGGTCGCCACGGCCCGCGCCTTGCAGGCCGAGCGCGCCGCCCGGGCCGGTCACGCCGACGTTCCCCTCAACAGCCGGGCGGAAGGCGATCTCCTCGAGACCATCGCCGACCCCGATCCCCCGGCCCGGGCGCTGCTGGCCCGCGCCGCCGAAGCGGGCGGCCTTTCGGCGCGCGGATGGACACGCACGCTCCGCCTCGCCCGCACCATCGCCGACCTTGAGGGCTCACCCTCAGTCCGGCGTGCGCACATCGCCGAAGCGCTGGTCTATCGCCGCGTGTCGCCAGGGCTGGGGTTGGGGGTGATGGCGCCGAGCAGCGGATAGGTCGCCGCCCCTTGAACCCGGGCCGCTTTGCCCTTCACTTCTCTTCGGTTCCAAAGGAGCGAGGCCGATGGTGTTGGGTTTGGATGACGCGCGACGTCTGGCCGAAGACTACACTGCGGCGTGGAACACCGGTGATCCGCAGGCGGTCGCGGCATTCTATGCGCCGGATGGCGGGATCATCATCAATCGTGGCGAACCTTCGATCGGCCGGGCCGGGGTCGCCCGGATGGCGGCGGGCTTCTTCGCCGACGTGCCGGATCTCACGCTCGTGTGCGACGGGGTGCGTGTCGCCGGCGCCCACATCATCTACCTTTGGACGTTCACCGGGTCCCATTCGGTCACGAAGCGCAGCCTGCGCGTCTCCGGCTGGGAAGAATGGGACCTCGACCACGACCTAAAGGTCGCTGCGTCTTGCGGCTGGTTCGACGCCGACGACTATGCCCGTCAAGTCGGGCCGGCCTGAGCCTCGATCTCCGCATAGCGGCGCGGCGCGGTGATGGCGCCGTAGGCGATGGCGCCGAGGATCAGGTAGCTGAACATGATCCCGGCGGTGAGATAGGCCCAGCCGCCGATGCTTGGGTCGGCGGCGCTGGCGAGATGACTGACGAGCAGCAGGAGCGCGAACCCGGCGGCAAACATTGGCCAGTGCCTCGAACTGCGCAACGCGATCCACAACAGGCCAACGAACAGAAAGGCGTCGATCGCCACGACCGGCCATTGGGTGGCGTTGCTCTTGTCCTGGAACACCACGATCGTGAGGGCCCAGGTCGCCAGGTCCATGCCGGCGGCCAGCCGTTCATCATCTCGCCCGCGCCAGATCGCGAGCACACAGACCGTCATCAGGACGGTCGGCCAGACCCAGGCGGGAAGCTGATAGCCCATGAAACGAAAACGGCCCCCGGTTATCCGAGGGCCGCAATCTGACAGAGGTATCGGAGGGTTGAAACCGTCAGGAGGCGATCCGCAGGCTGCGGCCGCCGCGCATGCGCACCTGCTCGGTATCCGCGCCCATGGGCGGAGGCTTCTGGCCGCCGTCGCCGTTCATCGTGATGGCGCCGAGGCCGATCTGGGTCTGAACGACGCTGAGTTCCTTGTGGGTCTCAACGATCGCCCGTCGGGCTTCCGCCAGCGCCATGATCGCCTGGCTGGCGCGCTCCACGGCGTCCTGGCCGATCAGCGCCGAGGCTCCGGCGGCTTTGCGTAGCGAGGGCATAACGCCCGTGAGCGCGGCGGTCTTGGCCAGAGCGGCGTCGATGGCGGCCTCGGCTTCAAACAGCGCGACCGCGACCTGTTCAGCGGCCAGACGGCGTTCCTTAAGCATGAGTTCTCTCCTGCGCGGCGTGGGGTGCGTCCGCGATCAAGTGTTGCCTTAGGGAAGGTTTCCGAGCCGTTCAGGCTCGTAGTAAATTCGACGCCAGGTCGCCGAGGGCGTGGAGGCCCGCCAGCATCGCCCCAAAAGCCAAGGCCGTGATGACGGCGATCCCCAAGATCGCGCCGAGCCTGACTGCGGGGCTCAGTTCATTGGATCGCCCGCCGGATCGGGTTCGGCCCTGAAGTTCTCGTCCAGCAGAACCCAGGTCATGCAGAGGATTTCCCGCAAAACCATTTCGGGGGGCTTGAACGGCGCGAGCTTGCGGGTAGCGGACACCAGGTGTCGGGCCATGTCGGCCTGCGCCGGCGTCGCCGCCAAATCGACGAGCTGCCGCTCGAGCTGCGTCCAGGAGATCGCCGGGAGAACTTCCTCCCGCTTCGCCAGGTTCGGCCACTTCGCCTCGAAGTCGTCGATCTCCCGACGGAGGCGCATGGCCCGGCCGACGACCGCTCTGTTCTCGAAGTTCGGGTGCTGACCCATGAAACGCTCCCTCTGTCGCCGGGCCATCCAGCCCGGGCCGAGAGGGATTGTCTGTCCTGACCGGGTCCTGTCCTGACGCGATCAGGACAGCCCCGCCGTCCTGATCGCGCAGCAGGCGGGCGGCCTCGAAACGGTCGTCGACCCCCAGCTTGCGCCGCGCACGGTCGCAATAGGTGTCGACCGAGGTCTTGGACATGCCGAGTTCGCGGGCAATCTGCTTGGAAGACAGATGCCGATCGACCAGCCGCAAGCAGTCACGCTCGCGTTGAGTCAGGAGGTCCACCAGGTTCACGTCGCTAGCCAAGCGCGAACTCCGCTTCAGACAAGCATAGTTTAACGGCGCCTTTGGCCGTCCGTCTACTTTAACGCGTGGTCGGTCGCCGAATCGACGCGTTTGACGGTGCGTTAAG
>NZ_JBILUK010000248.1:0-4486 GCF_044371015.1 Phenylobacterium sp.
GCACCTTCTGGAAGTAGCTTCCATCGCCGCCAGCCGGCGTCAGGCCCAGTTGCGCGAACTGTGAAGCCACATAGTTGGCCGCAATGTCATAGCCCGGCTCCCCCGGCTCGCGGCCCAGCAACAGGTCCGAGGCCAGGAACGTCACGTGCGCCTTGATATTGGCGGCGGATCGGCCGGCCTCATCCTGGGCCGCGGCGGGCGCGGCCAGGGTCAGTACGGCGAGGGCAAGAGCGAGAAGGCGAAGAGCCGTGGATCGTTCTGTCATGAACGACTCTTTGTCGCGTCTTCGCGCCCATGTCGACAGTCGCGGGCCCGGGTTTTTTGTCCGGGCCCTGGGGAACCCGCTGTCAGCTATCCAGGAAGCTCCGCAGCTTCCGGCTACGGCTCGGGTGCTTCAGCTTGCGCAGCGCCTTGGCTTCGATCTGGCGGATACGCTCGCGGGTCACCGAGAACTGCTGCCCAACCTCTTCCAGGGTGTGGTCGGTGTTCATGCCGATGCCGAAGCGCATGCGCAGCACGCGTTCCTCGCGCGGGGTCAACGACGCGAGCACGCGCGTCGTTGTTTCGCGAAGATTGCTCTGGATCGCCGCGTCGATGGGCAGGATGGCGTTCTTGTCCTCGATGAAGTCGCCCAGGTGGCTGTCTTCCTCGTCGCCGATGGGCGTTTCGAGGCTGATCGGCTCCTTGGCGATCTTCAGCACCTTGCGCACCTTTTCCAGCGGCATGGCCAGCTTCTCGGCCAGCTCCTCCGGGGTCGGCTCGCGGCCGATCTCGTGCAGCATCTGGCGGCTGGTGCGGACGATCTTGTTGATCGTCTCGATCATGTGCACCGGGATGCGGATCGTCCGCGCTTGGTCAGCGATCGAGCGGGTGATCGCCTGCCGGATCCACCAGGTGGCGTAGGTGGAGAACTTGTAGCCGCGACGGTACTCGAACTTATCGACCGCCTTCATCAGGCCGATGTTGCCTTCCTGGATCAGGTCCAGGAACTGCAGGCCGCGGTTGGTGTACTTCTTGGCGATCGAGATCACCAGGCGCAGGTTGGCCTCGACCATTTCCTTCTTGGCCTGACGCGCTTCGCGCTCGCCCTTCTGAACGGTCTGGACGATCCGGCGGTAGTCGTCGATCGGCACGCCGGTCTCGGTAGCCAGCGCCGCGATCTCCGAGCGGATATCGCCGACCTGGCCGGCGTCGTTCTCGGCGAACTTGGTCCAGCGCACGCCCAGCGTCTTGACCTGGGTCGACCAGTCGGGCCGCATCTCCTGGCCCATATAGGCCTTGAGGAACTCGGTGCGGCTGATGCCGTAGCTGTCGGCCAGCCGGAGCAGGCGGCCTTCCAGCACCATCAGGCGCTTGTTGATCGCATAGAGCTGTTCGACCAGCGCCTCGATGCGGTTGTTGTTGAGCTTCAGCGTCTTCAGATGCTGAACAATGGTCCCGGTCGCGGTCTGGTAGGCCTTGCGATCGGCCGCCGAGAGGTCATCGCCCTGGAGGCGGGCCGACACCAGCTTTTCCTGCAGCAGGCGGAAGGACTCGAACTCGCCGGCGATGGCGTCGAGCGTGGCCATCACGCCTTCGCGAAGCTCGGCCTCCATGGCGCTGATGGTCGGACCGGCGCCGTCGTCGAAGTCGTCGTCGTCGCCTTCGCCCTCGGCCTCACTCTCCGCCTTGGCTTCAGCTTCGGCCTCGGCCTCGGCCTCTTCGGCTTCGCCGGCCTCGGCTCGGGCGAGTTCGGCGGCGGCGGCGGTCTGGCCGCCATAGGTCTGTTCGAGGTCGATCACCTCGCGCAGCAGGATGCGACCGCCTTCCAGTTCCTCGCGCCACACCATAATGGCCTCGAAGGTCAGCGCGCTCTCGCACAGGCCCCGGATCATGGTGTCGCGGCCGGCCTCGATGCGCTTGGCGATGGCGATCTCGCCCTCGCGGGACAACAGCTCAACCGAGCCCATCTCGCGCAGGTACATCCGCACCGGATCGTCAGTGCGATCGTAGGCCGGCTCCTTGGAGGTCTCGACGACCGCGGTCTCTTCGCGCACCGCCACCTCGCCGCCCTCGGCGTCGTCCTCGCTTTCGACGACGTTGACGCCCATTTCCGACAGCATGGCCAGCGTGTCTTCGATCTGCTCAGAGGTCACTTCCTCGCTGGGCAGAACCTTGTTCAGCTCGTCCATGGTGACATAGCCGCGGGTCTTGGCCTGCTTGATGAACTTCTTGACCGCGGCGTCGGTCAGATCGAGCAGCGGGCCATCCGGCGCGGGGGCTTCGGGGGCTTCGGTTTCGGCGGCTTGGCTGGTCATTCGAATTGGCTCTCCGGGCCGACACGCACCCCTTACAAGGTCCGCGCCGGACTGATCTGGCGATGCGGCGACGACTCCGAGGCCGCGATCATGCGACCCGCGAACTCAGAATTCGTTCCCGCGAAACTTTAGGGTGCGGCTCACGAGCAGCCGAACGCAGCGCCCGGCGCGCGCACGCCGAAGCTGCGACCCGAAACCGGTCGCGAGGACTCCCGCGCTGCGAGGGAAGCATCATGTGACCCGTGTGGGGGGCGCGTCCGATGGATCGCGACGGCCCGTCGATGCCTGTCAAAAGCGCGCTAAATCCGCAGGCCGGAGATGGCGAAGCGAGCCCGCGATGTCAAGGACGCGGCGGTGAGAGGGCCTAGCCCTTCGCCGGACAGGGCTTGATGTCCTGCGGCGCCGGCCGGGCCAGAGGGGCTTCGAAGACCGCAATGTAGCCCCCGCCGCCCGCCATTTGGCGGTGGCTTAGCCGGCGATAACCCACCGCCTCGAACTCGCACTTCAGCAGCGCGCGCGGCGTGCCGTGCGCTTCCGTGGACCGGTCCAGGTCGATAACGCCGACCTTGGCGCCGGGCTTCAGCGCCGAGGCCAGGTTCCAGAGCAGCGCATAGGGGTTCTCGATCTCGTGGTACATGTGCACCAGCACCGCGCGATCCACCGATGCGGGCGGCAGCTTGGGGTCATCCGCCTCGCCCACGACGATGCGCACATTGGTCAGCTTGCGCCGCTCGGCCTCCCGCCGCAGGCCCGAGATGTAGGCTTCGACGATGTCTTCGGCATAGACCAGACCCTCAGGCCCCACCGCCGGAGACAGGCGGAGCGTGTGATAGCCCGAGCCCGCGCCGATATCAGCGACCGTCATGCCGCGTCGGATGCCCAGCGCCCGGATCAGCTGGCCGGACTCGTCTGCCGCGTCGCGGTCGGGGCCGGAGGACCACGTCGGCGCCACGATCCCGGCCACCGGGCGATCCGGCGTCGGAAAGCCCTTCACGTCCCGCTTCGGCGCGTCGGCGGCGGGCGCGGCTTCCGACATCCGGCAACCCGCGAGCAGGGTCAGGACCAGGAGGGCGAGGGCCGTGCGCATGATCCCTGTGTGGGCGGAAAACCGACGCCGGGCCAGTGAAACGGAACAAGAACCTGCTATGGGTGCAACCATGGCTCCGAGCACGGACACCGCCGACGATCTCCTTCCGCCACGCTTCGCCGCCTGGTTTGAAGGTCGGGGCTGGCGCCCGCGCGCCCACCAGCTGGCCATGGTGGCCGAGGCCCGCGCCGGGCGCGACGCACTGCTGATCGCCCCCACCGGCGGCGGCAAGACCCTGGCCGGCTTTCTGCCGAGCCTGATCGAGCTGTCCGAACGTCCGCCGGCCAATTCCCCGCGCGGCCTTCACACCCTCTACATCTCGCCGCTGAAGGCCCTGGCGGTCGACATCGAGCGCAACCTCGCCGCGCCGATCACCGAGATGGGGCTAGCCGTCGTGGCCGAAAGCCGCACCGGCGACACCGGCCTGGCGCGCCGCCAGCGCCAGCGGGTGAAGCCGCCGGACATCCTTCTGACGACCCCCGAACAGCTGGCCCTGTTTTGCGCCTGGGAAGGCGCGCGCGCCTATTTCGAAGATCTGCGCTGCGTGATCCTGGACGAAATCCACACGCTCCATTCCACCAAGCGCGGCGACCTGCTGGCCCTCAACCTCGCCCGCTTGCAGACACTGGCCCCGACGTTGCGCCGGGTCGGCCTCTCCGCCACGGTCGATGATCCGGCGGTGATCACCGCGTGGATGGCGCGCCACGCCTCGTCCTCGGCGGCTTCGCCGGGGGGCGCATCGGTTTCCCTTGTCACTGGCCCGGCCGGCGCGCCGCCGGTTGTCGATCTGCTGCTCTCGGAGGGGCGGGTCCCGTGGGCGGGCCACACGGCCCAGCACGCCATGGCCGAGGTCTATGACCAGATCCGGCGCGCCCGCATTGCGCTGGTGTTCGTCAACACGCGCTTCCAGGCCGAGTTCGCGTTCCAGGAGCTGTGGCGGCTCAACGAGGACGGACTGGCGATCGCGCTCCACCATGGTTCGCTCGCCGCTGAACAACGCCGAAAGGTCGAGGCGGCCATGGCGCGGGGCGAGTTGCGCGCGGTGGTCTGCACGTCGACCCTCGATCTCGGCATCGACTGGGGCGATGTGGATCTCGTGATT
>NZ_JBILUK010000250.1:0-4475 GCF_044371015.1 Phenylobacterium sp.
GCAGTTCGAGTCTCCGGATCGTCTCGGCGAAGACACCCAGGCCCTTCTCCAGCACGACGCGGCCCATGAACACGATCACCGGCCGATCCGCAGCAAAGCCTTGCGCCCGGCGCCACGCCTCGCACCTCCGGTTCGGGTTGAACAGCTCGGGATCGACGCCCCGCGCCCATAGCCGGATCCGCGCCGGCAGGGCCTCTATCCGAAGCTCGTCCACGAGCGCAGGCGTCGGCGCCAGAACATAGTCGCAGCCCGCGTAGAACCGCATTAGGTGACGGCGCAGCAGCGGCCGCATCCACCCGAGCGCGTAGTAGTCGAGGTAGTTGTCGAAGAGCGTGTGTAGGCTCGCTACCGCTGGAATCCGCAGGGTTCGCGCCAGCCGCAGTGCGCCCAGCCCCAGCAGGTCGGGCGACGAAAGGTGCACCAGGTGAGGTCGGAAACCGATGATGTTGCGCCGGATCGCCGGCGGAAGCCCCAGCGCGATGCGATAGTCCGGCCGCGAAGGGATCGCCACCGACGGCACGGAGATCAGGTCGCCGGCCGGTTCAAACGCGGGATGCTCTGTCGTAGGCGAGTAGACGCGAACCTGGGCGCCGATCTCGGTCTGAAGAAAGTCCACAAGCCGGTTGAGCGACTTGTTGGCTCCATCGAGCGTGTAGTTGTAGTTGCCGGAGAACAGCGCCACCCGAAGCGGCTGGTTATCGACTGACCCCGGACGGGCGACCAAGGATTGCGTCACGTCCCACTCCTCACACGCCTGCTGATTCTCGGCGCAAGCCGCCATCCCTTTGCCAGCGGAATGTGACACCTGAGCGATCCACTGCAGGACCGTTGACCGTGACCCTTCGCCCGCTCAAACCGCGTTTGGAGAGGCGAGGTCGCCGATGCGAATCGTCGAAATTTCGGAGTTTTACTCGCCCAACGGCGGTGGCGTGCGCACCTACGTCGATCGCAAGTTCGAGGCGGCGACGGCTGCTGGTCTTGAGTTCTACGTCATTGCGCCCGGCCCGAGGGACGCTTTCGAACCGCGCGGCGTGGGTGGTGTTTTCACCCTTCGCTCGCCTCCTCTGCCCCTCGATCCGAACTACTGGATGTTTTGGGACGCCTCGCCGGTGCACGCCCGCCTGGACATGCTGGAACCCGATCTTATCGAGGCGTCTTCGCCGTGGCGCGGCGCCTGGATCGCGGCTTCCTGGGCTGGTCAGGCGCCGCGGGCGTTGTTCGTGCATGCCGAGCCCGTGGCGGTCTATCCGCAGCGCTGGCTGGCGGGATCGCTCACACGCGACCAGATCGATCGCCTGTTCGCAGCCTATTGGGGCTACATGCGGCGGCTGGCCTCGAAGTTCGACGCGGTGGTCGCCGGCGACTGGCTCGCCGCTCGCCTGACGGGGCAGGGCGTCGGATCGGTCTTGCCGGTGGATCTCGGCGTTGATCGCGCGACCTTCTCACCCTCGCGCCGCGATGAGGCGTTGAGGGCGCGCCTGCTCGCCGCTTGCGGCTTGCCGCCCAGCGCACGCCTGCTCTTGGGAGTCGGGCGGCTCCACCCCCAGAAGCGCTGGCCGATGGTGATCGAGGCCGTGGCCTCCGCTCAGGACCAGGGGCCGTTCGGCCTCGTCATCGTCGGCGACGGCATGGCGCGGTCAAGGGTGGCCGCCGCCGCCGCGGGGAAACCCTTTGTGCACTTGGCCGGGGCGATCCGCGACCGGTCGGCTTTGGCCGCCCTGATGGCCAGCGCCGACGCCCTGGTTCATGGATGCGAATCTGAAACCTATGGCCTCGTGACCGGCGAGGCTGCGGCCGCCGGCTTGCCGCTGGTGTTGCCGGATTGGGGTGGCAGCGCGGGCTTTGCGAAACCTGCGACTTCGGAAACCTATCCCGCCGGCGATACGGAAGGGTTGGCGGCGGCGATCCGTCGACTGGCGGCGCGCGATCCGACGAGCTTGCGATCCGCCGCAGTCTGCGCGGCGTCGGAAGTACGCGGCGACGACGAACACTACTCCGCTCTGTTCGAAACCTACCGAAGGCTCATCGCTGAACGGGGGACTGGTGTTGGGGCGTGATCCGGAAGCGGCGGCGGTCGACGAGGCAGATCTGCGTGCGCCCCGGACTCTTTCGATGCTCGCGGGCGTCGCAGCCTCGGCGGCTCTACTGGCGGCGATAGCCTATCAGCTCCGGGACGCCACACCCGCAGCGGCCGAGTTGATGACCCGACTGCCCTGGACCGCGATCACCGTGTTCGCCGTCCTCTATCTGGTCCAGCCACTCGCCGATCTCGTGATCTATCGCCGGCTTTGGGGGCTTCCCTTGTCGAGCCTGTGGGCGCTCATGCGCAAGACGTCGATCAACGAGGCCGTGCTCGGCTATGCTGGCGAGGCCTATCTGTACTTTTGGGCGCGGCGCCGGGCGGTGCTTGCCAATCCGCCGCTGGCGACCATCAAGGACGTCAATATCCTTTCCGCGATTATTGGCTTTGCGTTCACCCTGATCGCCTTGCTGATAGCCGCGACCGGAGCCCATGGGGCCGAGCTCGCCCAATGGCTCCGCCCGGCATTCTGGCCGGTGGCCGGCGCGGTTGGGATCGCGCTCGCAGTCTTGATGTTCGGAAGCCGGATCTTCTCTCTCAGCCGCCGGGAGCTCGTATTCCTGGCCGGGGTGCACGCGGTGCGCTTGCTGGTCGCATGCGGACTCACTCTGACTCTTTGGGAGATCGCCATTCCCGAGGGCAGGATAGATATCTGGATTCCGCTTCTGGCGATTACAATGGTGAGTGCTCGCATACCATTCCTCACCAGCCCCAACCTCGTTGCGGGCAACGTCGTCCTCCTGTTGCTCGGATCGAATTCTCCCTTCGCACTCCTGCTGGCGGCCCTCGCCGTCGCGACGCTTTGCGCCCACTTGGTTGTAATCGCAGCGTTCGGGGTTGGGCTCGTCTGCTCGGCGCTGGCTTCGTGGTCAGCACAAGCCGAAGCGTCCTTGAAATGAAGACAGGTCGCCGCACTGTGTGGCGGTGCTGGCAGTCGAGCCGCAACCCGCCTCCAGAAAACTCAACCAATGTTTGTCCATGACTGGTGGCGGTGCTGTCAGTCTACGTCGACCCCGTCTCCAGTTTGGCGCTTCGGGCCTAACCTCGGACGACCCTTACGCTCGAGCGACTCTCACTCGGCCAGTGCGGCGGGTTGGAGATCCGCGGCGCGGAGGGCCCGACATGACCGCCTATCGGACTTGGTCATTGTGTCTATCTCAGCAGACCCGGAAGCCGGTCCGCGAGTTTGGGCTGACAGCGCCGCTTCCCTTACCGGTCGGTGCATTTGTTTGGCTGAAGATGGCCACTGCTCATTCCGCCGCCCCTCCCGTTGCCTGCTTGGGCCTTGTTTCAAGAACCGCGGGTCATCCAAGCCGCAATACGTTCCGCGGTCCGACCTGGGTGTTCGAGGTGAAGGAAGTGGCCCGCGTCCGGCCAGACCTCCAGCGTCACCCCACCTGAGAAAAGGGTCGCCGGCATCGCGGCGCCAAATACGTCTGGCGCGATGCAGCCGTCCTGTCCGCCAGATAGACCGAGGACCGGCGCCTGGATCGGCGTCGCGCCGAGTGCGGCGGTCTCAGCGGCCCGAGTGTGGGTGGGATCGAAAGCGACGCGATAGTAGCCGAGCGCGGCGGCCAGCACGCCGGGCGTGCGGAAAGTGGCCCGCATTGCCGCCAGCGCCTCGCCGTCGGGTGTCCAGTTCGGCGACCATCGCCGCCATAGGTGTTCAAGGAATGCGAAGTCCTCCGCTGCCGCCACAGCGTCCGCCAAGGCCCCGGATTGGAACAGAAAGACGTACCAGGAGCGTTCGAGCTGGGCGAAGTCGCCGCCGACCACGGCTGCGAAGCCAGCGGGATGCGGCACGGCCAGAGCGGCGAGCGAAGCCACCCGCTCCGGGGTGCTGTCAGTCTAACGGCAAAGTGTCTCCAGAACGGGCGATAGGGCCCGCGTTGGAGCCGATCGTTGCACAAGCCGCTATCGTTCAAGCGCCATCGGTTCCCGGCGGACGTGATCCGCCAGGCGGTGTGGCTGTACTTCCGGTTCACGTTGAGCCTGCGCGATGTGGAAGAGCTGCTGGCTCAGCGCGGGATCGAAATGAGCTACGAGACGATCCGGTGCTGGATCGTGAAGTTCGGTCCGCAGATCGCGGCGAACCTCCGCCGACGTCGGTCACCGCCGACAGGTCGCTGGCATCTCGACGAGATGTTCGTGCGGATCGGTGGACGGAAGATGTGGCTGTGGCGCGCGGTCGATGACGAAGGCGAGGTCCTCGACGTTCTGGTCCAGAAGCGGCGGAACAAACACGCCGCGTTGAAGCTTCTTCGAAAGTTGCTCCGGAACCAGGGTGTCCATCCGGAGGCGATCACCACGGACAAGCTGCCATCGTATGGCGCGGCTGTTCGTGATCTCGGCCTGGCTTCAGTCCACCGCCCCGGAGGGATGCGCGCAAACAACC
>NZ_JBILUK010000251.1:0-4470 GCF_044371015.1 Phenylobacterium sp.
CAGATCGTGGCTATGGACGGCGGCCACGCCGAGTGGCCCGACTTCGAGGCTTGGCGTGAGGCCCAGTCCGCAACCGACCCGATGCTGCCTTCAAGCGACGACGACGACATCCTTCAGGTCTACACGTCGGGTACGACCGGCCTGCCCAAGGGCGTGCGACTGAACAACGCCAACTACCTTTCGCTGTTTCGGAACCACGCCACCGACGTCGAGCCCTATGGCGACCGCGACGTGATCCTGATCGCCATGCCCTTCTTCCATGTGGCCGGGATCAACATGGGTATGGGCACGTTGGCCAACGGAGCGTGCGGCGTGATCCTGCCCGAGGTCGATCCCAAAGAGATTCTGCGCCTGATACCGGCCAAGGGAATCACCCAGGCCACCCTGGTGCCGGCCGTGATCCTGGCGGTGACTCAGCAGCCCGAGGCGCGCGAGACCGACTTCTCCACGCTCAAGCGGATCACCTACGGCGGCTCGCCGATTCCCGAGGCGGTGCTGCGCGACGCGACGGCTCTGATGGGCTGCGGCTTCATGCAGGCCTATGGCCTTACGGAAACAACCGGCGGTCCGATCACCTATCTCCCACCGGCCGACCACGATCCGGCGCGGGGCAAGTTACGGTCATGTGGCCGCGCTGCGCCCGGTCGCGAGATCAAGGTGGTGGATGCTCAGGGACGCACCCTGCCGCCGGGACAGGTCGGCGAGATCCTGATGCGGGCGCCCTGTGTCATGAAAGGCTATTGGAAACGGGACGAGGGCAACGCCGAGGCCTTCGACGCAGAGGGCTTCTTCCGCTCGGGTGACGCGGGCTACTTCGACGACGAAGGATACCTCTACATCCATGATCGGATGAAGGAGATGATCGTCTCCGGGGGCGAGAACATCTATCCGGCCGAGGTGGAGAACGCGATCGCGGGCCATCCGGCAGTGCAGGACGTGGCCGTCATCGGCGTTCCGGACGACCGGTGGGGCGAGGCTGTCAAAGCGGTGATCGCCTGCATGCCGGGCGCGGACGTCACGGCCTCTGAGATCATCGCCTACGCCCGGGAACGGATCGCCGGATACAAGCTGCCAAAGTCGGTGGACTTTGTCGCTGAGATCCCGCGCAACCCGAGTGGCAAGATCCTGCGCCGCGACCTCCGCCAGCCCTATTGGGAAGGCCGCGACCGCCAGGTCAATTAGCCGAACAGGGCTTCGCATCCGGTGCCGGCCAGGGCCGCGTCAGCCTGGCTGCGTGCGGCGTCATCTAGGGCCGCATACTCCTGGCGAAGCCACAGCAGGCACTTGGCCTGATAGGGGAACGGCTGCTGCACCCAGGATTGGCCGTCGATCACGGTCTCGACCTGGTCGGCGCCGGCCTGCACAGCCCGGGCGTTCGCCAGCAGCAGCGGGACATAGACGCGACCGACTTCGGTCAGGAGAGCCTTAAGCGTGGCGGGCAGGGCGACCGGGTCGAACCAGTCGGCGTCAACAGGCTCCACGCCGGTCAGGTCCTCGACAGCGCCGGTCCAGGCGAGGACACGCGGCGCACGCACAGCGGTGATCGCCATAGGGGTCGGGTCAAAAAGCGCGAGCTGCGTCAGCTGCCCGAACACGCCGAAGTCGCCGGCGCCAGGCCGCGCGCCCAACAGGAAGGCATGCTCGCGAAGGTGAGCCTCCATGGCGTCGAGGTATCGCATATAGCTGGCCTCGATTACGCTCCAGGTCGCCTCATTGGAGCCGACGTAGCGCAGACGCGGGATCTGACGCTCTGCAATCGTCGTCCCTGCCGCCTTAAGCGCCGCGTCGGGCATCCGGCCTTGGGTCCAGGCCGGAAGGATGGCCGAGGCGCGTGCGATATCGTCAGCAAAATGCCAGCGGTAGTGGAACATGGCCTTGGTCAGCCACTCGTCGCCGTAGTCCTCCAGGATCGCATCAACTAGCGCCAACGCGGTGTTCCCCGGCCGCACCGAGCGGTCCGGAAACATGCCTTCCAACCTGCGAATGATCGGCGTTGAGTCCGTGACCGCCTGCAGTTGGCCGGTGGCGTCCGGAAAATAGAACGTCGGCAGAAGGCCGACCTTGGCCTTTGGGAGGCCCGGAAGGTCACGCGATCCAAGGATCAACTTGTAGGGGATGCGCCGATAGCGCAGCAGGGCGAGCATCTTGCGGGTGTAGGGCGAGCCCGGCACGCCGCTGAGTGTGACCATTGGCTCTGAAACGGTCATGCCAAATTCCCTCATCGCTCAACCTATCGACCAAAGACGCCGTTCCGATTCACAAGCACGCATGCCCCCCCAGTGACAATCAGAATTGCTGTTCACATTATACTGCGGCCCAAACCGGGCTATCGTGACTGCCAAATGGCGTCGTCGCTGACGACACGTCTGCCTTGGTCTCTAAGGAGACGCCGAACCGGCGGTCACTGCGGCGAAAGGCGCCCTGGGGCTGGATTTTCGCGGTCCCGTGGCGCCATAAGGTGACTTCGGAACGATGAGTATGAGATGGGTGTGGCCAAAGCGCCGGTGTTGATCCTACCGGAGGTCGAGCCGGAGACGGGTTGGACGCTCCCGGCCTATCAGGAGCGGAGCCGCCAACAGCGCGACCGCTTGATGAGGGCGGGCGAGCGCGTCTTCGCCGAGTCGGGCTTTTGGCAGGCGCACGTCGCCGACATCGCCAAGCGGGCCGGTTGTTCCGTGGGCAGCTTCTACCGGCGCTTCCAGGACAAGGAGGCGTTCTTCTTCGCCCTGCAATCCGACATGGCGGCGCATGCGGAAGCCAATATCGTCAAGTTCTTCACCGACCCGGCTTGCCAGACCGAACCCTTGATGGACGTGTTTCGTCGGCTCGCGCGGAACTCGGCGCGGACCATGAAAGGGATCGAGGGCTACTACCGCGCCCTGTTCGAACTCAGCCTCCGGGGCCGCGATGTCTGGCCGCTGATGCGGCGGATTGAGATCATTGAGGCCGCACAGGTGGTCGATTTGCTAAGGGCCCGGGGAATAGCCATGGACCCCGGCAAGCGAGACGCCGCCCATCTGGCTATTCGCATGATGCATGGCCAGATCGTCTCCAACATACTGCACGGCCCGGGCCCGTATTCGGTTGATGACCCGCGTCTGCACGAGGAGCTCGCCCTGATGCTCCTGCGATACCTAGGCCTCGAGGACGCCCCGCAGGTGTGAAGCCTCCGCGAAGGCCATCGACAGGCAACGCATCTCCAAACCAAATCTGGAGAAAGCGAATTGGGCGCGAGCCGTTGGCTACGACACACCATGGCCGTGAGCGACCTCGACACTGACGCCGTCGACCACAAAGGCGAACACGCGGGTATCAGGCGCGAAGGTCCGCCGGTTGGGGCGGGGGTTCTGCAGTTGCAGGGATTATCGGGGACTGAATGGCGGTGCTGTCAGTCCAACGACAACTCGTCTCCAGTTTGGCGCAATCTCCCCAATCCCAGCCTGGCCTCAGCCCATGACCGTGCGCCACTCGGCCAGGGCGGCTGAACGTCGTTCGCGGTAGAGGTCTCGGCTGATGAGGTGGCGTTCCTGATTGAAGTGGTTGTGGACGGTGCCGTGTAGGGCGGCGAACGTCTGGAGTGTCTTCATCCTCTGAAATCGCTCCATGGCGCGTTCTCGTCGTCGAAACGGTTGGTGCGAATTCTCAGCCCGGTTATTGAGCCACCGGCCCACTTCCTGACGGTCGTCGTTGCCGATCTCTTTCATTGCGGCGCTAAGCGATCGCAGGCCGTCCGTCACTACTGCCTGCGGCCGGCCGTTAGCGAACGTACATCATGACGACGAGGCGGATCACCTCCGGCGATGAATCGAACCAGCGGAACGGGTCAAGGGTCTTCCTCTGACAGGCCATTTCGCCCGCCAAGACCGTACTCCTTACGTGCCGGTGCATTTCGCCTGACAAAGCCCGCGTGGGCGTAGCGACCGCCGCGGCTTAATCATCGGGCGGTTGTGGGCCCTCCGCGGCTGGGTCCGGTCAACCTGACAACGCCAGCACCGTTACTTTGCCAGCGGCCATCAGCCCGGCACCGCGACAAACTTGCGAGTCGGGGGATGGCTGGTCATGTCGTGGTCGTGGCCGGTCAGCCGATCCACCAGCAGGCGGAGCTTGTCTAGGTGATCTTCAAGCAGCCCGCGCGGGGTCGTATTGTGCTCGTTGCAAAGGAACGCCGCTGCTGCCACCGCGACGCCGTGCTGAGCGCCATTGCCCATGAGCTTGACCGAGGAACCCGCGATGTGGGTGACGCTGATGTGCTTCCCCGCCATCAGCAGGTTGTCGATGTTCGCCGAGTAGAGGCAACGGAACGGAACCCCATAGGACTGCTGGTCTCGCATATCAAAGATCCAGTCCTTGAGGCGGAAATCGTACTTCCCCTCACCAGGGGACCAGGCGCAGTGGATGCAGAACGAGCCGTCGTTGGCGATCAGCATGTCGTTGAAGCGGGTGTGGTTGCGGATGTCATTCTCGGTCAGG
>NZ_JBILUK010000059.1:0-16003 GCF_044371015.1 Phenylobacterium sp.
AGCGCTGCAGACTGTCCAGGGCCAGGCCTCGCCCTGGTGGCATCCTGGCCGCTCGGCCCGGCTGCAGCTCGGACCCAAGACCATTGTGGCGGAGTTCGGCGAGTTGCATCCGCGCGTGCTGAAGGCGCTCGACGCCGAGGGTCCGCTCCTGGCCTTTGAGATCGTCCTGGAAGCCATCCCTGAGCCCAAGCGCAAGGGCGGCATAAAGACCAAGGCCCCGCTCAGCCTTTCGACCCTGATGCCGCTCAAGCGTGACTTCGCGTTCCTGGTGGACGCCGACGTGGCCGCTGGCGATCTCATCCGCCCGATCCTGGGCGTGGACAAGGCGCTGATCGCCGAGGCGCGCGTGTTCGACGTCTATCGCGGCCAGGGCGTGCCCGAGGGCAAGGTCTCGCTGGCCGTGGAGGTGACGATCCAGCCGCGTGAGAAGACACTGACCGAGTCCGAGATTGAGAGCCTGAGCACGCGGATTGTGGCGGTCGTCGTCAAGGCGACCGGCGCCACGCTTCGCGGCTGATCAGAGCCTGTCCGGATCAGATGGATTCATCTGATCCGGAAGAACAGCCTCGATTTCCTTGAGTTAGAGCGTGACGGGCGCCCGAACCGGTATCCACTTCAGGCTGTCACGCTCCGGCCTGGTTAAGGCCCGGTCGCGACCGGGCCATCCGTGCGGGACCATTCCTCGAACGACCCATCATAGAGCCTGACGTCGATGCCCAGCGAGCGGGCGGCGAACAGGGTGGCGGTGGCCTGCTGGCCGACGTGGCAATAGGCGATGACCTTGTCGCCCGGCTTAACGCCGGCCGCCTTGAATCGCGCGGCGATCTCGGCCTCGGGCGCGAGCTTCAGATCGGGCGTGGTCACTGAGGTGAATGGAATGTTGGCGGCGCCTTCGATATGGCCTGGCCGGTGCGGCTTGCCCGGCATGCCGCCGGGCCTCGCGCCCGAATAGAACTCGGGCGTCCGCGCATCGACGACCTTCCAACCAGGTTTGCCGCGCGAAGCCATCACCATCGCTCGATCCGCCATCAGGGCTCGGAACCGGATGGGCCTGAGTTTGCCGGTCGCCGCCGGACCGGGCGCCTCGCGGCTGAGGACCCCGCCTGCGGCGACCCAGGCCGCGGTGCCGCCCTCCAGCAACCGCGTGCGGTCGCCAAGCCCGGCCGCATCCAGTGTAAACACCACCCGCGTGGCGGACTGGATGCCCTCGCGCGTTGGAACTACGACGATCGTCGACCGATCCGTTACGCCAAGCGATATCAGTGGCACCCGCAACCGTTCCGGCGACGGCATCTCCAGGAACAACGGCTCAGGTCCAGATGGCGGCGCGGCGAAATCGGCCAAGGTCACCAGACGGGCGCCCGGAATATGGCCGACCTCGTAGCCGGCCTTGTCGCCCACCTGCAGGATAACGAGCGAGGGATCCGTGAGCCGCGACCTGAGCCAGGCGGGCGAGGCTACCAGCCGATCCCGCGCCGGTGCCGCCTGCACGGGACCCGCGAGCCCCGAAAGGGTCATACCGACCAACATCGTCCGCCGCCGCATCCACGAGCCCCTCAGTTTTCGACAGGCTGGACTATATCGTCGGCTCATCCAAGCGCCCTCAACGACCGTACAAAGGCGCTCAGCCTGACCTAACCGGAGCCTCCGACAACATGCGCCAAGCCGTGCTCGCCCTGATCACCGCCAGCGTCCTATCTGGACAGGCCCTTGCCCAAAGCGCCGCGCAGCAGATGCTGGACTCGGCCGCACGGCTGCGAGCAACCGCGGAGCAATTGAAGGACACGCTCCCGGCCGATGCTCATGCGGACATGCTCGCACAGGCGGCGGAGATCGAGAAAGGCGTTCGCGAGGGCGTCTATGGGCCTGTCTCAGGCGCGGCAGAGGCTGCGAAGCCGGAGCGCCTCTCCGACCAACTCGAGGCACAGCACGGTCGCCTTGACTGGCTCGCGCCCAAGGCCGCTTGCGCGGGCTATACTACGGAAAACTATCTGACGTTCCGCTACCAGTCGGCGATCAACGACCGCGACTCCCACTGTCGCAACGCGTTCGGCCACTGGGCTACCTATCTGCGCGTCGTTCGAGATGGCGACACCGAAGCCGCGGAAAGGGCTCTCTACTATTACGATGCGGCGGCCCGGCGAGCGGTGACCTTGATGGGCGAGAAGTAGAAACCGCGCACGCCACGCGGTACCTCTGGCGAACACATGCTGAACGTGATTCGCAGATGATCGGGCGCTTGCGCGGCGCCGTGGCCGAGGTGGGCGAGGAAGACGCGCTCATCGACGTCATGGGCGTGGGATATGTCGTCCGCTGCGGGGCTCGCACGCTTTCGCGCCTGCCCGAGATTGGCGGCGAGGCGCTTGTGCATGTGGAGACCCAGTGGTCGGAGCAGACCGGGACCACCCTCTATGGCTTCCTGAGCCGAGACGAACGCCGCGCCTTCGTGATGCTGAGGGCGATACAGGGCGTGGGGCCAAAGGCCGCGCTGGCGGTGCTGGACGTGTTGGCGCCGGTCGAACTGGCGTCGGCCGTGGCGCGTGACGACAAGGCCCTGGTGGCGCGGGCGCAAGGCGTGGGGCCCAAGCTCGCTCAGCGCATCGTGACCGAACTCAAGGACAAGCCCCTGCATGACGGCCCGGTCGCGGCTTTCCACGCCGGCATCGCCGGGCCAAAGCCCGCCGCGCCTTCCGCCTCCGGTGAGGCGACCGCGGCCCTGATGGGCCTGGGCGTGGCCGAACCCTCCGCCCGCCGTGTCGTGGAAGCCGCCCTCGGACGCCTGGGCGAAGACGCCGAGCCCGCCGCCCTGATCAAGGCCGCCCTTCAGGAACTCGGCCGATGACGCGGATCGTCTCACCCGAGGCGGAGCCACATGAGCCGCAAGACCGGGCGCTGCGGCCCCAGACCCTGGCCGAGTTCGTGGGCCAGCGGCAGGCCAAGGCCAACCTCACGGTCTTCATTGAGGCGGCCAAGGGGCGGACAGAGGCGCTGGACCATGTGCTGCTGTTCGGCCCACCGGGACTCGGCAAGACCACGCTGGCCCAGATTGTCGCTCGCGAGCTCGGGGTGAACTTCCGCGCCACCTCCGGGCCGGTCCTGGCCAAGGCCGGCGATCTTGCGGCGATCCTCACCAACCTCGAACCGCGCGACGTGCTGTTCATCGACGAGATTCATCGGCTGGCGCCGGTGGTTGAGGAGATCCTCTATCCGGCGATGGAGGATCACGTGCTGGACCTCATCATCGGCGAGGGTCCATCGGCGCGCTCGATCCGCATCGATCTCGCGCCTTTCACCTTGGTTGCGGCGACCACTCGAGCGGGCCTCTTGGCCACGCCGCTCCGCGACCGGTTCGGCATCCCGATCCGGCTGGAGTTCTACACTCCCGAGGAACTGACCCTGGTTCTGATGGGCGCGGCGGCCAAGCTTAAGGCTCCGCTCACCGAGGATGGCGCCATGGAGATCGCCACACGGGCGCGAGGCACGCCACGCGTAGCCGGTCGGTTGCTGCGTCGGGTGCGAGACTTCGCCGCCGCGGATGGCGTGACGCGCATTGACCGAACCGCCGCGGCCTCGGCGCTCGCGCGCCTGGACGTCGATGAACAGGGGCTGGATGCGCTCGACCGTCGATACCTGCGCGCCCTGATCGAGAACTATGCCGGCGGCCCGGCTGGGGTGGAGACCCTGGCCTACGCCATCGCCGAGGCGCGCGATGCCGTGGAGGACGTAATCGAGCCTTTTCTGCTGCAGCAAGGCTTCATCCAGCGCACGCCGCGCGGCCGGATAGCGGCGGCTCGGGCCTATGCGCACCTCGGGCTTACAGCACCAGCCACTGTGGGATCAGCGCCCGCGGGGGACCTGTTCGAATGAGCGGCCCGGCCCCCACCGCCGGCTGGCTCGAGGGCCGGGAGCATGTGCTGCCGGTCCGCATCTACTACGAGGACACAGACTTCACGGGCATCGTCTATCACGCCAACTACCTGCGCTATTTCGAGCGTGGGCGGAGCGACTTTCTCCGGGTCGCGGGGGTCAACCACACCGACCTCGCCGAACAGAATGCGGCCTTCGCTTTGACGCGGATGATCATCGACTATCGCCGCTCGGCGCGAGTGGATGACGCACTTCTCGTCCGCACGCTCTATGACCGGATGAAGGGGCCCAGACTTTACATCCGTCAGCGAATCCTGCGGGGCGATGAGCTGATCTGCGAAGCTGAGGTCGAGGCCGCCTGCATCGACAGTCAGGGCCGCGCACGCCGTCCTCCGCCGGGGCTGGCCGAAGCTGTCGGACCCCTTCTCGCGCCATAAGTTCGCCACCGAAACCACTCAAGCCACGCCGTCTGAACCCAGAGGAGATGAGATGACCCCGGTCGCCGTCACGCCCGAGACCTTCGATTTCGTGACGATCTTCATGAGCGCCGACTGGGTGGTGAAGCTGGTGATGATCGGGCTGGCGCTGTCTTCGCTCTGGTCTTGGGCGATCATCCTGGAGAAGACCGTCCGCTTCCGGGCTCAGAGCCGTGAGGCTGATCGATTCGAGGACGCAGTGGCTTCCGGTCGCAGCCTGGAGGATGTGGCCGCCGAAGCCGGAGAGCGGCCCGAACATCCGCTCCCTCGGATGCTGCAGGGGGCGCTGAAGGAGTGGCGCGATGTTCGCGCCAAGGGGCCTCCCAGCGAGGGCCAGGCCGCCTTCCTCGTCCAACGGATCGATCGCCTGCTCGACGCCATCATCGCCCGGGAGACCGCCCGAGCCGAACGCGGCCTGGGCATCCTGGCCATCGTCGCCACCGCCTCGCCGTTCGTCGGCCTGTTCGGCACGGTCTGGGGCATCATGCGCGCCTTCCAGGCGATCGCGGTGCAGAAGAACACTTCGCTGGCGATCGTCGCCCCCTCCATCGCCGAGGCGCTGTTCGCCACGGCTGTCGGCCTGGTGGCGGCGATCCCGGCCTACATCGCCTACAACGCTTTCTCGACGGCCGCGGCCGGCTTCGGCGGACGACTGGAAAACTTCGCCGACGATCTCTCCAGTGCGATCCAGCGTCGCCTCGCCGAGCGGATGTAAGGCATGGCGTTGTCCTCTCATGACGCCTTCGCTGCGGCCAGCGGCGGAAAACGGCGGCGGCGCGGGCGGGCGCGGCGTGGCGCGTTGTCAGAGATCAACGTCACGCCACTGGTCGATGTCATGTTGGTGCTGCTGATCATCTTCATGATCTCCGCGCCTCTGCTCACCGCGGGGGTGCCAGTTGAGCTTCCCAAGACCGAGGCCGGCGCCATGCAGGACGTGCCCGACCCGATCACGCTCTCGATCCGCTCAGACGGCCGCATCTACATTGGCGATGACGAGACGCCGTTCGCCTCGCTATCGCCGCGCCTGACCGCCATGGCCGATGACCGTACGCGGCCAATCTATGTGCGCGCCGACGGCAAGGCCGACTATGAGACCGTGGCCCGAGTGATGGCGGCGCTGTCGACCTCGGGCTTCACCGCCATCAACCTGATCACCGACACCGGCGGGCCGTCTTCGGGTGGCGACAAGTCGGAGGAGGCCGGGCCTTGAGCCGTACGGCGGCCCGCAAGATCGAGGTCTCTCCCTGGGCGCTGGGTTCGCTGGGGCTGCATCTGTCCGTGGCCGCCGTTTTCATGATCAGCTGGGGCGCACGCGACCTGAAGGTCGGGTCGGTAACGCCCGTGACCCTGGTGGCCAGCGTGCCCGACGCCGACACCCGGCCAGCCGTGGTGGGTCCTGAGATCCAGGAGTCAGCGGCCGAGACCGTCGCGGCCGAGGCGCCGCCGCCTGAACCCGCCCCGGCCCCGCCAGCGCCGATCCCCCCGCCGAAGGCCGCCCAGACCCCGCCGCCTAAGGCCGCCGCAACCCCCGCCGCTAAGGCCGCGCCCAGACCTGAGCCTCGGCTCGACCTCGACGCTCTCGCCGCCAGCCTTACCGCACCCGCCCGCAACGCGCCGCGCCAGGCCGCCGCCGCCAAGACCGGTCCCACCCGAGCCGAGACCGCGCCGGTCGCCCGCCAGACGCCAGGCGTCGGCCTCGCCTCTGGTCAGGCGGCCACTGGTCTGACCGACGAACTTCAACGCCGCTGGAATCCCAACTGCGAGGTCGAAGGGGGCCGTGACGTACTGGTGCGGGTCACATTCACCCTGGGCGCAACCGGACAGGTTCTGGGCGACGTGGCCAGCCAGATCCAGGGCGCGCGCAACCCAGTGTCCGTCGCCGGCGCCGAGCGGGCGGTGCGCGCCGTCTATGCAGCCCAGCCGTTCCGGGGCCTGCCGCGCGAGTTCTACGGCGCACGGATCGCCGTCAATTTCAACGCCAAGGAGGCCTGCGCCCGATGATCCGGACCCGGCTCGTTCCCGCTTTCCTCTGCGCAATCCTCGCCCTTGCCGGCGGATTGGCTTTCGCGCCGCAGGCGCGGGCCCAGATTGAGGTCAACGTCAATCGAGGAGATGTACAACCGCTTCCAGTCGCCATTCCGACCTTCGTAGGAGGGCCTCAGGGCGCGGACATCGCCCAGGTGATCGGCGCCAACCTGCAGCGTTCCGGGCTGTTCCGGCCGCTGGATCCGGCGAGCTTCATCGAGAAAGACCTTCAGGCCGGCGTTCAGCCCCGCTTCGCCGATTGGAAGACGATCAACGCCCAAGCCCTCGTCAACGGACAGGTCACGGTCGAGGCCGGGCGCATCCGGGTGGACTTCCGGCTGTGGGACGTCTTCGCCGAGCAGCAGTTGCTGGGGCTGCAGTTCACTTCCAGCCCCGAGAACTGGCGCCGCGTGGCGCACAAGATCTCCGACGCGGTCTATGAGCGACTCACCGGCGAGAAGGGCTATTTCGACACCCGTGTGGTGTTCGTGGCCGAGAGCGGCGGGCGCGGCAAAGTGGTTAAACGGCTGGCCATCATGGACCAGGACGGCGCCAATCCGAGCTACCTGACCAGCGGCGATTCCATCGTCATGACCCCGCGCTTTTCGCCCAACAGCCAGGAGATCACCTATATGGCGCTCCGGCCGGAGTCGGCCGCAGTGTTCCTGTTCAATCTGGAGACCGGACGACGCGAGAGCCTGGGGAGTTTCCCCGGCATGGTGTTCGCACCGCGCTTCTCGCCCGACGGCTCGAAGGTGGCGTTCTCCGTCGAACGTGGCGGCAACAGCGATATCTTCGTGATGAATCTCTCCAGTCGATCCAGCACGCGGCTGACCTCCGACCCGGGCATTGACACCTCGGCGTCCTATTCGCCGGACGGAACCCGTATCGCCTTCAACTCAGATCGCGCGGGTTCGCCGCAGATCTACGTGATGGCGGCCGATGGTTCGGGCCAGCGGCGGATCTCGAACGGCGGCGGACGCTATACGACGCCTGTATGGAGCCCGACCGGCGAGTTCATCGCCTTCACCAAGCAGACCGGCGGCCAGTTTCATATCGGCGTCATGCGGCCCGACGGCACGGATGAGCGGCTCCTCACCACCAGTTACCTGGATGAAGGTCCCACCTGGGCGCCCAACGGCCGGGTGTTGATGTTCTCTCGTGAGACACTGGGCGGTGCGCCACGCCTTTGGAGCGTGGACGTGACCGGACGGGTGCTGCAGCCCATGCCCTATCCAGGCGCCGGGTCGGATCCGGCATGGTCGCCGCTGCTCAACTAGCCCTCGGCCCCAATCCCGCCTGATACTGCGTCATATTGATTCGTCGCTGGAGCCATAAGGAGACCTTGATGATCGCCGGGTTCGCCAAGACCACCGCCCGCCTGGGCCTCGCCGCCTGCGCCGTCGCCGCACTCGCCGCCTGCCAGTCCAAGCCCAAGCCGACCTTCCCCACCCAGACGAGCCAACCCTCGACCCAGGCGCCGTCGACTCCGCTGCCCCCAACCGCTCAGGCGCCTGTCACCAGTGAACCGGCAGGCGCGCTGCCGGGTTCGACCCAGGACTTCGTGGTCAATGTGGGCGACCGGGTCTATTTTGACACCGACAGCCATGACGTGCGGGCCGACGCCCTGCCGATCCTGGACGCCCAGTCCGCCTGGCTACGCCGCTATTCTTCGGTGACGGTGCGGATCGAAGGTAACGCCGACGAGCGCGGAACGCGGGAATACAACCTTGCGCTCGGCGCCCGGCGGGCCAATGCGGTGCGCGACTATCTGGTTGGCCAGGGAATCTCGTCAGACCGGATCGCCACGATTTCGTTCGGCAAGGAACAGCCACTGGATCCGGGCACGGGCGAGGAAGCCTGGGCGAAAAATCGCAACGGGCGCACCGCCCTGGTCTCCGGCGCCCGTTAGACCCGCATGACGCGCGCCCGAACCGCTGTCCTGGCCGGGCTCGCCCTGGCGGTGGCTCTCGGCGGGCCGCTCCAGGCCCAGACACCGATGGACGATCCACTCGACGCCCGTGACGCGCGGCGCGTCGATCGAATGGAGAAGGTGGTGCGCGAACTGCGCGCCATCATCTTCCAGATGCGCGACACCGGCAAACCGGTGGTGGTGCAACCCGCGGATACAGACGCTCGGATGGCCGAACTGACCCGCCGGATGGGCGATCTGGAACAGACCCTGCGCGGCCTGAACAGCACGCTAGACGACAGCACGCGTGAACTCGACGCCGCCAAGCGCGAGATCGCCGGGCTGAAGGCCGAGGCCAAGGCGCTTGGCGAGCGACTGGCCGCCGCCGAGGCCAAGGCGATCGAACCGCCGCCGCCGCCGGTCGAGACCCCGGTCGCACAGGGCGATCCGGCGCAGGACTTCACCCAGGCGCGGCAATTGATGCTGGCGGGGGATTACGATGCGGCCGAAGCGGCCTTCGCCGCCTATGTGAACAACTGGCCCGATGCGCCGCGCACAACAGAAGCCAGCTACTGGTGGGGCAAGACGCTGGGTGTACGCGGCGCCCATGCCGATGCGGCCAAGGCCTATATCGGCGCCATCCGCGGATGGCCGCAGACGCCCTGGGCGCCCGACGCGGTGGTGGAGCTCTCAAGATCGCTGATCGCGTTGAAAAAGCCAGCCGACGCCTGTCAGACTCTCACCGAGTTCACGCGCCGCTATCCCAAGGCGCCGGCCAACATCGCCAGTCGCGCCGCCCAGGCCCGCACCCAGGCCAAGTGCGCGGCCTGAGCCTCCGGACCTGACCCCATGGAGGCGTCCGTCCACGCCGCGATGGACGCCCGCCTGCGCCGTGACAGCCCAAGGCCGTTGGCGGTAGCGCTCTCGGGCGGCGGCGACTCCCTTGCACTCACGCTGATGGCCGACGCCTGGGCGCGGGCAGCTGGGCGTGAGCTGCTGGTGCTCACCGTCGATCACGGTCTGTCGCCCGCGAGCGCCGCCTGGACGGATACTTGCGCCGGGATCGCCGCGCGGTTGGGGCGGCCCTTTGTGAGGCTGGCCTGGACAGGAGAAAAACCGCCGACGGGATTGCCCGCCAAGGCCAGGGCGGCGCGCCATGCTCTTCTGGCCGATGCAGCGCGCGCGGCCGGCGCGACGGTGATCCTGATGGGCCACACCGCCGACGACGTTTCCGAAGCCGGCGCCATGCGCGCGGCCGGGGCCTCGACACCGGATCCACGCGACTGGTCGCCGTCGCCGGCCTGGCCTGAAGGGCGAGGCGTTTTCCTTCTGCGACCGATACTGGACGTGCGGAGGGCGGACCTGCGGGCCTGGCTGGCCCGTCGCGGCGAGACCTGGATCGAGGATCCCGCGAATGCAGACCCGCGCTTCGCCCGGGCGCGCGCAAGGGCGATGAAACCAGAGGACCAAGACGGCATCGGCGCGCCCGAGGCATGGCCGGGCTTGGTCGAGGTGGCTAACTCAGGCCTGATCCGAATGGATCGCGGCAGCCTGACACCGCGGCGACTGGGGCTTGCATGCGTGTGCGCCGGTGGTGGGACGAGACCGCCCCGGGGCGCCGCGCTCGGCCGCGCCGCCGAAACCCTGGCCGGCACGCTGGCCGGCGCCCGCATCCGGACCGAGGGCGGCTTGGTGTTGATCTCCCGCGAGCCGGGGGAGGCGGCGCGGGGCGGACTGGCGCCGCTCGCCCTGTCGCAAGGTCACGAGGCGGTCTGGGACGGTCGTTTCGCCTTCGTGGCGCGGCGGCCCGGTCTGGTGGTTCGACGGTTGGCGGGGCTGGCGCGGCGCCTGGGGCCGGAGGCGCGACGCGGGTTAGCGGCGACGCCGGCCCTGGCGCGAGGCGGCCTACCGGCGATCCTCTTGCCGGATGGAGAGGTCGGTTGCCCAATGCTTGCGCCCATTCCCGGGGTGGACTGGACACCGCTGGTGGCCGACCGGCTGGACGCCGCTCGGGGTCAGGTGACCCGGGAGCCGGCCTGAAGCACGTGGTCGATGCCTCGCAGCACGGCCTCGGAGTAACGGGGGCCTAGCAGATTGGCATGGCCGGCCGCGGCCTGGTGGACGATGAATCCGTTAGCCGAGCGACGGGCGGGCTTTTCTTGCACAGCCTTCAAGGCCTCGCGTCCGCCATGCGGTCCAGCCGTGATCACCGCCACGGGCAGTTCAGCCGGCAGGTCATAGGCGCCGGCGAGGTTGGACGTCGCCGGCCAGGCATTGACCTCAGCGGCGGCCCAGAGGGCGTGAGACGCGGCGCCGTGGATGCGCCGCTTTTCGCGGGCGGACTCGGGCGGCAGGCCGATCAGGTTGCTGCTGATCCAGGCCACCGGGGTCATCAGGCCGGCGCGAGCGCCGACCGCGACCACGTCAAGCAGCTTGCCGAAGCCCCGCACCGCCAGCCGGCCGCCGGGAAGACCCAGCACATCCGGCGTCACAGCATCGACCAGAACCAGCCCGGCAAGCGGCCGAGTTCGTTCCAGCGCGAACAGCCTCACCATCAGCCCGCCCATCGAATGGCCGCAGAGCAGGATCGGCCCTGTCTCGCCCAGCGCGCCCAGCAGAGCGTCGAGATCGTCGTTGATAGCCCGGCCATCGCGCGGTTCCGGTCCTGGATCCGAACCGCCGAGGCCGGCGCGGTCATAGGCCAGGCTGCGCAGTCCTCGTTCGGCCAATGACGCCTGGACCACGGCCCAGTCGGTCGCGCAGCCGAAGGCGCCGTGCTCGCAGACAATCAGGGGATGATCAGCGGACCGGGGACCGGCGCGGGCGACGCGGAGCCGTCGTCCGCCGATGTCGATGCGTTCGCCGGAAAGCCCGTCCACCGCTAGTTTACATCGCCAACTGGGCGCGGGGCCGACCGTCGGGGCCGATGGAAAGCTCGCGCAATCCATCGATGGTCTCGGCCTTGGCGGCGGCGCGCGCCTGGCCCTGGAGGTTGTGTTCGGCGGCGGCGAGATCCTGGGCGTCGGTGGTCTTGCGGCGGACAATAATGGCGTCTGGATCGGCCTGACCGGCCATCAGGGCGCGCTTGCTCTCGGGAATGCGCGAGACCACCGCCATACGCACCCGGCCGGAATAGCGCTTGGCCTTGTCGAGCGGCAGGTCGCCCGCCTCTGCGAAGGCGCGGCCCAGGAACAGGGCTGGATTGAGCGGACGATCCTCGGCATCACGGATCTCAAAGTGAAGGTGGGGGCCGGTGGAGACGCCAGTGGAGCCGATCTTGCCGATCGGCTGGCCGGTGCCGACGGCCACCCCCGGCTTCATGCCGGCGCCGATCTCACCCAGGTGCGCGTAAACTGTGACCAGGCCCTCGGCGTGGCGCAGCGCGACGTAGCGGCCGTACCCGCCCTTTTGCCCGGCCTCGATCACCACGCCCTCGGCGGCGGCCACCACCGGCACGCCGGCGTCGGCGGAGATGTCGACGCCCTCATGCAGGCGGCCGGCGCCCTCCCAGGGCAGCTGGCGCAGGCCGAAGGGCGAGACCACCGCATGGCCCGGAACCGGCTCGACGAAGGCGATCAGCATCTGGTCGTCGCGCAATGCAGGCGGCGGTGGCGTGAGGGCCGCGGCCGCAGGCGCCGGCGCCCGCGGCTGGGTCGGCAGCGAGGCGTGCGCCACGAACGCGCTCAACGCCGCGACCGCCACGATGGCGGTTTCGGCGGCGAGGCGACGCTTGCTGGTGTGGCGGCGGGTCCGCAACGCTTCCGGTCTCCGTGTGTCGCGTTCTGGCGCAGGACGCCCAAAGGGCCCGGCGTTCTAGGCAATTTACGGACCGGGAGCAATTTCGGGGCGCGTGACCGATTGGCGCAGGGGCGCTGCGGGCGGGGTCCGGGAGCTGAAGTCGCCGGCTCGTCGGGAGAAGGCTTGCCATTAGTTTAGGTCTAATCTATATCGTTTAGCTCTAAACGGAGTTCAGCCATGCCTACGCGTCGTTCGGTGTTGGAGATCCTCACGGCTGGAGGCGCGCTTGGCGCCGTCGGGTGTGCTTCGCCAGCGGGTCCGGATCCCGCGGCGGCCTGGCGCAATCCAGGAGCCGGCGAGCGCGATCCGCGCCGATGGGCGCTGGCGCATGCGATCCTCGCGCCCAATCCGCACAACCGTCAGCCCTGGCTGGTCGACTTGCCGGGGACCGACGAGATTATGTTCTATGCCGACACCACTCGGCTGCTGCCGGCCACGGACCCGCCCAACCGCCAGATCACAATGGGCTGCGGGGCCTTTCTGGAGTTGCTTGACCTCGCCGCCCGCCAGCGGGGCCTGCGCGCCGACATGACGATCTGGCCGGAGGGCGAGCCGCAGCCGGTGCTGGATGGGCGGCCAGTGGCCCGCGTGCGCCTGGTCGCCGACCCGTCGGTGAAGGCCGATCCGTTGTTCAGCCAGATTCTGAAACGCCACACCAACCGCGCCGAGTACGACCTGAAGGCGCCGCCGAGCGCTGAAGATCTGACACGTGTGACCCGCGCCGCAGCCGCGCCGCTGATCGCCGGATCGGTAGCCGATGCGACCGGCCTTGCGCGTTTGGTCGACATCGGCGCGCGGGGTTTCGCCCGCGAGATGACCACGCCGGCCGCAGCCATGGAATCAGCAAAGCTGACCCGGATCGGACGCGCGGAAATCGCCCAGCATCGGGACGGCATCTCGTTGCAGGGACCGTTCCTGGAAGGCATGGCGGCCATCGGACTGTTGAGCCGCGAGGCGATGGCCGACCCCGACTCCTTCGCCACCAAGAGCGCTATCGACATGTGGGCCAAGTCAATCAGGGCCACGCCGGCCTTCGTCTGGCTGAAAGGTCCGGACAATTCCCGCGCGACGCAGATCGCTTCGGGTCGGGCCTATGCGCGGATGCACTTGACGGCGACCGCGCTCGGCCTGTCGATGCAGCCGTGGAGCATGACCCTGCAGGAATTCCCGGAGATGGCGGCGCTGTACCGGGAGACGCAAGACGCGCTGGGCGCGAGCCCGGAGGCGCCGCTGCAGATGCTGGTGCGGATCGGGCGGGCCAAGGCGGCGGAAGCGGCGCCGCGCCGGGGTCTCGACCAGCACATCAGGACGTGAGCGCCGACCCGCTTGGCTTCGTCTTCTTCAACGAGGTCGGCATCATCGAACATCTATCGCGCACGGCGGCCGAGCGGGTGATGCCGGACGGCCTGTCGATGGCCGGGTTCACGGTGTTGAACCACATGATCCGGCTCGGCCATGAACGCCGGCCGCCCGCCAAGATCGCGAGCGCGGTGCAGGTGACCAAGGGCGCGATGACTGGCACGCTCAAACGGCTGGAGGCGGGCGGCTGGATCGTGGTCGAGCCGGATCCGGCGGATGGCCGCGGCAAGACCGTGAGCGTCACGCCGGCCGGCCGCGCCATTCGGGATCAGGCGATCACGCGGATGTCGCCGCAGATGGCCGCGCTGTTCTCCGGCGTCTCCCCGGACGAGCTGGCCGCGATCCTGCCGACACTGCAGAAGGTGCGCAGGCTGCTGGACGCGGCGCGGGACTGATCAGCGCCGTGCTTCAATCCAGGGCGTTGCGGCAGGCCGCCGCCATAGCCAGCGGCCCCAGCGCCACCGCTGCGGCGGCGTAGGCGCCCAGCAGCGCCAGCCCGCCTTGCCAGGGCAGGCCGGAAGCGTAGGCGTCGAGCGCCCCGCCGCCGAAAATCACCGGCGGCGTGAAGAGCGGCAGGACGATGACGGCGGTCAGCAGTCCGCCCCGCCGGGCCCCCAGGCTCAGCGCTGCGCCGATCCCGCCAACGAAGGCGAAAGCCAGGCCACCCAGCAGAGCACAGAGGAACACCAGCGGCGCCAGCGCGGGCGAGGCGCCGAGCGCGATCGCCGCCACGGGCGCTGCCAGGGCCAGCGGCGCGCCAGCCGCCAGCCACTGGCCCAGCGCCTTGACCAGACAGGTCAGCTCCAGCGGCAGAGGGGCCAATGCCAGCAGATCGAGCGCGCCGTCTTCGTAGTCGCGTTCGAACATCCGCTCGAGCGAGAGCAGCGAGGCCAGCGCCAGGGCCACCCAGCTGGCGCCGGTGGCGATGGCCGCCAACCGCGCGGGCTCCGGCCCGATGGCGAGAGGCAGGAAGGTGGCGACCCCGGCATAGAAACCGACCGCCACAAGCGGCCCTCCGCCCCGCGCCCAGGCGAGCGAGGTCTCACGCATCAGGAGCGCCCAGATCGCGCTCATCCGATCAGATCCAGGGTACGGGTCGCGCCCGGCAGTGGATCGTGCATCGCCGCCAGCACCAGGCCACCGCCGGCCAGATGACCGGCCATGAGCTCGGCGAAGCGGGCGCGCCAGCGAGCGTCCAGCGGGCTCAACGGTTCATCCAGCAGCCAGAGCGCGCGGGGCGCGGCCAGCAGGCGGGCGAGCGCCAGCCGACGGCGTTGGCCCGCCGAAAGGCGACGAACCTCGAGCGGGAGCAGCATTCGTAGCTCAAGCGCCTCAACGGCGGCGTCCGCCGCGTCTGGGCCGGCGCCGGACCAGCGGGCCCAGAAGGCCAGTTCCTCGCCAGCGGTCCGACCCGATTTGAGGCCATCGGCGTGACCCAGCAGGTGAAGTCCTTCGGCGCGGGCGTCGGCAGGATCAATCTCGCCGAATCCAACCCGGCCCGCCTCCAACCTCGCGAGCCCGGAGACGGCGCGCAGCAAGCTGGTCTTGCCCGAGCCGTTCGGCCCCGTGAGCGCGCAGGCCTCGCCCGCCGCCAGCTGCAGCGAAACGCCGGAAAACAGCAGCCGCCCGCCTCGACGCATGGCGGCGGTCTCGATGGTGAGCGCGTTGATCAACAAACACGTCCGCTTTTGGGGGCCGCTGACAACGCCGAAAGACGCTGAACACGGAATGGACCTGAGGCTCTACCTTGACGATCAACAGCTGGGAACATGCTGCTTCACTCCGTGTTTTCCTTGGATCTCTCCTGCGGCTTCGCAGCCCCTGCGCCCCGTTCTACAGGATCGCCGCGTCGCGCGATGGACGGCGGCGGGGGGCGGGGCTATGTAGCGGCGGCCGTCGCAGCCCCAGGGACCTGACGCCGCGCGGGGATGAACGCTGTGTGTCCGTCCCTGACTGAGCGCGCGATCCTGACCCGGCTGCGCCAGGACGGCGATGAAGCAAGAGGAATTCCCTGTCATGCCCTCCTTGGACACGCTGAAGACCCGCCAGCTTTTGACTGTCGGCAAGAAGACCTACGCCTATTACAGCCTGCCGGCCGCGGAAGCGGCCGGACTGGCGGGCGTCTCACGCCTGCCGATCTCGATGAAGGTGCTGCTGGAGAACCTGCTGCGCAACGAGGACGGCGACACCGTCACCCCGGCCGACCTCAAGGCGGTCGCAGCGTGGCTCGACAACAAAGGTTCAGTTGAGCACGAGATCAGCTTCCGCCCGGCCCGCGTCCTGATGCAGGACTTCACCGGCGTGCCGGCGGTGGTTGACCTGGCCGCGATGCGCGACGCCATGACCGCACTGGGTGGTAATCCTGACAAAATCAACCCGCTGAACCCCGTCGACCTGGTGATCGACCACTCGGTGATGGTGGACTATTTCGGCACCGCAAAGGCGTTTGGCGACAATGTGGAGCGCGAGTACCAGCGCAACATCGAACGCTACAACTTCCTGCGCTGGGGTTCCTCGGCGTTCAATAACTTCCGGGTCGTGCCGCCCGGCACGGGCATCTGTCACC
>NZ_JBILUK010000252.1:0-4458 GCF_044371015.1 Phenylobacterium sp.
CAGCGGGGCGCCGGCCTCGTCGGTCTTGCCGATCACCCGCGGCCGGGCATGGGCCGGGAGGTCGTAGAGCGCCGCGCGGGCCTGCATCTCGATCAGCGGCCGCTTGTGCTCGACCACCATCAGGGTTTCGAGCCCGGCGGCGAAGGCGCGCAGGCCGATGGGCTCGAGCGGCCAGGGCATGCCTACCTTGTAGATCGCCACGCCCAGGCTCGCGGCCTCGGCCTCGGTGATCCCCATGGCCGCGAACGCCTCGACCACGTCCTTGTAGGCCTGGCCCTGGCAGACGACGCCCAGCCTGGGACGGGCCGATCCCAGCATCACCCGGTCGATGCGGTTGGCGCGGGCGAAGGCGAGGGCGGCGGGCAGCTTCTGGGTCCGCAGGCGCCGCTCCTTGTCGAGCGGCTGGTCCTTGAGCCGGATGCCCAGGCCCCCCGGCGGCAGACGATGGCCTTCAGGCGTCGCGAACGCGTGCCGCGCCAGCGAAACATCGATGGTCGCGCCGGAATCCATGGTGTCGGCCAGCGCGATCAGCCCGACCCACAGCCCCGAATAGCGCGACAGCGCGTAGCCGAGCAGGCCGTAGTCCAGCACCTCCTGCACATCGGCCGGCGAGAGCACTGGCATCTCGAAGTCCTGGAAGGCGTATTCCGACTGCGAGGGCAGGGTGGAGGACTTGCAGAAGTGGTCGTCGCCGGCCACCGCCAGCACCCCGCCCTTGGCCCAGGTCCCGGCGAAGTTGGCGTGCTTGAAGACATCGCCGGTGCGGTCGACGCCCGGCGCCTTGCCGTACCAGAGCCCGAAGACGCCGTCGCGCCGCGCGCCGGGGAAGAGATTGACCTGCTGGCTGCCCCATACCGCCGTGGCGGCGAGGTCTTCGTTGAGCCCTTCCTGGAAGACCACGTCCTCGGCCTTCAGGAACTTCGCGGCCCGCCCCGCCTGCTGGTCCAGCCCGCCCAGCGGCGAGCCGCGATAGCCGGAAATGAACCCCGCCGTCGAAAGCCCGGCCGCCCGGTCGAGCCGCCGCTGATCCAGCGTCACCCGCAGCAGCGTCTGGACCCCGGTGATGAACACCCGGCCCTCGGTGAGCAGAAATTTGTCGTCGAGCGTCACTTCCTGGTGGCGCATCGCAATTTTTTTCCTTTCAGGCCTCCCGCCCGTCCACGCACAATCCTATAAGTCCGCCGCAAATGCTTGCCAAAAGCATGCCCTCCGACGCCGCTTGGGGGGCAAGAACAACGTGTTTCAACGGGGATACGCGGAGGAAATCGTGTCCGAGGCTCTCGACGCCGTCGATGCCAAGATCCTGGATCTGATCCAGCATGACGCCGGCCTGTCGGTGGCCGAAATCGCCGAGCGTGTGGGCCTCTCATCCAGCCCCTGTTGGCGGCGGATCAAGCGGCTCGAGGAAACAGGGATCATTCAGCGCCGGGTGACGATCCTCGACCGCGAGAAGCTGGGCCTGGGGTTCGAGGTCTACTGCACGGTCAAGCTCAGCCTTCCCACCCGGGACAATCTGGAATCTTTCGAGGCCACCATCCGCAAGCTGCCGGAAGTGGTGCAGTGCGCCACGGTCACCGGCGCCTGCGACTATGAGCTCCGCATCGTCACCCGCGACATGCACGCCTTCGACGACTTCCTGCGCGACAAGATCCTCAGCCTCGGCCTCGTCTCCAACATCGAGAGCCGCATCGTGATCCGCGCCGTGAAGAACACCACCGCCGCGCCGCTGGGCCTCGTCAGCCCCTATGTGAGCGCGGTGGGCTGACGTTCCATTGCTGCAAACGGGAATGGGGGACCGCGCCCCGTCCGGGGCGCAACGAGCGACCACCGAATCCGCGTCGCACCAACCGGGCGCGAGGACGTCGGCTCAGGGGGGTGAGCCGCCATCAGGCTCGTTCCGGTCTCCGGGCGTCTGCGATGTGCTCTTGCCCGTCGTTCGGCGCGGTCCCTAAGGTTCCGCCGCGACCGAGGGATGGGCGCGCGCGGGGAATTCGCATGGAACTTTGGCAGATCGATGCAACGGAACTCGCCGGCCTGATCCGCGCCGGAAAAGTCTCGAGCGTCGAGGCGACGACCGCGCATCTGCGGCGCCTGGAGGCCGTAAACCCCAGCATAAACGCCGTTGTCCGGGTTCTCGCCGACGAGGCGCTGGATCAAGCGCGCGCGGCTGACGAGGCCCAGGCGCGCGGGCAGCCCTTGGGTCTGCTGCACGGCGTCCCGGTGACGACCAAGATTGTCGCCGACCAGCGGGGGTGCCCGACCGACAACGGGATTGTGGCGCAGAAGGACCTGATCGCGGCTGAGGACGGCGCCGTTGTCGCCAACCTGCGGCGCGGCGGGGCGATCTTCATCGGGCGGACCGCGGCGCCGGCGCTCTCAATGCGGGCGATGACCAGCAGCGTTCTGCATGGCCTGACGCTGAATCCCTGGAACGCTCAAGTCACCTGCGGCGGATCAAGCGGCGGAGCGGGCGCTGCGGTCGCGGCAGGTATCGGCGCCATCGCGCACGGCTCGGATATCGGTGGCTCGATCCGTTGGCCCGCCTACTGCAATGGGGTGGTTGGCCTACGGACCTCGCTGGGGCGTGTTTCGTCCTACAACCCCACCAACAGGGTGGCGCGCAGCCTGTCCTCCCAACTCATGGCGGTCTCCGGGCCGCTGGCGCGCAGCGTGCGCGACCTTCGGCTCGCGCTCGAGGTGATGGCGGCAGGTGATCCCCGAGACGGCGTATGGACCCCGGCGCCGCTCGTCGGTCCGCCTGCGCCGAGGAGGGTCGCCCTGGCGCCGGCCCCCGCGGACATTCCCGTTCACCCGGCCGTGGCCCAGGCGGTGCGGGACGCCGGCCGCCACCTTCAAGCCGCCGGCTACCAGGTGGAAGAAGTTGAGCTTCCCCACCTTCGCGAAGTGACCGAGCTTTGGACGCCGATCGGCCTCACGCCTCTGGCCCTGGATTTGCCCGCGCTGTTGGCGCGCATCAACGACCCCGCGCTGAGCAATTTTCTCACCGCCTGGGTCGATGAGAAGGGCATCGCCGACCTTCCTGGATATCTCGCGGCCCTGGCGCGACGGGACAGCCTGCTCACCGCCTGGAACAGCTTTTTCGAACGCTACCCGATCATTGTGATGCCCAGTTGCGCCGAGCCTAGCCTGCCGGCCGAACTCGACACCCAGGGGCGCGAAGGGGCGTTGCGAACCTTGGAAGGCCTGCGGTTCCAGCTCGCCTGTCCGGTGCTCGGTTTACCGGGTCTGGCCGTGCCCGTCGGCCAGCACGCCGGCCAGCCGCTCGGCGTTCAGATTGTCGCCGCGCGCTTCCGTGAGGACCTGTGTCTGGCCGCTGCCGAAGTCATCGAGGCCCACGAAGGCGTCCGAACACCGATCGACCCCCAGGGCTAGGTCCTTCCGCGCACTCTGCGGATCGTTCAACACCCAGGCGTCCGGCCGCACAACGGACGTCACGAGCGGCCGGATTGGGGGGAAATCGGTCGTTACGACCACCAAGTCCGACCGGATGATTTGACCTGCTTTCGCTGGTCCCTCACTGCGGGAACGGGCTTGGGGCTGCGTTGATGGCGGGTGTGACGAACAAGGGTGCGCCTATGGACCTATCGGATTTTGAGCCTTGGTTGACCCGTTGGCGCCTCGAGGCGGACGGCGCGCCCTTTGCCAGCAAATGGAGCCAGCTGCTGCCGGTACGGCGCGAGGGGCAGGCCATGATGCTCAAGGCCCATATGGCCGAGCAAGAGGTGCTTGGCTCGGCCTTCCTTCAGGCCTATCGGGGCCGCGGTGCGGTTCGTGTCCACGAGCGAGAGGCCGACGCGGTCTTGATGGAGCGCGCAACCGGACCTCGGAATCTTGTCACGATGGCGCGCGAGACGGGCGAGCCCGCCGCCTTTCGGATTCTGTGTGACCAGTTGGCGGTCCTGCACGCCATGGCCGAGCCCTATGGCGCCGAGACGATCCCGATGGAACTTTGGTTCAGCGCCTTGCCGCTCACGGCAGATCGGTCGGGTGGCATCTATGCCAAGGCGGCGGACCTAGTCGCGCGCCTCTTGGCCACGACGGACAAGGCCTTGCCGCTCCATGGAGATCTGCATCACGGCAACCTGCTTGACGGTGGCGCGCGCGGTTGGCTGGCGATCGACCCCAAGGGCCTGATCGGTGATCCGACCTATGACTATGCGATCATGCTCTGTCTCAATCCTGCCGCGCCCGAGGATGGTCCCGCAGAAGCCGCGGATGTCGCGCGCAGGGCCCGCGTGGTCGCGGCAATGGCCGGTCTGTCCGCGCCCCGCCTTGTGGCCTGGACCACCTGTCTTTGCGCCCTCTATGCGGCTTGGTTTGAGGGCCATGAGGGGGGCGAGCCCTGGGTCGAACTGACGTCTGACCTGCTGCGCGACTTCGCTGAATAGGCTGGGCCAGTGACCTGTGGAACGACCGGTAGCCCATCCACGCATTTTT
>NZ_JBILUK010000060.1:0-15946 GCF_044371015.1 Phenylobacterium sp.
CTGGTGGAAGCCGCCCGAAGGCTGCTGGAGGCCGAGGGCCCGTCTGCGCTCTCGCTGAGGGCCGTGGCGCGGGAAGCGGGCGTGAGTCCTGCCGCTCCCTATCATCACTTCAAGGACAAGGCCGAGTTGCTCGACGCCGTCGCTCAGGAAGGCTGGGACATCCTCGGCGTGCAGATGGCCGCAGCCAAGCGCGCCACCGAGGGCCTGGAACAGCTGACCGCGCTCGGCATCGCCTATGTGCTCTTCGCGCGCGAGCACCCGGCCCTCTACCGGGTGATGTATGACTGCTCCCGCGACAAGGACGAACTCCCCGCCGAGGTGCAGGACAACAAGGACAGCGCCTACTGCATGGTGCGCGACACGCTGGTCGAGCACGGCGCCGACCCCAACGACGCGCTGGGGCTCGAACTGGCCAGCGTTGCGGCCTGGTGCGGCTCGCACGGCCTCGCCGAAATGGCGGGTTTCCGCCAGTTCGATCACCTCAAGGACGAGCTGGGCGGCGAGCGGCCGTTTCTGGAAGCGGTGCTCAATCAGATGGGCCTGTTCCCCAAGCCGCACGCCCGCTGACCCCATCCCGACGGACCGCAGATGTTCGTCACGCGTTTCGCGCCCTCGCCGACCGGCCGGCTGCATCGCGGCCACGCCTATTCCGCCCTGATCGCCGCCGGCGCCGCCCGTGCCGCCAGCGGGATGTTCATCCTGCGCATTGAGGATCTCGACGCTGGGCGCTGCCGCCCTGAGTTCGAGGCCGCGATCTTTGAAGACCTCGCCTGGCTCGGCCTGCAATGGCCAAAGCCGGTCCGGCGCCAGTCCGAACACATCGCCGACTACGCTGCCGCCCTTGCGACGCTGCGCGCGCGCGGCCTGCTCTACCGCTGCTTCCGAACCCGGGCCGAGCTGACCTCGGACCTCGCCGCCGCCCCGCACGGGCCTGTCGCGGCGCCAAGAGGCGGCCCGCTGGATCCCCGCGAAGAGGACCGGCGACTCGCTGAAGGCGCGCCCTTCGCCTGGCGGCTCTCGATCGACGCCTGCCATCGCACGCTCGGGGGCTTCGATGACCTGACAATCACCGTGATCGATCCGAACGGCGACCTCATCGTGCGGCCCGCCCGGCCTGAGACCGCCGGCGACATCGCGCTTTCGCGGAAAGATGCGCCTGCCGCCTATCACCTGGCCTGCGTGCACGATGACGCCCTTCAGGGGATCACCCATGTGATCCGGGGCGAGGATCTGGCCGAGGCCGCCCATATCCAACGACTGCTACAGGCGCTGCTCGGCCTGCCGCCTGTGATCTATCGGCACCACCCGTTGATCCTGGGGGCGAACGGCAAGCGTCTGGCCAAGCGCGAACAGTCCGAAACCCTCGCCAGTCTGCGCGCCGCCGGCGTGACGCCCGAAGCGCTTTGTGGAGGGCTCGGCCTGGACTGGATCTGAGCCTCGACTACCCGCCCAATCGGAACGGCACCGTTCGCCGCTCGTGCTGCGGCACGCTCAGGCGCCGATCGACCGGCGGGAAAGCGCGCTGGGCGCAGTCGTCGCGCTCGCAGATTCGGCAGCTGCTGCCGATAGGCTGGGCCGGCCCCTTGAGATCCAACCCCTGTGAATAGACCAGCTCGTGGGCGTGCTCGATTTCGCATCCGAAGCCCAGCACATAGCGGCGGTCCGGCGTCAGGTAGCTCTCCGAACGCTTCACCACCGCGCGGGCCACGCAAAGATACCGCACGCCGTCGGGCATGGCCGCCACTTGCACCAGGAACCGGTCGGGCGACGCCACCGCATCATGCACATTCCACAGCGGACAGGCCCCGCCGAAACGGGCGAACCGGAAACGGGTCGCGCTGTGGCGCTTGGTGATGTTGCCGGCGTAATCCAGCCGCACGAAGTAGAACGGCACGCCCCGATGACCAGGGCGCTGCAGGGTGGAGAGCCGGTGGCAGACCTGTTCCAGGCTCGCGCCGAACAAGGCCGCGAGTTGCTCCACGTCATGGCCCAGGCGGCGCGCCTCCGCCGCGAACCGGCGATAGGGCGTAAGCAGCGCGCCCGCCGCATAGTTGCCCAGGCCCACGCGGCAGACGTCCACGGCCTCGGAGCTCTTGAAGCCCGCTTGATCCAGTTCGCGTTCCACGATGTCGGCCAGGTTGGCCATCGCAACGTGGAAGGCCATCTGGAAGATGCGCGTCGCGGCAGGCTGGCTGGCGTTGATCCAGAGCTCATGGGTGACAGGATCGAAGCGCCGCATCGTGTCGCCCAGCGCCGCCTGCCGGACCCGGATTCCCAGCCGTTCCCGCAGGTACATCTCCAGCAGGACATCGGCCGGCGCCGCTGAATCCAGTCCGATTTCCTGAGCCAGGTCCTCCGCCGCGCGGTCGAGGCTGTCGATGTAGTTGTCCTTGAAGTGGAAGAAGTCCCGCACCTCTTCGTAGGGCAGCAGCGAGCTGGCCGCCGTGGCCTCGTCGAGCGACACCGCCTCCTCGGTCAGCTTCAGCCGTTCCGACAGCCGGTGGTTGGCGCGGTGCAGGTCCAGAAACCGCCGCGCAACGGAGGGCGCCTGCTGGGCGAGTTGGCGCAGTTCCGAGAGCGGGATCGGATCGCCCGTATCGGCGATAGCCTCACGCAGGTCCGCCACAAGGCGTTGGCCGTCGTCGGCCTCGAACATCTCGACCGGCGCGCCGAACGTCTCGATCAGGCCCATCAACACCCGGTCAGTGACGGGGCGCTGGTTGGCCTCGATCTGCGAGAGGTAGCTGACCGAAATGCCCAGTTCGCGGGCGCAGGTTTCAAGTCGCCACCCTCGCCGCTGTCGGAGCGCGCGCACCTTCGGGCCGACGAAAAGCTTGTAGCGCATTTTGCAATTTCACAAACCAGGCGCGGACTGGAGTCAAGTCTTCGCACGAACTTGGTTGAGCATAGAGGGAAAACCACGCTTGTTGCGGGCCGCGCCTCACCGAGCGGCGCCCCCTGGGCCGGCACGCCGCAATTCCGCCGTCCTGTGAGGGTCGCCTCGGAGAAAGGCACAATGGGAACGCTCTAGAAACGGGAACGCGGACCTCGATCATGAACGCCGACAGCATCCATCACCTCCCCCGCCTCGGCATGGCCGGCGCCATGCGTCTGTTCGGGCTCACCGCTCGGGCTTTGCGGTTCTACGAAGAAAAGGGCCTGGTCGAAGCCCGCCGCGACCGGCTGAACGCCCGCTTCTACGATCCCGTCGCACGGCGGCGGCTGGAGTGGATCTCGCGCCTGCGCAAGGCCGGCGTCTCCCTGCCCGATATCGAGGATGTGCTGCACGCCGAGGACGACGACGGCCGCGGCCGGGAGTGCGCCGTGCGTAAGCTCGAACAGCGTCGTGAGACGCTGGCCGCCGAGCTTGAGCGCCTGGACGCCGCGCTCACCGAATTCCGCACGCCCCGCGACGACCGTCCGGCCCGCCGGCTGGGCGTCAGCGCGCGGATCTGATCCGACTCAGCCTCCCGTACGGCCGGCGATGTCCGGCCCGCGATAGGCGACTTCAAAGACGGCGGCGCCGCCGGGCCCGGGCTCTCTCCGCTCGGGCTCGGCCACCCCGTCGAGGCATTCGTAGACGCGACGGGCCGACCTATCGCCGGCCGGCGCTGAGGTAACGCCGCTCGGTTGAGGTTTGCTCGGACCTAGAGTGACTCGACGTGCATGCCGTTATGGCGACATCCGGGCCAGACAGGCCCGAGGCGATAATCCCGGATAGGTCTGGCGCCACGCGGCCGCATGAATGCGGCCCAGCGCCTCAGCGTCCGATGGGCCGGACGGAAACACCACACCGCCAGCCTGGACCCGATCCCGCGCCATTCATCCACAGCTTGGCGCAGCGCCCGCGCCGTTCAAGGGGTGCGGGCGCGTGCCGTGTTCACTACCGTGGCGGCTTCCGATGAACGCCCAGGCCCCCGCTCCGCCCCCCGACTCCGCCGGCGCGACACCGGTGATGGCCCAGTTCTTCGAGGCCAAGGCGCGACAGCCCGACGCCCTGGTGTTCTTCCGCATGGGCGACTTCTATGAATTGTTCTTCGAGGACGCCCAGAAGGCCGCAGCGACCTTAGGCATCACCCTGACCGCGCGCGGCCAGCACGGCGGCCAGCCGATCCCCATGGCGGGCGTGCCGGCCCACGCCATGGAGGCTTATCTCGCCAAGCTGATCCGCGCCGGCTTCAAGGTGGCCGTCTGCGACCAGCTGGAGGATCCTGCCGAAGCGAGGAAACGGGGTTCCAAGGCCGTGGTCCGCCGCGATGTGGTTCGCGTGGTCACGCCGGGCACCCTGACCGAGGACGGGCTGCTCGATGCGCGGGGGGCGAACCGGTTGGCGGCCGTCGCCGCGCGGGCCGGCGGCGCAGCGGTGGCCTCGGTCGAGCTCTCCACCGGCGAGGTGGAATGCCTGGCGACCACCGTCCAGGGTCTGGCCTCGGCCCTGGCCGCGCTGGGGCCCTCGGAAATCCTGGTTCCGGATCGTCTGTTCGCCGATGCGGACATCTCGGCCGCGCTCAAATCCGCCGGCGGGTTCGTCCAGCCGCTGCCCTCGGCGATGGCCGAGCCGGGGGCCTCGGAGGCGCGGCTCAAGCGGCTTTACGGCGTCGAGACGCTGGACGGCTTCGGCAAGTTTTCCGGCGCGGAAATCTCTGCGCTGGGTCTGATCGCAGCGCATCTGGAGACCACACAGGCCGGGCGCATGCCGGCCCTTTCCGCCCCGCGCCGAGCGGGCGAAGCCGACGTCATGGCCATAGACCCGGCCACCCGCGCCAGCCTGGAGATCGAGCGCGCCACCTCCGGGGCCCGGGACGGCTCCCTGCTGGCCGCCATCGATCGCACCGTCACCGCGCCCGGCGCCCGGCTTCTGGCCGCGCGGCTCGCACGACCCCTGCTCGACCCCGCCGCTATCGAAGCCCGTCTCGACGCAGTGGCCTGGCGTCTGACCCGCAGGGCGGAACGGCGCGACCTCCGCGAGGCCCTGCGCGCCATGCCGGACATGGCTCGCGCGTTGGCCCGCCTGGCGCTCGGCCGCGGCGGTCCGCGTGATCTGGGCGCCCTGCGCGATGGACTGGAGGTCGCGGGCCGGCTCTCCGCCCTGATCGGCGGCGGCGGCGCGCTCGATCCTCCGCCGGCCGAGATCGCGCAGGCCGCCGTCGCCCTCGACATCGCCGCGTCAGCCGACCTTTCGGCCCTCAGTGAACTGCTGGCCCAGGGCCTCGCGACGGACCTCCCCGTTCTGGCCCGTGACGGCGGATTCGTGGCGGCCGGCGTGCGGCCCGAGCTCGATCAGGCCCGCGCGCTTCGCGACGACAGCCGCCGGGTGGTCGCGGCGCTGGAAGCGCGGCTGGCCGGCGAAAGCGGCGTTGCGCTGAAGATTCGCCACAACGCCGTGCTCGGCTACTTCGTGGAGACCACGGCGAAGGCCGCCGAGCCGCTGATGAAGCCGCCGCTCAACGCCACCTTCATCCACCGCCAGACCATGGCCAACCAGGTGCGCTTCACCACCGTCGAGCTGGCCGAGCTCGACGCCCGCATCGCCCAGGCGGGCGAACGCGCCCTGGCCATCGAACTGGAGACCTTCGAGGCCTGGCGCGCGGTGGTGACCGCCGCCGCGCCCTCGATCCAGTCAGCCGCTCGCGCCGCCGCCACGCTCGACGTGGCGCTGGGCGTCGCCGAATGGGCCGACGATGTGGGCGCGAGCCGCCCGCTGATCGACCGCTCCACCGCCTTCGAAGCCGAGGCCGCGCGCCATCCGGTGGTCGAGGCGGCGGTGACCCGCGCCGGAGAGGCCTTCACCCCCAACGACTGCCGCCTCGACGGCCAGGGCGTCGGCGGACCCAGGCTCGCCATCGTCACCGGGCCCAACATGGCGGGGAAGTCCACCTTCCTGCGCCAGAACGCGCTGCTGGCGGTGCTGGCCCAGGCCGGCTGTTATGTACCGGCCAAGCGGCTGCGACTCGGCGTGGTGGATCGCCTCTTCAGCCGTGTCGGCGCGGGCGACGACCTGGCGCGCGGCCGCTCCACCTTCATGACCGAGATGGTCGAAACCGCCGCCATCCTGACCCAGGCGACGCCGCGAAGCCTGGTGATCCTGGACGAGATCGGACGCGGCACCGCCACCTACGACGGCCTGGCGATCGCCTGGGCCTGCGTCGAGGCGCTGCACGAGACCAACCGCTGTCGGGCGCTGTTCGCCACCCACTATCATGAGCTTTCGGTGCTGGAGGACCGGCTGGCCTATGTCGCCAACCTCAGCCTCAGGGCCAAGGAGTGGAACGGAGACCTCATCTTCCTGCACGAGGCCGCGCCCGGCCCGGCCGACCGGTCCTATGGCGTGCAGGTGGCCAAGCTGGCGGGCGTACCGGCCGGCGTCGTCGCCCGCGCCCGACAGGTGCTGGAACGGCTGGAACGGGAGGCTTCCGGCCCCGCCAATCTCGACGATCTGCCCCTCTTCGCCGCCGTCGCCGAACCCGCCGCCCGTTTCGGCCCCAGCCGGGCGGAGGAGGCGCTCGCCGCCCTCGACCCCGACGGCATGAGCCCCCGTGAGGCGCTGGACGCGCTCTATCGGCTTAAGGGGCTGGTTTGATCGCACGCCCGATCCTGATGATCGATGTCGATGGTGTGATCGTGCACGGCCCGCCCGGAGGCTGGGCGGCGAATCTGGAGGCGGATCTCGGCGTCGCCCGGGCGACGCTGGACGCTCATTTCTTTCGGCCGCACTGGCGCGATATCGCGCTGGGCCGGGCGGCCTTGCGCGAACGGCTGGAACCGATGTTGGCCGAACACGCCCCGGGCGTCTCCGCCGACGCCCTGATCAACTACTGGTTCGCCAAGGACGCCGTTCTCGACGTGGCGCTGCTGGAGGATCTCGCGAAAGCGCGTTCGCAGGGTTGGGCCATGCGGTTGGCCACCATCCAGGAGCACGAACGCGCCGCATACCTCTGGAACGATCTCGGTCTCAGGAGTCGCTTCGACGCCATCGACTACGCCGCCGACATCGGGGCGATGAAGTCCGAGCCCCGTTTCTACCGCGCCGTCGAGATTCGCACAGGACGACCGCCGGAGGGGCATCTGCTGATCGACGACACCGCCGCCAACATCGAAGCCGCCCGCGCGGCCGGCTGGAAGGCCGAGCTCTGGGACGGCCAGCACACCATGTCTGAGCTGATTTCGGCGCTCGGCATCCGGTTCCGATAGCGAACGAGCTGTGTCCCGGATTATTCCTGGGTCATGAGCCACTCCAAACCCAAACCCCTTATCGAGCGCCATCTGGAGCTCTGGATTTTCCGATCCCGCTGGCTGATGGCGCCCTTCTATGTGGGGTTGATCCTGGCCCTGGCGGCGCTGTTCGTCGTGTTCGTGCAGGCGGCGATCAAGGATCTGTCGCAGCTGGGTTCCATGTCGCCCGAAGAGGCGATCCTGATGGCGCTGACGCTGATCGACCTGTCGCTGGCGGGCAACCTTCTGCTGATCGTGATCTTTTCCGGCTACGAGAACTTCGTCTCCAAGATCGACACCGGCGACGACGAGGACCGCCCCGGCTGGATGGGCACGGTCGACTTCTCGGGGCTCAAGCTGAAACTGGTCGCCTCGATCGTAGCGATCAGCGCGATCGCGCTCCTGAAGGCCTTCATGGAACTCGCCGAGGGGAAGGACATCTCCGATCGTCAGCTGGCCTGGCTGGTGGGCATCCACCTGGTGTTCGTGATCTCCGGCGTCCTGCTGGCGGCGATGGACTGGCTGGCCGCGCGCAGTGGCAAGAGCGGACACGGATGATCGAAGTCAACGGCGTCGCCCACACCTTCATCACCGCAGGAGACTTCGAAGCGTCGGTCGCCTTCTACCGCCGCCTGCTTCCATTCCTGGGGATGAGCGAGGTCGCCGACAGCCCCGACACCTATTACTGCGTCGGCGGGCGCACGGGTTTTGGGATCCGACGGCCCGACCCGGAGCATCGCGGCGCGCGGTTCGTGCAGTTCCGCGTCGGGCTGCACCACCACTGCTGGCGGGCGCGGTCGCGGGAGGATGTCGACGACGTCCACGCTCTGCTGATCGAGATGGGGGCCCGAATCGTCCATCCGCCGCAGGATGAGCCCTGGGCGCCCGGCTACTACGCCGTGTTGTTCGAGGACCCGGACGGCGTGCGCCTGGAGGTCAACCACGTTCCGGGGCGCGGCCTGTTCGACACACCGACCCGCCGGGTCGGCGCCTCGCTGGACGGGCGATAGCGCCATGCCCAGCGTGTTCAAGCGTATCCCCGCCGAGGCCTGGCCCGGCCTGGCGCTGCTCGGCGCAGCAGCCGTGGCGATGCTGATCGCCAACTCGGCGCTGGGCCCGGCGCAACAGGCGCTGCTCAAGACCGACCTGTCCGCAGGGTTCGGCGCGGCGGCCATCACCCTTCCGCTCTCCGGCTGGGTGAAGAACGGCCTGATGGCGATCTTCTTCTTCTATGCCGGCCTGGAGTTGAAACGCGAACTCCTGGAGGGCGCGCTGTCCAAGCCGACCGCCGCGATCTTGCCGGCCGCAGGCGCGGTTGGCGGCATGGCGCTTCCGGCGTTGATCTACCTTGGGGCGGCGGGCGACGGCTTCGCTCAAGGGTGGGCGATCCCCGCCGCCACCGACATCGCATTCGCACTGGGCGTGCTGGCGCTGCTGGGGCCTCGGGTGCCGGCGGCGCTGAAGGCGTTCCTGCTGGCCGTGGCCGTAATCGACGACCTGGGCGCGATCTTGATCGTCGCCTTCGCCTACACCGGCGCGATCAGCGGCGTCTGGCTGGGCTGGGCGGCGGCGGCGTTCGCGGCATTGTTCGGGCTCAATCGGCTGGGCGTGCGCTCGATGTGGCCATATGCGGTGCTGGCCCTGCCGCTCTGGGTGGCGATGCAGAATTCCGGGGTGAATCCGACCCTGGCGGGCGTGCTGGCCGCCGCGGTGATTCCTCTGCGCGACCGGACCGGCGGTTCGCCGCTGCATGATCTTGAGCACCGGCTGCGGCCCTGGGTGCTTTACGGAGTCATGCCGATCTTCGCGCTGGCCAACGCCGGCGCGCCGCTCGGAGCCGGGCTGATCACCGCTTTGGGTCATCCGGTCGCCGTCGGCACGGCGCTGGGCCTGGCGCTCGGCAAGCCGGTCGGGATAACGCTTGCGGTGCTGGCGGCGGCGCGGGCGATGCGCGCGCCCTTGCCGGGAACCCTGGCCCAGGTCCTGGGCGTGGCCGCCGTCGCCGGCGTCGGCTTCACCATGAGCCTGTTCATCGGCGCCCTGGCGTTCGACGATCCGGCTTTGGCGGCGCCCGTGCGGATCGGTGTCTATGCAGGTTCGATCAGCGCCGCCATCCTGGGCCTGCTGATCCTGGTCCGGGTCCTGCCGCCCTCCGCCCCGGCCGCCGGCGGCGAAGATCCGACCCATCCATTCATCGGGCCGGAAACCGCCTACCGCGAGCCGCCGCCGCGCTGAACGCCCCTGGCCAAACCTGACGAGCTATGGTTTCGCCGACGCGACCACCCAAACTGGAGAAACCCGCCATGAGCCGATGGACCCCCGTCATCCCGCAAGCGAGGCGGGCCGCCTACGAGCGGTCGCAGTTCGCCCCGGCCGTCGTGGCGGGCGGCCTGATCCATGTCTCGGGCCAGGTGGGACGCGATCCGGCCAATGGAGACGTCCCGGCCGACCTCGAAACCCAGCTCACCCATGTGTTCGATGGTCTGAAACTGGTCCTCGCAGAGGCGGGTGCGGAAATGTCCGATATCATCAGCCTGACCAGCTATCATGTGGGCGACATGGCCCAGCACATGCCGGCCTTCATCGCGACCCGTCAGCGTTACATCTCAGACCCGTTTCCCGCCTGGACCGCTGTGGGCGTCACGGCGCTGGCCGCACCGGCGTTCCTGATCGAGGTGTCGGCCATCGCCCTCGCGCCGGGCTGACATCCAACCCCGGCATTGCGCCCTCCGGTCGGGCCGGTCATCCTCGCGGATGGGGGGCTCGGCCATGGAAGACGCGACACGACGCAACCACGATCCCATTCTGCGGCGGGATCCGACCAAGGCCTATCCGCGGATCGTGCGCGCCGAAGGCTCATGCCTCTTCGATGAGGCCGGCAAGCGTTACATTGACGCCGCCGGCGGGGTGTTCGTCATCACCGTCGGACACAGCGCGCCAGACGTGGTCGAGGCCATGGCCCGCCAAGCCGCCGAGGTCGCCTTCGCACCGACATCGGAGTTCACCAGCGACGCCGAACAGGACTTCGCCCGTCGCCTCCTGGCGCTGGCCCCGAGCGCCTATACCAAGGCCTGGATCTGCACTTCGGGATCCCAGGCCACCGAAACAGCGATCAAGATGGCCAGGGTCCATCACCTTAACGGTGGGGAGGGCGCTCGCATCCAGGTGGTCTCGCGCTGGAACAGCTATCACGGCTCCAGTCTGGGCGCCCTGGCGCTCACCGGCCACGCGCCCCGGCGGGAACACTTTCAACCCTACTTCGCGCCCTCTCCCAAGATCGAGCCGCCCTACTGCTATCGCTGCCCGTTCAACCTCGCCCAACCCGGCTGCGGCTTGGCCTGCGCCGATGATCTTGAAACGACCATCCGGCGGATCGGCGCCGCCAACCTTTCGGCCGTGATCGTCGAGCCCGTATCCGGCGGGCCGCTCGGCGCCCTCTCCTCGCCGCCCGGCTACCTCAAGCGCATCCGCGAGATCTGCGACCGGCACGGCCTGCTCATGATCATCGACGAGGTGATCACCGGGGCCGGACGAACCGGCCTCGCCTTCGGATTCCAGCACGACGACGTGGAGCCCGATATCGTCACGCTGGCCAAGGGAATCGGCGGCGGGTTCGTGCCGATCGGCGCGCTCCTCGTGCACGAGCGGGTGGCGAAGCGCTTCGCTGAAGCCGGCTCGGTGTTCCGGCATGGCGAGACCTTCACCGGCCATGCGGTGATCGCCGCCGCTGGAGCCGCCGTCCTGGCGCGCATCGAGCGTGAGGGCTTGATCGAACGCGCCCGAACCATCGGCGACAGATTGGGCGCGCGCCTCGGCCGTTTGGCCGACCACCCGATGGTGGGCGAGGTGCGCGGCGTCGGGTTGCTCTGGGGAATCGAGCTGGTGGCCGACAAGGCGACGCGCGCGCCCTATCCTCGCGCCCGACAGGCGGCCGACACCGTGACGCGCTACGCGCGAGAGGCCGGGGTGATCGTGGTGGCCGGCATCGGTTGCGCCGACGGCGTGGCGGGCGACACGCTCTGCCTCTCGCCGCCTTACGTGATCACCGAGGACGAGATCGAGGAGATCGCCACGGTGCTGGAGGCCGCCCTGGACCGCGCCTACGCTGAGTTGTCGGCCTGAGACCGGGCTCAAAAGCCCTTCCGAGGACTGTCACACCGGCGCGCTAGATTTGTGGGCGTGGGCTATGACCGCATCTACTATCTGAAGAAGGCTTTCGCCCTTTGGCCCGGGGTGGTCCGGCCAGTGAGCGGGACGTTCCTGGCGGCGCACTATAGGCGCCGCGGCGCCACGCGGGGGGCGGCGCGCGCGGCGTTGGACGCCGTGGCGGGACTGGCCTTCCTGGTCTGGATCCCCTGGCGAGCCCGCAATGTGGCCCGGCGCTTCGGGCTGAACGACGACTGGCGCCGACGCGCGATCCGCATCGCGCGCGCCCGCTTCGCGGACCCGCAGGACCTGGCGCTGTTCGGCGTCGAGACCGCCGAGGCGATGGACGGCTACATCCGCCGCTTCGAGGATGCGGGGCTCAATCGGATTCTCAATCCCCTGGGTTGGTCCGGCGCCTGCGCGCTGGCCGACAAGGTGGTGTTCGCCGCGCGATGCGCGAACGCCGCCCTGCCCCAGCCCGAAACCGTCGCGCTGGCCGGCGGCGGACGGATCAACGTCCTGACCGACCCGGCGGGCCGTGAGCTGGTGACCAAACCGACGGACGGTGAGGGCGGTGACGGCGTGCGGCGCCTGGGAGCCTTTAGCAACGCCGCCGATCTGATCGCTCGCGCCCCATCGGCGCTCGCGCGCGGCCCGGGTATGCACCTGATCCAGCCCTGGCTGGCGCCGCATCCCGGCCTTGTCGATCTCGCGCTCGACGCTCTGGCAACGGTCCGCGTCGTCACCATTCTGGACGAAACCGGGACGCCCGAGACGGTCAGCGCGACGTTCCGCTGCGCGTCGGGGCACGGGGTCGTGGTCGACAACATGAAGGCCGGCGGGCTGATCGCCCCGGTCGAGCTGAAGTCGGGCCGACTGGGTGAGGCGTGGAAGGGCTATGGCGGCGGTCCCTGCGTGCGCCACCCTGCGACGGGCGCGGAGATCGCGGGGCGGACGCTGCCGGACTGGCCCGCGGCCGTGGCGCTCGCCGAGCGCGCGCATGCGGTTGCGTTCGCAGACTACACGCTGGTGGGCTGGGATATCGGCCTGACGGAGGATGGCCCGGTGCTGATTGAGGGCAACTCGAAGCCCGGCGTGCTGATGCCGCAACGCGCGGCGCGGCGCGGCCTGGGCGAAGGTCGCTATGGCGCGCTCATCGCTCATCATCTTGCCACCAAAGCTTAGTCGGCCCGTCACAGGGGCGCGCTAACTCCGGAGGCGGACTTCGACGCCCGCCCAGGAGCGCCCCATGCCGGCCCCGCGACGCATCCCGCCCGAACTCCGCGACACCCTGAGCGTGCTGTTCATTGCCCGCCACGCCCGCTGGGAGGGCGATGCCGGCCACCCGCAAGACGGCACCCATGCGGTCTATCATCGCGAGATGCGGGCTGCGCTTGAGTCGCTCCCAGTTCGACTGGAGATCGCCGACGACTACCGGGTGCTGTTTGAACCGGCGCGCTGCGACTTCGTGTTTCCACTGTTGAACCGCGGCGGCTTCCTCAACTCCGAAATGCTGTTGCCCCTGCTCTGCGAGCGGCAGGGCCTGCCCTATCTGGGCGCCAGCCCGATCCTGCGCGGGCTGGCCGACGACAAGCACCTGGCCAAGCGCGCCGCTCAGGCTGCGGGCGTGCCGACCGCGCCCTGGGCGGTCTATCGGCGCGGCGCTTTGGTGGATCCGGCGTCCTGCCCCCGCGCGCCACGCTATGTGATCAAGCCCAACGCCTCTTCGGCGAGCTGGGGCGTCTCAGATGCCTGGGATTGGGCAAGCGTGCGCGCCGCCGTGCAGAGGCTACATGACGAGGGCCATGACGCTCTGGTGGAACCCTTCATCATGGGTCACGACATCGAGGTCTCGGTAGTCACCCGGGACGGGGCGCCGCTGATCCTGCCTACCCACGTGGTTGAGCAGACCGACCCCGGCGCGCTTCGCACCTATGCCGAAAAGCGCGACCTGACGCCGGCCCAGGCCTACGCCATCCGGCCGCTGGAGGATCTGGCTCAGGCGGCGGTGGCCGAAGCGCGCGCGCGCCGCTTGTTCCGCGAGTACGCGCCCTTTGATTACGGGCGCTTCGAGTTTCGGCTGGATGTTCGGACTGGCGAAATCCTGTTCCTGGAGGTCAACCTCAACTGCAACCTCTGGTCCCGCAAGACCATCGCCTTGGCCGCTTCGCGGCTGGGCTGGAGCCACACCGATCTGATCGAGACGATCCTGGTCGAGAGCCTGGATCGCCAGGGCCTGCTCGCCCGCCGCTACAATGCCGCCGCCTGAGATGCAGACCTTCACCGCCATCATCCTGGCCGGACAACGCGCCGGCGCGGTCGACCCGCTGGCCGAGGCGGCGCACGTCGCCAACAAGAGCCTGGTCCCGATCGCCGGACGGCCGTTGATCGCCCATGTCGCCGAGGCGCTCGTCGCGACGCCCGGGCTCATCCGCCTGCGCATTGTCGCCGAGCCCGGCGTGGAGCTGCGCCTGAGGACCGCATTGCCGCGCGGCGGGCCGCCGATCGACTACATCCCCGCCTCCGGAAACCTGGCCGACAGCGTGCATGCCGGCGCAGCCGGCCTGACGGGGCCGATCCTGGTCACCACCTCCGACAATGTGCTTCTCACACCCGGCGCAGTGCGCGAAACCCTGGCCGCGCTCGCATCCGCCGACGTCGCCGTCGCGCTCGCCACCCGGGCGGCGGTGCTGGCGGCCCACCCCGACGGTCAGCGCCGGTTCTATCGGTTCGCGGACGACGCCTACTCCAACTGCAATCTCTACGCGCTCGCCGGGCCGACCTCATTGAAGGCGGCGGAGACCTTCCGGTCAGGTGGGCAGTTCGCCAAGAAACCACTGCGCATGATCCTGGCGTTGGGCCCCATCAACCTGGCGCTGATGCTGGCCGGGCGTCTGACGCTGCGCGACGCCTTCACCCGAATCTCCCGCCGTCTGAAGTTACGCGTGGCGCCCGTGGTGCTGGCTGACGGCGCCCATGCCATCGACGTGGACAACGCTCGCACCTTCGCCTGCGCCGAGCAGCTTCTCCTGCGTCGCGCCGCCTCAGAAGCGGCCTGAGACCTGGAACCCCACGGTCCGCAGGCCTTCCGGCCCACCGAGCGCCCGACGGAGCTCGACGCGATCAATTGCGCCTGAGGCTCGGCTGCCACGGAAGAACTCCCGGGTGCGGGTTTCGCGCGGCGAGAGCAGGTTGTTGGCGAAGATCCGCGCCGTCACAGGCTTGATGGCGGTCGTCTCGATAAACAGGTCAAGCCGCGGCATGGGCCGCTCGTAACGGATGGCCTCGGCGCGCCGATATTCCTGACGGTCCGACCAGTCCACCAACGATCCGCCCCAGGAGAGCTGCAGCGCCGGGGCGTTCTGGCGGAAGCTCAGCACATAGGCCCAGTCCTTGTTGGCCAGATTCAGCGTCGGCGATCCTGCCAGCGTGCCCTGGCGTTCCAATGGCGACGAGAACGACCGCTTCTCGCCGGTGATTGGGTCGGTCACTCGCGTGCGCTGCCAGACCCCGTTGAATCGGAGCTCGGCATTGGGCAGGCCGATGAAGGCCAACGGTGTCGCGGCGCGGGCCTCAAGGCCGAGACGGCTGCCTCGGCCGATGTTTCCAAAGGCGTCGGCGCCGGCGATGTCCACCAGGTCTCGCACATCGTCGACGCGGTCGGCGAAAGCCGTGAGGGTCAAGGCGGTGCGTGGCGCAAGCCGCGCCTCCCACTCCAACCGCGCCTTCCAGGCCTTCTCGGGCACGAGGTTCGGGTTGCCCTGAGTGCTGGCGGCGTTGACGAAATCGACCGTGCTGGAGAACTCGGCGAAATCCAGCTGGGCCACATCGCGCACCAGGCTGGCGCGCAGCGTGCCGGTTGGTCCGAGCACCCAGGTGGCCGTGGCGCGCGGCTTCACATAGCGAAAGCTGCGCTCCTTCTGCTGATCGCCGGTCTGGGTGATACGGGAGGCCTCGACCGCCAATCCGTACTCCAGCGTGAGCGTGGGTGAGACCGTCCAGATGTCGCTGGCGAACACCTCGCCTCGGGTCTCTTCGACCCGGGCGTTTGAGACCGCCAACGGCACAACCACCAGGGGACCGCCGCGCAGCTGGTTGGTGATGCCAAAGGTGGTGTCGCGATAGTTGAACGCGCCTTCGCCGCCGAACACGAGCGTGTGCGCCGGGCTCAGCGTCCATTTGATCCGGCCGCGCGCAATCCGCTCGCCGTTGCGGGTGGTGCGGTCCTGGGTTCGGGTCAGAAACGTGTTCGGGAAAGTCTGGATCTGGAAGACGTCGCCCTGATCGACGCTGCCGTTGGAGATCAGGGTCACCAATTTGGTGGAAAGTCCCGGGCCAAGCTGGTGTTCCCAGTCGGCGCCCAGTTCAGCGGTGTAGTTGCGATCGAAGTTTGAGCGTCCGATCAGCAGGCTCCGCGGCGCGCCGGTTCCGGTCACTTCGGCCTGGATGGTGTCGAGGTGGTTCCAGGTCGGGGCGACCTGAATGTTGGCGTTCACCACATCGACCGGGCTCGGCCGCCAGCGCAGGGTCGCCGAGCCCTGGGCGCCGATATTCTGGGGCTTGCCCAGCAGCCGCCGGGCGCCCGTCA
>NZ_JBILUK010000061.1:0-15864 GCF_044371015.1 Phenylobacterium sp.
GAAGCAGCTCGGCCCCATCGACGTGCTGGTCAACAACGCCGGCATCACGCGCGACGGGGTGTTCCACAAGATGACCTCCGAGCAGTGGAGCGAGGTCATCCGGGTCAACATGGACTCGCTGTTCAATATGACCCGGCAGGTGATCGAGGGCATGCGCGACCGCGGCTGGGGCCGCATCGTCAACATCTCGTCCATCAACGGCCAGAAGGGCCAGATGGGCCAGACCAACTATTCCGCCGCCAAGGCCGGGATGATCGGCTTCACCAAGGCGCTGGCCCTTGAAAACGCCCGCAAAGGCGTGACGGTCAACTGCATCGCGCCCGGCTACATCGACACGGAAATGGTCCAGGCGGTGCCGGAGAAGGTGCTGGAGGGCATCATCGCCCAGATCCCGGTCGGGCGCCTGGGCAAGGGCGAGGAAATCGCCGACATGGTGGCCTTCCTGGCCGGCGAGCGGGCCGGCTATGTCACCGGAACCACGCTTGCGCTCAATGGCGGCCAGTACATGGTCGGGTAGGGTCGGAGACTGTGAACTTGGGTCAAAGGTTCGTGGCTGAGCCTCCCAACGAGGTCATCCCGGACGCGCGTCAGCGCGATCCGGGACCCAGCATTTCGGGTCCTGCGACTGGCTCCCGGCTCTACAGCCCGCTGAACGCGGGCCTCCGGCCGGGATGACCCGCGGAATTCGGATGATGTTGAGCCGAGTTCCGAGCTTTGCCGGCAAAGCCCGATTGCGTTCGGCGTCCAAAAACCGCCCTGATCACGGCGCATGACCCAGGCCGTATGATAAGCTTCAGGACGGCAGAGACGACGGCGACGCGCCGGCGGCTGGCGGTCGGCTTGGCCGCGATGGCGGTCCTGGCGACGGCCTCGCCGCTGATGGCCGGTCCTGCCGACCGCCTGCGCGACGGCCTGGCCCGCGGTCGACCGGCTGACGCCGATGATCCGCCGCTGGCCCGTTATGTTTCCGAGCAAGGCCGGGTGTTCGTCCTCGACCGCACCCAGAACGCCGCACTGCTGAAGTTCGAGGACAGCCCGGAGGTCTGGGCCTTGGCCCCCAGCCCGGCCCCGCGCGGCGATGTGATCTACAAGAACGACCTCGGCCAACCGGTGCTGCGGGCCACCCGCCTGGGCGGCTACACCCTCTTCGCCGGCGCCCGGCCGGGCGGCGAGGCCGTTTCGATGGCCGGCGGCGGCGCGCCCCTGCGCCTGGCCCCGATGAGCCCCCAGGCGGTGTTTGAGCGCCTCGCCCAATCCAGTCTGCGCGCCAGCCGCGCCGCACGGCGACCGATGTACTTCGAAGCCGAGGCCACGCCCGCTTCCTCGGCTCTGATCGCCGACGCCGCCATCCTGGCCAGCCTCGCCATCGTCCGTATGGCCCAGGGGCCAGAGGGCCGCGCCGCATTGGCGCGCTTCAGCCGGGTTCGCTTCGCCGCCGGCAAGACCGTCGAGGCCGACCTGAAGGACGGTGTGCTCTCGATCGTCGTGGCGCCCCAGGCCGGCATGGCGGGTCGGCCGTCGTCGGAGAAGATCCTGCGGGCCGCTCAGGAGCGGTAGGGGCCTACTGCGCTTGACGCCGCGCCCCACCGAGCCCAGCCTTCGATCCAGGGTCCGGCGCCAAAGACCGGGCCATCGGAGGACCCCATGAGCGAGACGCTGTCAGCGGAAACCTGGGTCGGTCCGTTCCGCACCCCGCGCAACGCCCATTCCGAAGCGCCGGGATCGATCCACAACACCTCGGTCGCCTCCAGGCTCGGCTTCAAGGGCGGCACGGTGGCGGGCTCGGTGCACATGGACCAGTTCGTGCCGCGCCTGCTCGATCTTTACGGCCCGGCCTGGTTCGAGACCGGCGGGATGTCGCTCTACTTCACCCAGGCCACGGTTGATCGCGAAGATGTCCGGGCCGCCGTTGCGACGGGCGAGGATCGCGTGCGGCTTTCGATGTTCAATCGCGACGGCGCGATGATCTGCCAGGGCACGGCTTCGATCGCACCGGACGCGGCTTCGGAACTGGTCGGCCGAATGGCCGGGCAGGCGCCGGTGGAACCGGGCCGCTTCCGCATCCTGGCGGCTGTCGAACTGGGCGCCGAGAGCCGAGGACTCGCGGTCACGATCACGCCCGAGCGCCTGGCCGAGCACCTGGAGCTGATCACCGAGAACCTCCCGGCCTATGCGGATGGCGTGCTGCCGCCCTCGCTGGTGATCGGCCTGACCCACCAGGCGCGCGGCGGCGCGGTCGGCAAGGCGACCCAACCGCACGTCGGCCTGTTCGGCGCGCTCGAGGTGCAGCACCTGGCCGGGCCGCTCAAGGCCGGCGTCAGCTACGGCGCGCGCACCAGAATCCTGAAGCTCACCGAGAGCCCCAAGACCGAGAACGCCTGGTATGAGGTGGTGCTCGACCACGACGGACGCGATGTGGCCCGGGTGGTCTACTACCTGCGCTTCCTGAAGGCGTCGTCGCCGCTCTGGGGGTAGAGGCCCCTCAAAACCCATCCTCGATCGCTGCGCGAAAGTCTTCGGCCACCTCACGCAGGGACTGTTCGGGCGAAGGCGGCGGCTCGGTCGCAACCCCTGCCTCGTTTGAAGCGGTGAGCCGGCCGACCACCACCCCGTTCTGGACCAGAATCAGTTCATCGCCGTTGGAGAGGCCGCTCAGCAGGGCGGCGATCTTGGGCGGAAGGTCGTCAAGGTCGAGGCGGGCCATGCGGCCATCCTAGACCCCCGCGACGGGTGCAGGTAAAGCCCCGGACATGGCCTACCGGTCCCTCCGCGAGTTCCTCACCAAGCTTGAAGCCGCCGGCGAGCTCGTCCGCGTCTCCGAACCGGTCTCCACCGCGCTGGAGATGACCGAGATTCAACGGCGCCTGCTGCGCGACGGCGGCCCGGCGGTGCTGTTCGAAAATCCCATCCGCGCGGATGGCCAGCCCTCGACCATGCCCTGCCTGGTTAACCTGTTCGGCACCGTGAAGCGCGTGGCCATGGGCGTCACCATGGATGGCCGCGAGCGCACCACGGCCGGCGACCTGCGCGAAGTGGGCGAACTGCTGGCCTTCCTGCGCCAGCCCGAGCCGCCTCGGGGCCTGAAGGACGCGATGGAGCTGCTGCCGCTCGCCCGCACGGTGATGAGCATGCGGCCCAATATCCGCAAGACGGCGCCGGTGCAGGAGGTGGTCTGGAAGGGCGATGCGATCGACCTGAACAAGCTGCCGATCCAGGGGTGCTGGCCCGGAGAACCCGCGCCGCTGATCACCTGGCCGCTGGTGGTCACCAAGGGCCCGTCGACCGCTCGCGAGGACGACTACAACCTCGGCATCTATCGCATGCAGGTGCTGGGCAAGGACCGGGCGATCATGCGCTGGCTCGCCCATCGCGGCGGCGCCCAGCATCACCGCCGCTGGAAAGCCGAGGGCAAACGCGAACCCCTGCCCGCCTGCGCGGTGCTCGGCGCCGACCCGGGCGTGATCCTGGCCGCCGTGACGCCGGTGCCCGACACGCTGTCGGAGTATCAGTTCGCGGGGCTGCTGCGCGGCGCCAAGGTGGATCTGGTTCCGGCCAAGACCGTGCCGCTGATGGTCCCCGCCCAGGCCGAGATCGTCATCGAGGGGCATGTGCATCTCGACGAGTACGCCGACGAGGGGCCCTACGGCGACCACACCGGCTACTACAATTCGGTCGAGCGGTTTCCGGTGTTCGAGGTCAGCGCGATCACCATGCGGCGTGACCCGATCTACCTCACCACCTTCACCGGCCGGCCGCCGGATGAGCCGAGCGTTCTGGGCGAGGCGCTGAACGAGGTCTTCATCCCGCTGATCCGCCAGCAGTTCCCGGAGATCGTCGACTTCTGGCTGCCGCCGGAGGGATGCAGCTATCGCATCGCCGTGGTCTCGATGAAGAAGGCCTACCCCGGCCACGCCAAGCGGGTGATGATGGGCGTCTGGAGCTACCTGCGGCAGTTCATGTACACCAAGTGGGTGATCGTCGTGGACGACGACATCAACGCCCGGGACTGGAAGGACGTGATGTGGGCGGTCTCCACCCGCATGGACCCGGCCCGCGACATCACGCTGATCGAGAACACGCCTATCGACTACCTCGACTTCGCCTCGCCGGAGAGCGGGCTGGGCTCGAAGATCGGGCTCGACGCCACCGACAAGTGGCCGCCGGAAACCCATCGCGAGTGGGGCCAGAAGCTGGCCATGGACCCTGGCGTAGTTGCCGCAGTCACGGAGAATTGGTCGCGCCTGGGCCTTCCCGGCGATGGCCGACCGGTGGAATAAAACGAAGCTATGGACATCCAGGCCTCCGCCCACGCCGCCGCCCTCTGGGCCGGACTCTGCCTGATCCTGCTGGTGGTTCTGGCGGTGCTGGTCACCCGCCAGCGGCGCAAGCATTCGGTCGAGCTGGGCGACGGCGGCGTCCCTGCGCTGACCCGGGCCATCCGGGCCTTCGGCAACGCAACGGAATATGTGCCCGCGGCCCTGGCCGGGCTGGCCCTGCTGGCGCTGGTCGGAGCGCCGCCGCTGCTGATTCATCCGATCGGATTGATCCTGTTCGTGGGCCGCGTGCTGCATGCGGTGGGCCTGTCGCGATCCAGCGCCGCGACGCTGGCGAGAGCCGCCGGGGTGCTCGCCACCTGGGTCAGCCTGATCGCCATGGCGGCGGCGCTGATCTTCTACGCCTTCCCCTAAGCCTCGGCCTCGGCCATATGCGGCCGATGGAAGAGACCTTGTTGAATGATGTGGTGGCCCAGGCGCTGAAGGCCGGTGCCGATGCGGCCGAGGCCGTGGGCGCGGAGCGCCGCAGCCTGTCGATCACCGTGCGCGACGATGCGCTCGAGGAAGTCGAACGGGAAGAGTCCCGCGACCTGGGCCTGCGGGTCTTTGTCGGCCGACGCCAGGCGAGCGTGTCGGGCTCTGACATCTCGGCCGAGGCGCGCGCCCGGCTGATCGAGCGCGCCGTCGCCATGGCCCGGCTCGCGCCGGAGGACCCCTATGCCGGGCTGGCGGACCCGGATCGATTGGCGCGCGGCCCCTTGCCCGCCCTCGACCTGTTCGATCCCGAAGAGCCGGACGCCGAGGCGCTGGAGGATCGCGCACGCATCGCCGAGGCCGCCGCGCGCGGCCACAGCGGCGTGACCAACACCGACGGCGCCAGCGCCGGCTGGTCGTCGTCGCGCTGGACCCTGGTGACCAGCGGCGGCTTCGCCGGCGTCTATCAGGCTTCGGCGTCCTCGATCGGCGCCTCAGCCATCGCCGGCGACTCGGACGGCATGGAAACCGGATATGAAGGCCGCTCAGCCCGCTGGCGCACCGACCTTCCGCCGCCCGAGCGAATGGGCCAGGAGGCCGGGCGTCGCGCCGTCGAACGGCTCGGCGCGCGCAAGATCGCTTCGACTACCGCCCCGGTGATCTTCGAGAACCGGCTGGCGGGTTCGCTCATGGGCCCGCTGATCGGCGCCATCTCCGGTCCGGCGATCGCGCGCGGCGTTTCGTTCCTCAAAGACAAGCTCGGCCAGCGGATCTTCGCACCGGGCGTGGTGATCCGGGATGATCCGCACCGCGTGCGGGGCCTCGGCTCCTCGCCGTTCGACGACGAGGGCGTTGTGAACGGCCCGCACAACCTGATCGACGACGGTGTGCTGACGACCTGGCTGTTGAACGCGTCATCCGCCCGGCAGCTGGGGCTCGCGACCACGGGCCATGCATCCCGCGGCCTGGCCTCGCCGCCCGGCGTTTCGGTCTCGAACCTGACCTTCCAGCCCGGCGACCGGGATCAGGCCGGCCTGATGGCCGACGCCGGCGCCGGCCTGCTCGTCACCGCGATGTTCGGCCCGTCGCTCAATCCCAACACCGGCGACTGGTCGGTGGGCTGCTCCGGCTTCTGGTTCGAAGGCGGCCAGATCGCCTATCCGGTCAACGAGATCACCGTGGCCGGGAACCTGCTGGAGATCTTCGGTCGCGTGGTTCCGGGCTCGGACCTGGAGATCCGCGGGGCGTCCAACGCCCCCTCGCTGCTGGTGGATGGGCTGGCCATCGCGGGTCGATGAACTCTGATCTCGACCTGATCGCCGAGGCGGCGCGAGAAGCGGGCGCGCTGGCCCGCGACCTGCGCCGACGCGGCCTGGAGGTGGAATACAAGAGCGCCGACCGCAGTCCGGTCACCAATGCCGACCTCGCCGCCGACCGGCTGCTGACAGAACGCCTGCGCGGGGCGCGTCCGGACTATGGCTGGCTGTCGGAAGAGACGGCCGATGATCCCGCCCGCCTTGAGGCGCGACGCATCTTCGTGGTCGACCCTATCGACGGCACCCGCGCGTTCCTCAAGGACCGGCCCTGGTGGTCGGTGGCCATCGCGGTCATTGACGACGGCCGTGTCGTGGCCGGCGCGGTCTATGCGCCCGAAGCCGATGCGCTCTATCTCGCCGCTGAGGGACAGGGCGCCACCCGCAACGGTGAGGCCATCCGGGCCAGCGGCGCGGACGCGCTCGAGGACTGCCGGATGGTCGGCGATCCTATGGTGTTTCGCCACGCCGCCTGGCCCACGCCCTGGCCGTCGATGCGGGTCGAGCCGCGCAGCTCCACCGCCTACCGCATGTGCCTGGTCGCGGAGGGTGACTTCGACGCTGCGGTCGCCCCGGTCGCCAAGTCGGACTGGGATGTGGCCGCTGGCGACTTGATCGCGCGGGAGGCCGGCTGCTTCGTGGGCGACCACCGGGGCGACGTCTTTCGCTTCAACCGTCCGCGCCCGTCACAAGCCAGCCTGATCTGCGCGACGCCGGCCCTTGCGCCATTGATCCTGGCGCGCTTCCGGCCTATGGCCACGCCCCAGAACTGATTTCATATGCAACGAATAGCCATGCCCGACAGAAAACTGCTCCATCTGGTGATCGGCGGCGAGTTGATTTCGCTGGAAGGTCCGCCGGAGTTCAAGGACTTCACGAAGATCGACTTCGTGGGCGCATATCCCACCTACAACGACGCCGTCCGCGCCTGGCGGGCCAAGGCCCAGCAGACCGTCGACAACGCACTGATGCGTTACTTCGTGCTGCACGCCCACAAGTTGCTCACGCCCGACGCCGAAGAGGATTGAGGGCTGAGACTCGCCCAGCGGACGCAGGATAAACCCTGGGGTTGAATCGGCTTGAATCGTCGCCTGGACCCTCTACCTCGTGTTTGCTGAGTCATGCCCTCCGCAGGACCGCAACTCGGGAACCCTCTCGCCTCCGGCGGGTTGGTGACCCATGATACTGATCGACATGAAGACGCTGACCAGAGCACTTGAGATCGAGGCCCCGCCGCAGGAAGTCTGGCGGGTGCTGACCGATTCGGAGCTCGTCCGGGAATGGGCGGCCGCCTACGGCGAAGGCATGTCGATCCGCACCAACTGGCGTGAGGGCGGCGCGGTGGCCTGGCGTGACGCAGATGGCGCGGTCCGGGCCGACGGCCGGATCGCAGCGCTTGAACCGATGCGCCTGCTGAAGTTCGAGTATTCCCAAACCGAGCTCGGCGACAGCCAGGCCTATGTCGACACCTACGCGATATCGCCGACCCTGCGCGGTGCGCGCCTGGAGTTCACCAGCGGCCCGTTCGAGGACAAGGTCGCCGACCGGATCGACCGGCAGGTCGCCGCCGCCATCATGGAAATCAAGAGTCTGGCCGAAGAGTCGGCCGAGATTCATCGGCTGAAGTCGCCGAAGGCGGCAGGCGCCGCCAACGGCTGACTTTCTTCCTTAGTTCCGGAACACCGCCGACATCGACGAGTCGTTCGGGCCTTCGCGGAACTGCTGCAGCTCGTTGCGGCCCACCACCATGTGGTGCACCTCGTCCGGGCCGTCGGCGATCCGCAGGGTGCGGGTCGAGGCGTACATTCCGGCCAGCGGCGTGTGCTGCGAGACACCCAGCGCGCCGTACATCTGAATCGCCTGGTCGATGATCTTGCAGACCCGCTCGGGCACCATCGCCTTGACCATATGGATCCAGACCCGGGCCTCGCGATTGCCCAGCACGTCCATCGCCTTGGCGGCCTTGAGCACCATCAGGCGCATGGCCTCGATCTCGATCCGCGCACGGCTGACGATCTCAAGGTTGCCGCCCAGCTGGATGATCGGCTTGCCGAACGCCACGCGGCTCATGCCGCGCGTAACCAGCAGATCCAGCGCCTTTTCGGCCGAGCCGATGGCGCGCATGCAGTGGTGAATCCGGCCCGGGCCGAGGCGAAGCTGGCTGATCTCGAAGCCGCGGCCTTCGCCGAGCAGCATGTTGGAGGCCGGCACGCGGGCGTTGTTGAAGCGGATATGCATGTGGCCGTGCGGCGCATCGGGGTTGCCGAACACGTGCTGCCCACCGACGATTTCGACGCCCTCACAGGGAAGCGGCACAAGGATCTGCGACTGCTGCAGCTGGGGCGGATCATGCTCGCCGCCGGTCCGCACCATGCAGATCATCACCTTGCAGCGCGGGCTGCCGGCGCCGGAGATGTAGTGCTTCTCACCGGTGATGACGTACTCGTCGCCGACGCGCACGGCGCGGGTGTCGATGTTCTTGGCGTCCGAGCTGGCGGTGTTCAGTTCGGTCATGCAGTAGGCCGAACGGATCTTCCCCTCCAGCAGGGGCTCCAGCCATTGCTTCTTCTGCTCCGGCGTACCGACCCGCTCCAACACTTCCATGTTGCCGGTGTCAGGGGCGGCGCAGTTCATGATCTCAGAGGCCAGCCGCACCTTGCCCAGCTCGACGGCGATATAGGCATAGTCGAGGTTTGAGAGGCCCTCGCCGGTTTCGGCGTTGGGCAGGAAGAAGTTCCAGAGGCCGGCGGCCTTGGCCTTGTCTTTGGCGGCTTCCAGCACGTCGAGCTGGCCCGGCGCGTACTGCCACGGGTCAGGGCGGCCTTCGCCCAGGCGGTGGAACTCCTCGGAGGCCGGCTCGGCCACCTCCTTGATGAACGCCTTGACCGCGTTGAACAGCGGCAGCGCCTTGTCCGACATCCGCAGATCGTTGAGCTCATCCTGCGGGCTCAGTTGGAAGCCGGACTGGGCCTTGGCGGCGGCCTGCGGACGATCTGAGGTCATGGTCATGGGTTCGCTCCCTGCGAGTTTGGTTCAGTCTTGCCCCAGAGGGGTAATTCAAACAAGCGTTTTACGGGTGTACGGCTACTTCACCGGTGCATCATCCGCCTTGGCGCAGACCGCTGCGACGAGGGCGACATTGTCGGCGCCGGTCGCCTTCTTGGGCGTGTCGGACCGCCAGGTGGACTTGATGTCGAGGGGCGCCGAGGGCTTGTAGGAGCCCAGCGTGATCAGGTTCCTGTCCTTGCAGTCGATCGCCACGACGCTGCCCACGCCATCGGGCTTCCCGGGGCTGGACGGGCCGATTTTGGCGGAAGGCTTGGCGACCGCCTGCATGACCACCAGCCGGCCGCTCGTGCGATCCCGGTAGGTGTAATCGGCGTCGTAGGACCAGACGATGCCGCCGTCGGCGTCGATGTACTTCACCCAGTTCTCGGCAGAGGCCTGAGCGGCGGTCAGCGACAGGGCCGCGGCGATCAAGAGGGTGTGGCGCATGGGCAAGGCGTCTCCGGTCGAGGTCTTTGTTTGAGGTCTCGGCGACCCTAGTGGCCCTTTGCAGGCGCCTCCAGTGGTTTTGACTTCTGGCCGCCCTTCTTGGCGAACGCCGCCTCGGCCTCGGAGATGTAGTCGCGGGTGATCGGCAGCACGTCCACCCGCTTGGCCAGCTGAACCTGCCATATGTACTGGCGGCGGTGGCGGAAGCTTTGCTCGGAAATGCCGAGATAGAATTCAAACATGCGGCAGAACCGTTCGTCATAGAGCTCGGCGATATCGGCGCGGGCGGCCGCAAAGCGGTCGCGCCAATGGCGGATGGTCTCGGCGTAGTGCAGCCGCAAGATCTCGATATCTGTAACGATGAGGCCCGCCCGCTCGATTGCCGGAAAGATCTCCGATAGCGAGGGCGAGTAACCGCCGGGGAAGATGTACTTGTCGATCCAGCCATTGGTGACGCCTGGCGTCGGGCGGCCGATCGCATGGACAAGGCCGACGCCGTCGTCCTTCATCAGGCGGGCCACGCCGTCAAAGTATTCCTGATAATTGGGCCGGCCCACCGCCTCGAACATGGCCACCGACAGCACCCGGTCATAGGTCCCCTTGAGGTCGCGATAGTCGGTCAGCGAGAACCGCGCTTTGTCGGTCACGCCCTTGGCCTCGGCGCGGGCCTGGGCGACCTTGAGCTGCTCGATAGACAGCGTGATGGCGTCGACCGTGACGTCGGCCTCCTCAACCAGCCCCAACGCCAGCCCGCCCCAGCCGCAGCCGATCTCCACCACCGACTGGCCCGGCGACAGATGCAGCTTGGCGGCGATGTGTCGCTTCTTGGCGAGCTGCGCCTCCTCCAGCGTCATGTCGGGACGGGCGAAGTAGGCGCAGGAGTACTGCATGTCCTCGTCGAGGAACCGCCGGTAGAGATCGTAGGAAAGGTCGTAGTGGTGGGCCACGTTCTTGCGGGCGGCGACCCGGTCGTTGGCCTCGCGCAGCGTGCGCCGCAGCCAGCGACGAAAGCCGTTGCGCGACGGCGGCTTGTTCTTGGCGTTGGCGCCGATCAGATCGATGAAGTCGGCGATGCCGCCGGTCTCGAGCACCAATCCGCCGTCCATATAGGCCTCACCCACGCCGAGACCCGGCTTGGCGGCGATTCGCGCGGCCCAGGCGGCGCTTGTGACCCGCGCCACCAGCGGCGGCCCGGAGCCATCGCCCAGCCGCACCTGCGACCCGCCGGGCAGCTTGATGGTCAGGTCGCCCTCGCGCACCAGGCTGCGCAGCACCGCTTGAAGAGCCATTCGGCGTCGTCCCCCAAGAGCCCTACAGGTTCAGGTGGCGCCACCTGAACGGGATGAAAAAGGCTCGAAATCAAAAGTTTAGAGCGTCTCATGACCGAGAGCCGGCTTCCACTTCTCGGAAGACGCTCTAGATCTAGCCGCGCACACTAGCGAGCGGCCCGGCGATTCCAAGCGTGGCCGCACGGGCGGGCTTTCTGCTAGAGGACCGATCCAACCTACGGATTCTATCGACCCATGGCTCAAGACCCGGCGCGCGAGGCGCTCAAAGCGATCGGCGCGGCGCCCGAACACCGCGGCGCATTCATCCGCCAGATGCTGGCCTTCGAGGCCGCCATCGACGCGCCCGGCGTGGACGTGCGGGAGACCCTCACCGGCCCGCTGGTCGATGCTCTGCATGATGACGACCAGGTGGTGCGGAAGACGCTCTCGACGGGCGTGGCCTTCGAGTTTCTCTATCGCTCGAAGATCGCCCGGGACTTTGTGATGTCACAGCCCGAGGCGCCCGACCACGCCTGGGAGCCGATGACCAGCCGCATCCTGGTGGACCTGGCCAGGGGCGGTAAGCAGGTGGTGATCGGCGGGGCCTATTTCGGTGATCACGCTGTGCTGATCGCACGCGAGATCGCCGCCGGCGGCGGCGTGGTCCACGCTTTCGAACCCAACAGCGACCAGCGCGGCATGCTGATGCGCAACGCGGGCCTCAACGGGCTCTCCAACATCATTCCGCGCTCGGAAGGCCTGTGGCACGACTCCACCACCAATCTGAAGCTGGTGGGCTATGACAGCTTCGCCAACGCCGAGGTGGCGGAAGCTGGCGACGACACCTTCAAGACCGTGACCATCGCCGACTATCTGGCGGCGTCCGGAGTCTCGAACCTCGATCTGATCGTGCTCGACATCGAGGGCGCGGAACTGGGCGCGCTCAAGGGCGCTGCGCCCTTCCTGGCGGCTCCGAAGGGCCAGGCGCCGTCGATCCTGTTCGAAGTGCACCGCCACTATGTCGACTGGTCGAAGGGGCTCGCGAACACCGAGATCGTGCGTCTGCTGACCGATAACGGCTACACGGTGTTCGCCCTCCGTGATTTCAATTCCAACTACGACCTCTCAGCCCATCCGGTGGAGCTGATCCCCGTGGAGTCGGTCTATCTGGAAGGCCCGCCGCACGGGTTCAACATGGTGGCGGTCAAGGACCCGGAGCGGTTCGACGGACCCGGCTATCGCATCGTCCGCGACGTGAGCCCCAAGTACCTGCGCCACAAGGACCCGGCGCTGCACCATCCCATCGGCGGGCTGTAGGGCTTTGGGTGCGGCCGCCACCGTCGTCGGCGCGGCTGGCTTCGTCGGCGCCCGCCTTGCCGCCCGGCTCCGCGCCGAACAGCGAGAAGTCTGGGCGCCGGCCAAAGGCGATCCCGAGCTGTTCGAACGCGACCTCGGAACCGTCTTCTACTGCGCGGGCCTGACCGCCGACTACGACGCCCGACCCTTCGACACGGTGGCGGCGCACGCCAGTTTGCTCAGCGAACTGATCCGGGCCGATCGCTTCGAGCGGCTGGTCTATTGCTCGTCCACCCGGCTCTATGACGGCCAGCGCAAGGCCGAGGTGCATGAGGCCGAACCGCTGGTGTTCGATCCGGCCGATCCGCGGCGGGTCTATGATCTCTCCAAGGCGTTGGGCGAAAACCTCACCCTGGCCCGCACCGGCGGCCGGGGCGCGGTGGCGCGGCTCTCCAACGTCTATGACGGCCAGGACGGTGCGCCGGGGTTCCTGTCGGAGTGGCTGATCAAGGCCCGGACGAGCCGCGACATCACGCTGGACTCCAGCCCCAACATCGCCCGCGACTACATCCACCTCGATGACACCGCCGCCGCCTTGATCGCGATCGGAGACCGGGGTCAGGGCGTCTACAACGTCGCTGCTGGCCGGCTCTCCACCAACGCCGACATCGCCCGGGTGTTCGAAAGCGCGGGTTGGCGGGTCGGCTTCACAGGGGCGGCCAATCCACCCCCACCGCCCAACGCCAGCGCCGCACGTCTGGCGGACCTTGGCGTTGTCGCCCGGCCGGTGGAGGATGTGGTCGCCGACTATCTGGAGGGACTGAAGGCGTGAAGCTGCTGGACCACACCCGCGAAAGCCTGGCGGCCTATCTCACCGCCCAGTGCGCCGCAGTCGTTCCCGACGGCCGCGAGGCGGAGTTCCGCAAGGCTGTCGATGCTCACCTCGACGAAGCGCTGCAGCGGATGCACGTCTGCCTCAACGCCTGCGCGCCATGGCGGCCGGACCAGTTCAACGTGCTGCAATCTTCGCAGCACTGCATCTTCCTGTACTACCTCTCCAATACGATCTGGCGGCGTTCGGGCGACACGGCGGCGGCGACCCGGCTGTTCCTGATGAACAAGGCGCTGAACGGCATCGACCTCTTCTACGAGATCGCCATGCCGGAGGTGTTCTACATCGGCCACTCGGTGGGCATTGTTCTGGCCAAGGCCACCTACGGGAACTACCTGGTGCTCTACCAGAATTCCACGGTCGGGCGGCACAAGGACCAGATTCCGGTGATCGGCGACCGGGTGGTGCTCTACCCGAACACCGCGGTCATCGGCCGCACCGTGATCGGCGACGACGCGGTGCTGAGCCAGGGGACCAGCGCCGTGAACAAGACTGTGCCGCCGGGCGTGATCGCGTTCCGCAGCGGCGGAACCGATCTGGCGTTCCAGCCTCGGCCGGATGACCTGCTGAAAGAGTACTTCCGACTTTAGCTCAGCCCGCCCGGCGGGTCACAGCGCCGTGGATCAACTCGTAGAAGTCGGCGGCGAAGCGTTCGGTCTGGCCCAGGGGGCTGGCGCGGAGCTGGTCGCGGATCACGGCCCGCAATGCACGCCGGCGAGGCTCGTCCGCGGCCAGTTCGGTGGCCAGGCGGACATATGCGTCGAGATCCCGCGCGCAGAGGTCGCCCAGGCCCGCATTGGACAGGATCGAGTAACTCAGCCGCTCGAAAAACGCCTCGCCGACCAGGCTGACCAACGGCACGCCCATCCACAGGCTCTCGGTCGTCGTCGTGCCGCCGGTGAGCGGGAACGGGTCCAGACTGACATCGATCTGATTGTAGAACGGCAGGTGCGCGCCGCGCACCGCATGGAAGATCAGACGGTCCTCGGTGACGCCTTCATGAGCGAACTGCGCGGCGATGTTGCGGCGGAAGCTGGCGCCGGAGCCCTCGGGTCGGATGAAGGCGAACTTGGATCCTGGCGTGGCCGCGACCACGCGGGCCCACTGGCGCAGGACGTCGCGGGTGTATTTGTGCGGGTTGTTGGCGGTGCCGTAGGTGATGAAGCCGTTCCGGGCGCTGGGCGGCTCGGGCTCCATCGCATTGCGGTCAGAGAAGAACTGCTGGCCTAGCGCCAGCCAGGTCTTGGGCATCACCAGCGGCGTCTCGACCAGATATTCCGGCTTGGTCGGATTGCTGAACGGATCGCAGACGAAATAGTCGATGGTCGAGAGCCCGGCGGAGTGGGGGTAGCCGAGCCAGCTCGCCTGCACCGGCGCCGGCTTGTAGGCCATCACTTCCAGCCGGTTCATGTGGGTCGAGCCGCCGAGCTCGATCAGGATGTCGAGATTGTCGTCGGCGATGGCCTGGGCAGCGGCGTGAGTCGAGATATCAGGCCACCAGCGATAGGCCTGGATTCGGCTGGCGATGTGGCGGTGCGCGGCGTCCTCGCGGCCGGTGTTGTAGGAATAGACATAGACCTCGAAGCGCGGATCGACGTGGTCGAACAGCGGCATGGCGAAGTAGCCGACCGGGTGTTGCCGCAGGTCGGACGACATGAAGCCCAGCCGGATCTTGCCATCCTTGGGGCGCGGCGGCGGGCGCTGGATCGGGCGGCGGGCGGCCGTGGCCTCGGCCTCCCGACCCCAGATTCTGTGCTGTTCGACCAGCTCAAGCCGGTCTTCCTCGCCGCGCACCCGGGCGAGCTGTTTCAGGAGCGCGGTATGGCGGCCGTGGCTGGCCCAGCTGCGGCCCAGAGTCCTGAAGTCGCCGATGGCGTCGATGGCGTCAAAATCGGCGACGCGGGTGAAGACGTCGCTCATGATCTTGTTGGCGCCGTCCGTGAATTCCAGCCTGCGCGGCAGGAGCGTAAGCGCCAGCTGGTAGGCCTCCTCGATGTGACCGCCCTCGTCGCCTGCACGGGTCCGCTCCAGGGTCTCGACCAGGGCGGTTGCGTAGTCGAGCTTTGCCGGCTCGAGCTGATGAGCGCGGCGCAGGTGCGTATTGGCCCGCTCCCGCTCGCGGTCGCCCACCAGCATGCCGAGCTGATAGTGCAGCCAGGCGGCGTCGGGATTGGTCGGCAGGAGTTCGGTGAGCCAGGCCTCGCAGCGCGCGGAGTCGCCCGCCCGGCGCATGACCATGGCCTTACCTTCCAGCAGACGCGGCTCGGAAGGATTCTGAGCGATGGCCTTGTCCAGCACCGCTTCAGCCTCCGCGCTCCGGAAGTCGTCGTTGAGCGCGCCGACCATGTCGAGCCAGGCGTCGATGTTGTCGCGCTTGACGCTGACCGCCTGGCGAAACCGCATCATCGCCGGCTCAATCTTGCCCTGGCGCGCCAGCGCCTTGCCGAGTTGGCGCTGGTACTCGCTGTTGCGCGGGTCGGCCCGGACCAGGCGCGTGAACACAGCCTCGGCCTTGCCGCCCTCGCGCAGGTCGAGCAGCACATTGCCGAGGTTCTGTTGGGCGGCGAGGTCTTTGGGCCGCACCTTGATCGCCTGCTCCAACTGCTGCGCGGCCTCAGGCTGGCGCTTCAGCTTCCGCAGCAGCACGCCGCGTGTGTTCATCAGGTCGTAGTCGCGGGGATGCCGTTCCAGCCCGCGCGCGGCCCAGGCCTCGCCCTCGGCGAAACGGCCGGCGTTGTAGAGCTGGACCACCAGGGCTCGGTAGACCTGGATCGTGCGCTGCGGGTTCTCGGTCACAGCCGCGACCAGGTGCGTGATCGCCTCGTCCCGCCGCCCGGCCTGCAGCGCACCCT